>JBARIF010000348.1:0-6683 GCA_049799615.1 Terriglobales bacterium
TCAGTTTATCGCCTGGTGCAGTCGAGCGATCCGGACACGGCCGCGGCGGCGGCAGTGAGCGCCGCCGGCGGCAATGGCGGCGCTGGTTCTTCCGGCTTGATGGAGAAGATGCGCGAGCAGCAGGCCGAGCTCAAGATCCAGGTGGCCCAGCTTAGCACCCAGTTCGGAAATGCCTATCCCAAAGTGGTGCAGCTGAATACTCAGTTAAAAGAAGTGGACGCCCAGCTGCAGACCGAGATGACCAAGGTGGTTTCACGAGTGCGCAGCGGCTACCTGGCCGCGCTGCAGCACGAAAGTATGCTGCGCCAGGCCCTTGACAACCAGAAGCAGGAAGCCAACAGGTTGAATGAGAGCGCCATCGAGTACAGTCTGCTGAAGCGCGACGTGGAGAGCTATCGCACCCTCTACGAAGGCCTGATGGAAAAACTGAAAGAAGCGGGGGTCACGGCGGGACTGAGGTCCAACAATATCCGCAGTGTAGATAAGGCGCGGGTCCCCACCTATCCCTCCGAGCCCAACGTCCCGCGCAATCTTACTTTCGCGCTCGCCCTCGGCCTTTCGACCGGAATCGGGCTGGCATTTTTGCTGGAAGGCATCGACAACACGGTCCGCACCCCGGAGCAGGCCCAGGCTATTTCCGCTTTGCCGTCGCTGGGGATGATTCCGCTGGGCTCCAAGAGTGGCATCGAGGCCGCTACCAAACGTCTCACCGTAGCCTCATCCCGCGAAGCCGTGGAGTTGGTGACCCAGTCGCGACCTCAGTCTCAGATGGCGGAATCTTACCGCGCCCTGCGTACCTCCCTTTTGCTGACCTCGCTCGGAGGGCCTCCCAAAGTCATCCTGATCACCAGCGCTCTTCCGCAGGAAGGAAAGACTACTACCAGCATCAACACCGCCATCGTTCTGGCCCAGAAAGGCACGCGCGTCCTGCTGATCGATGCCGACCTGCGCCGTCCCAGCATTCACAAGGCCCTGGGCATGGGCCCCAAGACCGGTCTCAGCAATGTGTTGACCGGTAACGCCACGCTGCAACAGGCAGTGGCCCGCTCCAACATTCTGCCCACGCTCTTCGTGCTCACGGCCGGCACGCCGCCGCCCAATCCCGCCGAACTTTTGGCCTCCTCCAATATGAAGGACATCCTGGCCGAACTGCGGGAACAGTACGACCACATCATCGTGGATACGCCCCCCACCCTCTCGGTGACGGACGCCGTCGTCATGTCCACCCGCGCCGATGCCGTAGTGCTGGTGATTCGCTCCGGACAAACCACCAAGCAGGCGCTGCGGCGCGCCCGCGACCTGCTCATGCAGGTCAACGCGCGGGTCGCAGGAGTGCTGCTGAACGCGGTCGATCTCACTTCCCCTGACTACTACTACTATTACGAATACCAGGGAAAATACGGCCACCGGTACTACCAGGAAGACGAACCCATGGAAGACGAGGACTCGGTTTCAAGGGCCACTTCGAGCGGCGCATAACGTAGCCATTCATCGTACGTCTGCGCTTTTCCGGTAATCACGGTTCCTGTAAACGCCACCATGCGAATTCCGCTTAACCGCGCTGCCAGGAAAATCTCCCTGGTGCTGGCGTCCCTGTTGTTTCTGGCGGGATATTTATGGTTTACAGGCCGGGCCTTGGGGGGCGCTTACTTTTCCACCCGGCCCGATCTTGCCGATTTGCAGAGGGCGGTGCGCTGGCAACCGGGCAACGCCGACTATCGCCATCGCCTTGGCCGCTATCTGTTCCTGATCCAGCGCTCTCCCGAGGCTGCGGTCGAGGCTTATCGCGAAGCGGTCGCTCTGGATCCGCATCAGGCGCGATACTGGTTCGATCTGGCGGGAGCCTATCAATTACTGGGCAACACGGAGGAGCAAAAAGCAGCCCTGGAGCGCGGCCTGGTGGCCGACCCTACTACGCCCGATCTGGCCTGGGAGGCGGGGAACTTCTATCTGGTGCAGGGTGAAACCGATAAGGCGTTAAGGGAATTTCGGGTGGTCATGGAAAGTGATCCCTCTTTGCCTCCAGCAGCCTTAAAGTTGTGCTGGCGGGTAAAGCCCGACGTGGAAGCTCTGCTGCGCGACGTGGTGCCACCGACAGCGGCGGTTTACTCAGTGTTTTTGGACTTCCTCGTCTCCCAAAAGGAGACGGCGGCGGCGGCCAAGGTCTGGACCCAACTGGCCCAACTGCGCCAGCCCCTCCCGCCTGCCCTGGCGTTCACCTACATCCGCTATCTGGTGGCGCAGCATGAGGTCGATCAGGCGCGCCTGGTGTGGCAGCAGGCCGGCGCGCTGTGCGGGCTGTCGTCCTACCAACCTTCGCCCGAAAATCTCATCGTCAACGGCGACTTCAGTCTGACCGTATTGAACGGGGGGTTCGATTGGCAATATCATCAGTCCAAGGAAGTTTCACTGGCCCTTGACCCCACCCAGGCGCACGGCGGGCATCGCTCCCTGCTCATCTCCTTCGACGCTCAGAAGATCGACGACGCGGGCATTGGGCAACTGGTGCCGGTCCAGCCCTCCACTGGTTATGACTTCTCGGCCTACTTCAAAGCCAACGATATACAGGGGGCCGGCGGGCCCCGCTTTACCATTCAGGATCTCTACACCGCGACCCCTTACTACTCCAGCGACGAATTGAAAAACGCAGATTTCTGGAAAGAAGTAAGTGGCAGCTTTACCACCGGGCCCGATAGCAAGCTTTTGTTGCTCCGCATTCAACGCGAACCTCCGGGGATGCCGATTCGGGGCAAGCTGTGGATTGACTCTGTCCGCCTGGCAGGACAGGAAGAGGAGCAGGTGCAGTGACACTTCGCTGCTTGGAGCTGTCCCGGTGCTGACTGCGCCCGTCAGCGACGCTGCGCTTCAGCCGGCCCGCGCCTCGGCCCCTTACCCCGTGGTCCTTTATGGGGTGTTTGGCTTGTTGCTCTTTGGCCCTTTGGCCTTCGGGGCAGTTGAGCCCTGGTCGAATTTCGTGCTGGAAGCAGGAGCCGCCCTGTTGCTGGTGTTGTGGGCCGTCCGGCAAGCTGCATCCGGCGAGCTCTCCGTATCCTGGAATCCGCTGTTTGCGCCCATGCTGGTGTTTGCCCTCTGCATCGGCTTCCAGCTTGCGACCGGTCGAACCGCATACCGCTATCAGACGTTTTCCGCGGCTCTGCTGTACTGTGCGTACGGCATTTTCTGCTTCCTCGTGGTCCAGGCCTTGCGCCGGACCGCGCAGGTCCAGGCGCTCGCGGTAGCTTTCTCCGTGTACGGCTTTCTCCTGGCTTCTTTTGCCTTGCTGCAGGGTCTTTCCGCAACCACTAAACTGTACTGGCTGCGGACCCCTCGCACCGGCGGCTGGATTTACGGCCCTTATGTAAACCACAATCACTATGCCGGGCTGATGGAAATGCTGGTACCCATCCCACTGGTTTTTTCTCTCACCAGGGACGCCCGGGGTGCCCGAAAAATCCTGGCTGGGACCGCAGCCGCGGTGATGGCCAGCACAATTTTCCTCTCCGGGTCGCGCGGCGGCATGATCGCCTTCCTGGTGCAAACCGGCGTGTTAGCGGCGGTGGTGCTCTGGCGCCAGAAGAGTCGGTCGCTGAATTGGGCCCTGCTGCCTTTCCTGGCGATCGGAGTTGGACTCGTGCTTTGGCTGGGTGGAAGCGAGCTCGCGCAACGGTTGTCCACCCTGCACACCGAAACCCTCACCGAGATATCCGGCGGCACCCGCCTGGACATCGATCGGGACGCGCTCCGGATGTTTGCTCGCAAGCCCATCGCGGGCTGGGGATTGGGTGTGTTCCCCGATGTCTATCCTCAATTCCGCAGTTTTCACACCAACTTTTTTATCAATGAAGCCCACAATGACTACCTGCAACTTCTGGTCGAGATGGGAGGACTGGGTTTTGCGATCATGCTGTGGTTTCTAGGGGCAATGTTTCGCAATGCCTGGCGCAAGCTGCCACACTGGTCGGACGACACCAACGGGGCGGTGGGATTGGCCGCACTGCTCGGAGTCACCGGAATACTGGTCCACAGTCTGGCGGACTTCAACCTGCAAGTTCCCGCCAATGCCAGCTTGTTTTATGTGTTCTGTGTGGTAGCCGCTATGGAATCGAGATTCGGCAAGACCCGACGAAAGTCGGTACGCCGGGTCAGACGGGCAGAGGAAATTCCGGGCGCTGACCATTACGGACCCGAGGCAGGAGCAGGACCACAAGAGCCCCTTTGAGAGTCAGCCTGGAACTGGGAGTTAAGGGGCAACCGAACTGACCGGAGTGTCGCCCTGCATAATCACCCAGGTCAACAATCCACCCGCCGCCGCCGCTGCTCCGTAAGTTACGTAAGGAGAACCGAGGACACCGCTACTGGCGGCCGGAATGGCCCCGCCGCCTTTTCTACGCTTCTTCTTTTTCTTTTCGACCGCGTTGTCCACCGTCATCTGTTGTCCTTGTGCAAGAGTGGTGGTGGTTGACCCATCGCTCACCTTCACATCACCCTTTTGCGCCACGACCTCGACGGTGTCATCCGAAACTCGCTTCACTTCAAACTGCGTCCAACCGTTCGAAACCGGAACGACTTCGACAGCGCCGGCGTGCATGCCCAGTGCTTGGGACGTGGCCACAGTCAACCCGCCATGTTCGAGCCCAACCATCGGTCCTTCGAACTTGACCAGCGAATCTGCTAAAACAACCACGCTCGAACCGGAAGCGTTGATGCTCGCCATGGAATCGGACCTGGTCTGTACCAGGTCGCCGGGAAAGACTGCGGAAGTGTGGGGCACGGTACTGCCATTGATCCATGCCGTTCCCCTGGCATAGAGCATGGCTGGACTGGAATCCGCCGCCCATAGCGACGCGGGTACAACTGCGACCATGGCCCAGGAGGCAAGGTTGCGGAGGCTGGAGACACTCATGCTCAACTCCGATCAAGTACGATTCTTGCTTCATCGTAGCGTCTGCCTGATAGGCCGTCAATTGACATATCGCCGTTTCCGCGATCAGGGTTTCCAAAAACGGTTCTTCCCGAAATGACGCGTGCCTCTTTGCCCTCCTCCCGTGTTCCTTCTGAACCCAGACTCTTACCAGTTACTCCCGTAACCGAAATCCGCTGAAATTTCTCAACCTGCAGCCGCAAATCTGAAAACCTATGGTGTCCTCAATCGGGGACAGCGTCACCAGCGTGTTAAAATTCTGAAGCGAAACCCATGTCCCAAATGACAACTTCTCCAGTAGCCACCACCACCGCTGTTTCTGAACTGAAAGCCAAGATCGAACGGCGCCAGGCGCGAGTAGCCATTATCGGTTTGGGCTACGTCGGTCTGCCCCTCGCCCTGCTGTTTACCGAGCAGAAGCTGCGGGTGACCGGCTTTGATATCGATCAGCGCAAGATTACGACCCTGACCCAGGGCGGAACTTACATTGTCCGCATCCTGGCCAGTGAAATTCAGCACGCCCGCTCTCAGGGCTTCGAAGCCACCTCGGACTACGCCCGGCTGGAAGAGATGGATGCCATCATCATCTGCGTCCCCACGCCTCTCAATGAGTATCACGAGCCCGACCTCAGCTACATCACGGACACAGCCAAGGCCATTGCACCGCACCTGCGGGCGGGTCAACTGGTGGTCCTCGAAAGCACCACCTATCCCGGCACCACCGAAGAGGTCATGGTCCCGATCCTGGAAAAGGGAAACAAGCGCGGTTTGAAAGCTGCCCGCCGAGATTCCTCGAACGGACAGGAAATCTACGTCGCCTTTTCACCGGAGCGCGAAGACCCGGGCAACACCACCGTGGCGCGACGGGACATTCCCAAGGTGGTTGGCGGCCTCGATCCGCAAGCCACCGAGATGGCGGCGGCGCTCTACGGCGCCATCTTTAACCGCGTGGTGCGCGTATCCACGCCGGCGGCTGCCGAAATGACCAAGCTGCTGGAGAACATTTATCGCTGCGTGAACATTGCCCTGGTCAACGAATTGAAGATGCTGTCGCTGCGCATGGGTCTGGATATCTGGGAAGTCATCGAGGCGGCTGCCACCAAACCCTTTGGCTTTCAGCCCTTCTACCCCGGTCCCGGGCTGGGTGGCCACTGTATCCCCATCGATCCTTTTTATCTTTCATGGAAGGCCAAGGAATGGGATTTCCGCACCCGCTTCATCGAACTGGCAGGCGAGATCAACATCGGCATGCCTTACCAGGTCCTCGAACACGTAGCCAAGGCCCTCAATCGACATAAAAAAGCGCTCAACGGCGCCAAGGTGCTGGTGCTGGGAGTGGCCTACAAAAAGGACATCGACGATTTGCGCGAATCGCCGGCCCTGACCATTATCGAACTCCTGCAAGCGCAGGGAGCGGCGGTCAGTTACAACGACCCATTCTTCCCAACCGTTGGCAAGGGACGCAAATATGACCTGCAAATGACCTGCGCACCGCTGGATAATCTTGGCCAATATGACTGCGCGCTCATTGTCACCGATCATTCGGACTACGACTACAAACGCATCGTCCGCGAATCCCAGCTGGTGGTTGACACCCGTAACGCCACCAAGGGAATTGACAGCCCAAAGATCGTACGCTGCTAGGCCAACACTGGTATACCCCCTGCTCCTGGGTCAATGCTCCTGGGTCAATGCTCCTGAGTCAATGCTTCTGGGTCTGCAAGGGACCTGTAGCAGGACCGCGGACGCCGGCAGAAATGGC
>JBARIF010000349.1:0-1828 GCA_049799615.1 Terriglobales bacterium
AGCAAGGACAACCGTGTGTGGGCAGTGGCCGCGTGCCACATCGGGCTCACCGGGCGCAATGACGAGGGCATTCCGACCACCGGCATCGTTCCGGCGTTTGCGTCGGTCACTAACGCGTTCATGCCCAGCCCGCAGATCATCAGCAGAACACCGGCGCGAGCCCAGGGGGATCGGACCGAACGGATTACCAGCCAGAGGATAGCACAGCACTCGCAGAGCCAGACCGCCGGGTATTGCGTCCAGGCTAACTGGTGCGCTGCCGAGATCAAATGCATGCAGGTCTCCGGAAAGAAAAAGCCGAACAAACGGTGTGGCACCCGTTGTGCCAAACTGGGAGGAAATGCTAAGCCTCTTGCCTCCAATCAGATGTAAGAACTGAATCGGGCTTGTCGAAAGTTCTTCCTGTAGGCAAACGGCAACCTAATTCACCTTGAGAGAAAATCCCATGACTGCGGCCTGCGGTACCTCACTTGTGATGGAACTGGCGAGGGAAACGGGTGTCACCGCTAAGTCCCGATCCATCAGCTCACTAGGTTCTCCGCACTTACTCGATATAAGTTCCGGGTTCCCGCCCAAAATTGGAAATATTCCAGTGGAGGAGGCGTTTTTCGGATACTCTCAGTCGCGGGCAGTGAGCAATCTCGTAAATCGGGCAACAGCACCGGTCAGCCTTAGCGCAACGCTCCTTCTCCGACCCCAATCTTCAGGCTGAGTAAGAAGGACAGTTCCGAGGCTGTCGGCAAACATCAATTGCCGAACACTGCCGGCTTATTCAGAACTCGCACGACCTCCTGGGGGCGAGACCTGCAGATTAAGGACGTTTGCCTTGCGATCGATCGTTAAGATTCCCGCAGCCCAATACGTGCGCATGTCCACTGAGGACCAACTTTACTCCATAGCGAACCAACAGTCGGCAATACAGAAATATGCAGAGGAAAACGGCTATGTAGTTGTATCAACCTACGCCGACAATGGAAAAAGCGGTGTTGCGATCAGTCGGCGAACAGGACTGAGACAACTGCTCAAGGATGTGATGTCCGGCCAGGCCACATTCAAGACCATTCTCGTGTATGACGTGAGTCGGTGGGGGCGGTTCCAGGACACAGATGAGGCCGCTCACTATGAGTTTCTTTGCAAGGCAGCAGGTGCCCCCGTACGCTACTGTGCCGAGCAATTTGAAAACGACGGCACTCTGCCAAGCTCGATCATGAAGTCGCTAAAGAGAACAATGGCGGCGGAGTACAGCCGCGAGCTTGGGGTTAAGGTTAGCGAAGGTCAGCGTCGACTGGTTCGGCTTGGCTTCCGGGTATGTGGCAATCCTGGATGGGGGCTGCGTCGCATGATGGTTTCGCCGGACGGACGACGTAGATTCATGCTCGAAAGTGGGGATCGAAAAGCAATTAAGTCAGATCACACGATTCTGGTGCCAGGACCGAAGCGAGAAGTCGATATAATAAAAGAAATCTTCGCCCTAGCCACGCACGTCCGGAATACGCCTAGTGAAATTGCCCGGCAACTAAACCATCGAAACATCAAATTCGTGGGTGACAGGCCTTGGGACGAAGAGACCGTCTACCGCATTCTCAAGAAAGAAAAGTACAGTGGCTGCAGCGTATACGGCAAGACCTCGAAAAGACTCAGTAGCCCCGTCCGAAAGCTTCCACGCAGCCAGTGGGTAATCAGTTCGCAAGCATTCCTTCCCATCGTTGCACCCGAACGCTTTGCGCGCGTGCAGCGGGTGCTCCACATGCGCGATAAACACGCTCGCAAGCCGGAAGAGTATTTATTGAACCGGATGAGAAAAGTGCTTTTGCGCGAAGGGAAGCTC
>JBARIF010000350.1:0-12361 GCA_049799615.1 Terriglobales bacterium
TTGTAGGGCTCGGCATAACCGTGCTTGCGGCGCAGATCGCTCCATTGCGTGCCCTTCTCCACATTGCAGTATTCCACCAGCGCGGCGGCCTGTTCTGCGGTTCCAGTGCCCAGGTTGAGGCCCATCAGCGGCTCAGTGCCCACGGCCTTGCACCAGGCCATGAATTCGTTGGTGCCAAACTGGTTGGTGTTGAGCGAATTCCACGCCTTGTCCAGCACCCGCGGACGGTCCTGCTTGGGGCCGACGCCATCGAGCCAGTTGTATCCGGAGACAAAATTTCCTCCGGGATACCGGATGATGGGAACTCCCAAGTGGCGCACTTCGTCCATCACGTCCTTGCGGAAGCCGTTCGAGTCCGAGAGCTTCGAGCCGGGATCGTAAATTCCCTCGTAGATGGCGCGGCCGAGATGTTCCAGAAACGAGCCAAACAGGTTGCGATCAATCGGGGCCACGGTGCGTCGCGAGTCCACGTAAACTCTCACTACGTCGCTGGAGTTTGACGCCGGAGTCTGGGCCGACAGGAAACGGCCGAAGGCAAGATTGGCGGAACAGGCGATGCCAGCAGAAGAGACTTGACGCAAGAAACGACGTCGATTGGCGGAGAACATGTGAATTGCCTCCTGGGAAGTGTTGGCGGGGCAAATGGTAAACGTTTACTCACCCGGCTGGCAATCACTTTGTTTGTATTTCAAGAATGGGCTGCATCGGAGAGAGTCCAGCAACGCGCGTCCGCAAAACCCACCCCCTGCAAAACGCAAGGTGTGAGAAGAGAAAAGGCGAGACGCAAGGCTAAAGTCGCTGTCCAGATGGGTCCGTGGATTCGGAAAGCACCCCACCCCTTCGCAAAGAACACGGAAAGGATGGGGCACCCTGGCGCGTTTCATTGGTGGACTAATTCGATCCACGCCGTTTTCAATTGGATGAAGCTGGCCCCGGCGCCGGCTCCAATCCCGATGCTGGGGTGACTGTCTCAGCGGACACGCGTGCGGACTGCGGCCGGTAGCCATTGCGGGTGCGGACGCGGCAGCCCTTCGCTTTTTCGCCCACCAACTTCACCGTGATCGAACGCCATCCCCGGTTCGGGTTGGCTTGCGGGTAGTAGCTCAAGGAATAAAGGTGCGCCAGGTCATTGCGGATGGAGGCGAACGCCTTCTGCTGTTGTTTCCAGGTTTTGGCAAAGTAGGCTTCGCCGCCCGTGGCCGCGCTCATGCGCTTGAAGACCGTGCTCGAAACCGGTTCCAGCTTGGCCTCCCGCGTACTGATCATGTAAATGGGAATGCCCTTCGATTGCGCCAGTTCGGCCACGTCTTCCGGCGGCACCATGCTGGCATTGTCCGGACCGTTGGAAAACACCACGATGACTTTCCTGCCCGTATTCTGGCCGGCATCCCGGACGGTCATCAGCAAGGCGTTGTACAAAGCGGCATCGTCGCCAGCCACTGTGGTACGCACTCCACGCAACACCTGCGAGCGGTCCGCGGTGAGCGTGGCCCCACGAGAAAGGTCGCGGCTGTAGGAATAGAACGCCACTCGGTCGGGACCGTCGAGCGAGCGGACAAACTCGGCGATCGCGTCCTGGGCGAAGACAAACCCCCGATACATGTAGTTGCTGGTGTCAAACAAGATGAAAACGTTGGCGCCTGCCATCATGGACCCGAGTTCGGATCCCAGCTCCGACGAGGTATCGGAATCCGCGGCACCGTTGTGCAACCGCATGCGTTCCCCCGCCTGGTCCCGATCGGGACCGTTGGAGGTAACTCTTCGGGTGGCTTCGTTGCCCTCGCCGAAGGTGGCGACCTTCTGCGTGATCCCATCTTCGGTCACGACAAAGTCCGAGGGCTGCAGACCAGTCACGTAGTTCCCCTTGCGGTCCATCACCGCCACATTCAACTGCACCATGTCGACTTCGACGCGAATCTTGGTTTCGGCGTCAGTCTCCTGGGCCAAGGCTTGATTGATGGAGCCCGAGAGGCCCACCACGACCAGCAAGAGAAAGAGAGGGAATCGTTTTGCCATAAGCCTGTTCACCTGCCCAGCCGTTTTCACCCGGCGCCGGGACTTGATAAATTTTGTACAGCCAGAGACTCTATTGCACGGTCGTGGTCAAGGCCACTTTTGGCAACGTGGCAATCTTGCCGCGCCGGAATTCGTCACCGGTCTCGCGCATCGCGCGCAGCATGGCCGGCCAATCCTCAAAGTCGGTGGCAAATATCTTCTCCACCATGCGATAGGTGAGTTCGGGGACCAGACGGTTCAGCATGGCTGGGGAATAACCCAGTTCATCCGCCAGCCGGGCCCAGTACAAATTGTTGGAGTCCCACGACTCCGCCAGCAGGCGGCTGGAATAACCCATGAACGCCGGAAAGGGCTTCACATTGAGCAACTCCAGAGAATAACTTTGCGCCAATGCGGGATGGGGGACGCCGAAATCGTCCGATATCCGTTTCCAACTGACCTCCGCGGGATACCGGGTGGAAAGTTCCTCCAGTTCCTCTCCCGCCTTTCCCCAATGGCTGTTGGGGCCAGGAAACCTCCGCCGGAATTCCGCCGCCAGGTAGAAAGTCTCGCCCGGCAACACCCGGGCCAGCGCGTCTTCGACGGCGCCGGCGCTCAGGGCCTTCTCGATTTGCTCGGAGCGCTGCGGGGCCATGCGCTCGGAAACAATATCCAGCACCGTCTGTCGCAGTTTCTCATCCTGTGCGGCGGCGGTCAGAAGCTCCTCCCCGGTTCGCTGATAGAGAGTGACAGCGTGCAACTCGTTTCGAGTGACTCCCCACCAGCGTGGCAGGGTCGCGCTGCTGACCAAGCCGGGCACCAACTCATGCCAGATCAAGGCCTGAACATTTTCGGGCACGATGAAATCCTGCTCGGCTTCTGCCAGAACGAAGGGGAGATCCGCCAGCGAGCCCGCCAGGTGGGCGCCTCCGCCGGCGGGCAAGCCGGACCCGAATACGTGCGGCACCCGCCAGGACTGTCCTCCTCCCATCGCCATTTCTCCCGAAAAGTCGTGAGAGCGCACGAAAAGAGGATTATTCAGAATAATCTGCGCCCCAGGTGGCTCATAGTAGGCATAGTTCAAGCCCACCAGTGTATCTCTAAGGAAGGGGACGACCAGCCCGCGCGCCTCCACCAATTCCTTCGTCGATTTGCTTGACTTGATGATCTTGGCCAGGTCGGTCCGCGTCTGCAGGGAACTGTGACGCGTGTTGTAGAACCCGGCTGCCCATTCGCTGCGCTCGCCACTGGTAAACATGGGGCGAGGCATCTCGAATTCCTTTAGCTGCCCGGCCAGTGGAAGCAGCGTATCACCCACGGCCTTGCCCTGCGCCAGTTCATTCAATCCCTGGCCCAAAGCCAGCAGGGTGTCCAGCGAAACCAGCCGCTGTCCGTCCATCACGGCTCGCATTCTGTCGGCCAGTTCTTGCCGGACTCTCTTGCCGTCGGGATTCGATTGACTCGGACCTGCCAGCAGGGCAACCACTTCGTCCTGGGACAGATTGGGACGGCCGGCGGCGGCGCGCCACAGTTCCCGCACCGAGGTCTGCGCCGAGTCGAACAGTTGGGTGGAAGAGGGGATCCGGACTGCGAAGGGAGCGATCACTGCCTGCCAGGAGGGATTCTCCTTGTTCTCGGGGATCTGCCCCTGGCGTGCCAGGATTTGCCACAATCCCACATTGGCCTGGAAGATGCCCAGCGCATTGGCCCGCAGCGTGACATTGGAAATCCGGTCAATGTTTTCCGCCACCTCCAGAAAACGAGCGATGGAATCGTCGTTCAAGCCGCCAAACTCGGAAAACGTCAGATATTGATTACCGTACCGGGAAAACTTTTGCGCCAGCAACAGGACCGTCGGTGGACTCAACCGCCGCTCCGGCGGCCGGGCGCCGTCGATTGCACTCAGCATGAGATAGATCTGCAGAGGCCCATCTTCGGAACTCTGCCTCGAGAAGGCGAACAGCGCTTCCACCAGTTCATCGGAATTTTTCCAATGGTTGGCGCGCTTGGCCCACTGGCGGACTACCTTCGAATCGGTCTTCTGCCGGAGAATCTGCTCCCACACCTGCAGATTTCCGGGGACCATGGGCTGGCCCGACGAATCCAGCTGCAAACGGGTCACCAGCAGCAGCAGGTCGGGATCGGGGCGGAACACCGGTCGGGCAGGACCCGCTCCGATGTCATTTCCGCGCAATGCTTCATAGAAACGCGATAAGCGGTGAGCGTCGGCGAAGTAAACCTGCTGGGCCTGGGTCAGGCGGGAGAGCGTATCGAAATACGCCGCCAGCCAGCCGTCGTCCTTCGCCAGCAGGCGCGCCACAAACTCTTTCGGTGATTCCGGATTCGCTCCCGCCAGTTGCTTCCAGGCGGCTTCCGCGGCCATTCCCCCCGGCACCACTACGCGTCCATTCCGAATGGAGATATTACTGCCGTAAAAATCGAGAACGGGTGCGAAAGGAAGCAGCCTCGCTATCCCCGCAAATTCCCGCATGCGGGCGCTGGTTTCGGTATCCATCCGCGCCATGGCCCAGTAAAGCCTGGCCAGCGCAGGGTCGTCGAGCAACGCGTCCAGCACCTCGTTCTTTTTATCGTGGGAGTCTTTCGCGCCCGCCTGGATCCAATCCTCCGGCGAGAACAACAGCGGGACGAGAGTGGGGGCGAAATGACAGGCAAAAGGCTGGCCTCCCTGCAGGGTCTGCTCGAGTTCGGCCAGAGGGAATCCGGAATCAATGGTCAAGAATGCGTTTTCGGGATCGGCAGTCTCAAGGGCAGCGTCCTGGCCGCAGCCCTGCCGCAGCCGGTAGCCGAGAATATTCAGCAATGGCCCCGCCTGGTCGCAGTTGGAGACTCGAATCACCCCTTCCGGACCCGCCAGCGCGACCAACTGCCTGGCCTGCTCCACATAGCGTTTCAGCAGGACCAGAAATTCCGTGGGCCTGCCTGCCTTGTCTTTGCGCCCTTGGTAGCCTTCAATCGCGATGTTGCGCGCCAGCAAAGGCAGAACTTCCTCGCTTGAGATCTTCTGACTGACCCCGGCCATGCGCAAAAAAGAACGCAGCGGTCCCGGGATGAGTACGCTTGCACCCGTTACTGGTGCCGGTGCCGGAACTTCAGCGGACTTCGCACTGGTAGTGGTGTCCGAAGGTGAACTGGATGATGAATCAAGTGCAGCACTGTAAACGCTTGCACACAGGCACAAAAAGATGGAGAGAGAAGCCCTGAGCAGGAAACAAGGAGATTTCACGGCTGGCCCTTCTTTCGAATCTTAGACTCGATACCAAACGAGCAGGATGCCAGGGACTGAAGGGATATTCGCTAGCGAGTGACGTCAGGTTGCTAACCCGGGCCCGAGTACCGCCACCGCGCCGGATTCGAACTAAGCCCGCATTTCTATCTTGCCGCCCCCGGAGCCTAGATTTTGTGCCTGCCAAGATAGATCATCTTGCGCCCCCTGCCAACCCCTTTTTCGTGTTTTTATGCGTCTCGCTTCCCGGAAGCGACGCGGCCCGGGAAGTGGCGCAGATTGGGCAGTTTCGGAGGATGCCTCCGAATGGTCAAAGGCAACGGACGCGTCATCCCGGCTGTGGAATTCCGGAAAGAATTAAGAATGGAGGAGGGGCGTCCCAACCGTCCCCTGGTAAAGCACAGGCGTAGACGCCCGGCGCCCACACCCCGGCCCACACTAAAAGCTGGCCACGGCTTCTCGCAGTCCCTTTTCGAAGCCATCGATCAGTTTGTCCCATATCGCATTGGATTGGGAATCGATCAGCCTTCGGGCAGGATCGGCGTCGAACCAGGCCAGGGACTGGCGAATACCCTGGGCGAACCGGGTCGTGGCCACATAGTCGGGAACGAAGCGCTTGATCTTGCGGTTGTCGAACACCACGCTGACCGCTTTGTCGCCAACCAGCGTGCCTTCCATTCCCGGCACACAGGCGACCATGAAGTCGGAGGGAATATGGACGATCTTCGGTTCCACCCCCGCCGCTGCGCCCACAATGCGATAGAACTGGTCCCAGCTCAACACTTCGTCGGTCGTGATGTGGAAGGCGTGACCGATGGCCTGTGCGTGGCCCAGCAGCCCGACAAAGCCTTTGGCAAAATCGCTGTCATGGGTAATGACCCACAGCGACGAGCCATCGCCCGGGACGATGACCTTCTGCCCTTTCCGCATCCGATCCACCACGGTGTAGGAACGCTCCCAGCTATTGATGACCAGCGGGATGAGGGTCTCACCATAAGTAAGGGACGGCCGGACAATCGTGATGGGAAATCCTTCCTCGCGATAGGCCCTGAGCAAACGCTCTTCGCAGGCGATCTTGTTTCTCGAATAGTCCCAGTGCGGATTGGCCAGCGGCGTCGATTCGGTAATCAGGTAATCGGTTGCAGGTTTCTGATAGGCGCTGGCGGAGCTGATAAAGATGTACTGCCGGGTGCGTTCGCGAAACAATTCCAGGTCGCGCTCGATGTCCGCCGGAGTGAACGCGATCCAGTTGACGACCACATCGAAGTGCCGCCCGCGCAACACCTGCGCCACCGACGCTGGATCATTGATATCGGCGCGTACCGTCTCCGCGCCCGCCAGCCAGTCGGCCGCGTGCTGTCCGCGGGTAAGCAGCGTGAGATTGATGCCGCGCCGCAGCGCCAACCGGGTGCAGGCGCTGCTGACGATCCCGGTGCCTCCGATAAAGAGTACGTTCATGCGCCGCCATTCTAATGCAAGGCCACGTAGGCCCGGACACCCTCGTCCGGGCAGGCGAGCAAGGCTCGCCTTGGTTTTCGCAGTGCCGGCAAACCCCTGTCGAGCTGCGCTCGACCGGGCGGGCGAGGACACCCGCCCCTACGTGGGGAGCGGTTATCTACCAGCGATGCTGCACCAATGAGCGAATCCTCTCGTCGTAGATACGCCGCACGGCAGCCATGGCGTCGGGCGTGAGCGGAGCAAGGTCGGAGGCTCCGCAGTTATCGGCCACCTGTTCGGCCCGCTTGCCTCCCGGAATAGCGCAACTGACCGCGTCGAACATCAATATCCAGCGCAAGGCAAACTGGCTCATTGAGACTCCGGCTGGCAGCAGTTTCCTGATCTCTTCCACCACCGCAAGGCCGGTTTCATAGTCCACGCCGGAAAATGTTTCGCCCACGTCGAAGGCTTCGCCCCGCCGGTTGAAGTTGCGGTGGTCGTCGGCAGCGAACGTCGAGTTGCGCCGCAGTTTGCCGGTGAGCAGTCCGCTAGCCAAGGGCACCCGCGCCAGAATGCCCACGTGCTTTTCCTTGGCTTTCCCGAAGAATTCCTCAGCCGGACGCTGCCGGAAGCAGTTGAAGATAATCTGCACGGTCTGCAGGTTGGGAAGCTCTATCGCCTTCAAGGCCTCTTCCACTTTTTCCACACTGACTCCGTAATGGCGGATTTTGCCCGCGGCGACGAGATCGTCGAGCATCCCGAAAACGTCGGGACGGGAGTAGAGTGCGGTCGGTGGGCCGTGCAACTGGACCAGGTCGAGCCTCTCGGTGGAAAGATTGCGCAGGCTGTCTTCGATCCAGGACGAAAGATTCTCGCGGGTGTAACCTTCCACCGTCTGCCGGGGCAGGCGCCGTCCCGCCTTGGTGGCCACGATGATTTCCTCGTTCTTGCGCTCCTTCTTAAGTCGGGCAATCAGGCGCTCGCTGCGACCGCCTCCATAGACGTCCGCGGTGTCGATAAAATTCACGCCGCAGTCGATGGCCTTATGCAGGGCCGCCATCGATTCTTCATCCGAAACCTGGCCCCATGACCCACCAATCGCCCAGGCGCCAAAGCTGATTTCGGAAACCTTCCATCCCGTACGACCGAGTGCGCGATAGTGCATGCTCTCTTCTCTCCCGGAGGCCGAAGTGATGTTTCACGTGCCTATTCCCCCATCCTGAGTCATCCTGAGGGGCTTCCGCCCCGAAGGAACTGGCGCGCATCGGCGCAACCGCGGGCAAGCCGCACAGCTGCGGCACGCCAGATGCTTCGCAAGCTCAGCATGACGCCACGGACCGGGAATAGACATCAAACTGAGCCAGCCCTGGCGTCCTTCATTGACTGGCCTCGATTGTTATACGTAACATTCTAGTCCCCCAGATGATCGGCCATACCATCTCGCACTACCGCATCATCGAGAAGCTGGGGGGCGGCGGGATGGGTGTCGTCTACAAGGCTGAGGACACCGAGTTGCGCCGCCTCGTGGCCCTCAAATTTCTGCCCGACCTGGTTGCCCAGGACCCAGCGGTATTGGAACGATTCCGGTGGGAGGCGCGGGCCGCATCGGCTCTGAATCATCCCAACATCTGCGTGATTTACGAAGTCGGTCAGGCCCAGCGCCGGCGCTTCATCGCGATGGAGTTTCTCGATGGTATGACGCTGCGGCAGCGCATCGCGGAAGGTCCTCTGCCTTTGCCCCAGTTGCTGGACCTGGGTATCGAGATCGCCGACGCGCTCGACGCCGCCCACACTCATGGCATCATGCACCGCGACATCAAGCCGGCAAATATTTTTATAACTGAGCGCGGCCACGCCAAGATTCTGGATTTCGGCCTGGCGAAGTTCACCGTAGGGGACGAAGGCAGCATCAGCGGCGACACTTTCGGGGGAGACACGCGGTCCCCGGATGAACTCAACCGCCGGGGAACGACGCTTGGAACTATTCCTTACATGTCGCCGGAACAGGCGCTGGGCCAGCCCCTGAACACCCGCACGGATTTGTTCTCTTTCGGGGTTGTACTCTACGAGATGGCGACCGGAGTGCAGCCTTTTCAGGGACAGACGGCGGCCGCGGTTTTTGACTCCATTATTCACCGCGTACCGGAGTGGCCACTGGGATCCGATCCCGCGACCCCTCCCGAACTTGAGGGCATTGTGCGGAAAGCTCTGGAAAAGAATCCAGAGCGTCGCTATACCAGCGCGGCGGAGATGCGGACCGATCTGCAGAACCTCCGCCGGACAACTGAATCTGGTCTGGCCGCGCCCACCGTGATGCGGGCGCCAGATTCGAAAGAGCGAATCCGTTCTTTCTTCGCAGGGGCCACCGCCCTCCGGCCACAACCCACGGTTGGTGTTGTCGGCCGGCTGGCCATGGCCATGTGTGGTGCCATTGCCCTGGTTGTACTGATCCTGTTCTTAAGAACGCCCCAGCCCCCGCCGGCCGTGCTTTCGGCCCTGCAGATCACCAGCGACGGCACCTCGAAGCGATCTCTGGTCACCGACGGAACTCGAGTTTACTTTTCCGAATATCTGAGCGGCCATTCCGTCCTCAGGCAGGTTTCAACCTCGGGCGGAGAGACCGCGCCTGTGCCTATCTCGCTGGTCAGCGCCGACATCTATGATTTTTTTCCGGGCCGCTCGGAATTGCTGGTGAAAGGCGTGGCTGAGGGCTCGGAGACCGAGTGGCCGGTCTGGATATTGCCCCTACCCGCGGGCTCGCTTCGGCCCGTGGGAGCTATCCTCGCGCACGGCGCCACCTGGGCGCCGGATGGCCATCGTATCGTGTATGTGACCAAGTCCAGCGTGTACACCTGCAATCCGGACGGCACCGATTCGCGCGAACTGGTCAGCGTGCCGGGAGTTCCTTTTGCACCGCGATTTTCTCCCGACGGCCGCCGCTTGCGCTTCACTGTACGCGACACCAACCAGCGCACCTCTTCGCTGTGGGAGGTTGCTGCCGACGGAAAGGGGCTCCACCCGGTGCTGCCCGACTGGAACAAGCCGCCGGAAGAGTCTGGCGGAGCCTGGACGCCGGATGGAAAATACTTCCTCTTTGAATCGACCCGCGATCATACCCAGAACATCTGGGTTCGGCGGGAAGACACTTCTTTTTTTCACAAGGCCGCCGCTGAGCCCACGCAACTGACCGTGGGACCGCTCATGTTCAGCAATCCCACCCCGAGCATGGACGGAAAGAAGCTGTTCGTGATCGGCCAGCAGCGCCGCTTCGATCTGGTCCGCCTGGACAGCAACTCGCAGCAGTTTACCGTTTACCTTCCCGGCGTTTCTGCGGGCGAGGCCGACTTTCAGCGCAACGGCCAGTGGATCACCTACGTCACGCATCCGGAACTCGCGTTGTGGCGGAGCAAGCCGGACGGAAGTTCACGCACCCAACTTACCTATGCGCCTATGCAGGCTCATATGCCGCGTTGGTCACCCGACGGGACCCAGATTGCGTTCACAGCTTCGCGTCCAGGAAAGCCCTGGAAGATATTCGTAGTGCCGGCCGAGGGCGGTACGCCGCAGGAGGTGACGGCAGGAGACCGCAATCAGGGTGATCCCACCTGGACCTCCGACGGTGATTCGATAGTGTTCGCGGGAATGCCCTGGCTGGAATACGGAAACGCAACCGGCCCGAACATTCATATCGTTGACTTGAAGACCTCGCAGGTGTCAGACCTGCCAGGCTCGGAGGACCTTTTCAGTCCTCGCTGCTCGCCGGACGGGCGCTACGTGGCCGCCCTTTCCGCGGACTCGACCAAGCTGATGCTGTACGACCGGGAAAAGAAAGGTTGGAAGGAGCTGGCTTCGTCACGCTTCGGTTTCGAGAACTGGTCACACGATGGAAAGTATCTTTATGCCGAGGACTATTCGGACAAGACCGATGACCTGGTCCGCGTAAATGCCGCCACCGGCAAATCGGAACGCCTGTTCAGTCTGAAGGAAGTTCCGCGTGGCTTCGATCCCTGGGAGTTCTGGGTCGGTCTGGCATCCGACGACTCGCCGCTGCTGATGCGGGACAAAAGCACGCAGGAGATTTACAGCCTGGACGTGCGCCTGCCCTAGCGCCCCGAAATCGCGGGTGGTTGAGGACCTCCGCTCAACGCTGCTTGTCCTTGGAACATCTCCTTCTCTGCCAACCTGAAAATCACCCTCATGGTTAGACTGGCCCCACTCCGTGCCAGCAGTTTTTTGGTTTACCTCCATCGGATTTTTGCGTTTAGAGAATTGGCCTGGCGGGGTTACAAAGGCTTGGCCAGCCCATTTTTGCAGCGAGTGAATCGTTTTAATAGAATAGCGCCCGGCTTCGTCTGGTCCGCGTCAAAATTTAAGGAGGCAGCCCCCCATGCCCGAATCCAACATCGGGTTTTATGGCCACGTGAAGCAGTACCACAATCTGAAGGCGGAGATTGATCAGGCCATTCTGGATGTGCTTGAAAGCGGAAGCTATGTGCTCGGTCCGCAACTGGTCAAGTTCGAAGAAGAACTGGCGCGTTACATGAAGACGAAGGAAACCGTCGGCGTCAACTCCGGCACCGACGCTCTGCTGCTGGTGTTTCTGGCCCTGGGTCTCGGGCCCGGCGACGAAGTCATCACCACCTCCAACACTTTCTTTGCCACCGCCGAAGCTATCTGGCTGGCGGGCGCCACTCCCGTATTCGTGGATTCCGATCCCCGGACCCGCAATATCGATGTCAGCAAGATCGAAGCCGCCATTACCGCGAAGACTCGCGCCATCGTGCCCGTTCATCTGTACGGCTTGACTGCGGAGATGCCTGCAATCGCGCGCATTGCCAAGGCCCACAACTTGTTCGTGGTGGAAGACTGCGCCCAGGGCATCGGAGCGCGAGGCGACAGATTTGCCATTGGAGAACTCAGCGACGCGGTCTGCCTCAGCTTCATCATCCAGAAGAATCTGGGATGTTTCGGTGACGGCGGCGCCGTGGCTACCAACAACAAAGACCTCGCCGCCGCCATTCGCAAGCTGCGCAACCACGGCTCGATGAAACGCTCCCATCACAGCATCGGCTACAACAGCCGCCTGGACGACATCCACGCCGCAGTCTTGCGGGTCAAGCTGAAGCGTGTGGACGAATGGAGCAAGCGCCGCCGCGAGATTGCCCGGCTTTACGATCACGGCCTGGCCAACGCAGCGATGACTCTGCCTTATACGCCTCACGGCTACCAGCACGTCTATCATCTATATGTGGTCGATAGCGACGACCGCGACGGGCTGCAGGCCTACTTGCAGTCGAAGGGCATTACCGCCCTTACTCACTATCCCATCGCCATCCACCAGCAGGAAGGCTTTCCCTGGGGACGCCCGGCCCGCGTCGGTGCGCTGCCGGTCACGGAAAGGTCAGCCGCTAGCGTGCTGTCGCTTCCGATGTATCCCGAACTCACCAATCAGGAGGTTGAGCGCGTAATCGGGGAAGTCATGAATTGGGCCGCCACTCGCGAGGCGCTCAGCCGCCAGGCAGTCTGACAGAGGAAGAGAAAAACAAGTGTGGGTCGGACACTCTTGTCCGACGCTTTTGACTCTGATTTTGGTTTTGATTTTGATTTTTGCTTTTGATTTTGGATTCTGATCTTGTCGTTGTCTTTGGGCCTCCGGTTGCAAGAGCTCAAGAGCAAATTCAAAAG
>JBARIF010000351.1:0-5071 GCA_049799615.1 Terriglobales bacterium
CCACGAAGAAGAAGGGGCCTGGATGCAAGCACCGATCGAGCCCTCACGGAGAGGAGTGGAGAAGTGTTTTTTCTTGACATCCTCTCTCATAGGATGAGCGCTATCGCCTGATTACAAGCTACACCAACCACGCTCCGAAAATCTGCATTCATCCACTGCGGATTCCGCGAACTATCGTCACAATTTCGTTTTTTGGGAGGACAGACTTGGGGCAGCAGCCTGTTCGCGACTCTAATCGACTCAACTGGCTGTCCGCTATCTACGGACTCACATTGTCCAGTATCCAGATACTGCCAGAAAGATCCTCCAAGGTCAGTACGAGGTGGTCTCGAGTGATGCCAGGCTCCCCCCTATCGAACGGAGCTGGGAGCATCAGGGCAGGAGTTTCAAATGCCGTTACACGGAACGGTTCTCCAACTGGCTTTCCTTTAGTAGCATCGAAGTGAATTCCCCACACATTGAAGAAGCCGCTACGGTCAGAAACGAAGTAAATCATGTTTCCGTCGGGAGACCAGCGAGGCTTGTCGTCCCAATGCTCGCCTTCCGAGAGGCGGGTCCACGGTCCGCCCGTGGCGGGCAAGACGTAAAGGGCAGATTCTGCGTTGGAGGTCGGCGGTTGTTTCACGGCTTCAAAGACAATCCATCTTCCGTCTGGAGAGAACTGAGCGTCAAAGAGGTGGTAGGCTAAATTGGAAGTAATTTTTCGTGACGCCGCTTCCGCTTGAGGACGGGCGGCCACAGGCGCCAGCCAGAGTTCTGCCCTGTGGGTGTCGCTGTTACCCTGCGATATGAGGAGCCACTTGCCATCGGGGGACCAATCCCGCACATCACGGAACGTTTGGCTGGATGTCGTGAGTGCTTCTTCGTTGCGGCTCTGGCTGGACCACATCATAAGCTGGCTCCCGCCTGTCTTTTCGCGAATGTATGCCAGGCGCGTCCCATCAGGGGACCAGAGGGGACAACATAGATTGTAATTGTCAGCCACGATCGGAGTTTCGCGACCGTCCACTAGAGATTTCTCCCAAAGATCCTGCTTGCCCGCGCGGATACCGGAAAAGGCCAATTTCTTGCCATCCCGAGTCAGGCTCTGTCCCGTATCCTCTACTGCAGGCGACGTCACCGCTTGGCCAGCACCGGTGACCCGGCCACTTGTGGCGTCGAATGGGAAGAGCCAAGCCCGGATATGTTGGGTTTCCACTGTAAAGGCCATCCTTCCGTCACCCGAAACCGCGAATTCCGTGTCAAGCCCAGGACCGGTGGTCATGCGCTCGATCGCGGTGGGCTGTAACGTGTTCGGATCGACGGTCATCTTCCAGATGTTTCGAGCGCCTCGAAATGTGCGCTCGAAATAAATCGCCCTTCCCGAAGGTGCCCAGGAGAACTTAGAATCTCGCACCCATTCTTGGCGCCCACCGCCTACGGCGACGTCTCCGAACTGTTTTGCGACATCCGGAGGAATCACCGACTCGACAGCAGCGCCTCCAGCAATTGGTACGGTCCAAAAGCTGGGGCTAGGCGATTTTCCAGCGATCCAGAGAGAAGCTCTTTTGCCGTCGGGATGCCATGTGGCGTATAACAAAAAGCCGCGCCAATGCACCCCAAGCGGGTCCCGCGATAGGAATTCCGCAAAGATCTCCCGGGGTGCACTCCCGTCAAGGTCGACCACATAAACCCCGTTCAGGCCGGAAGTTCGTGCTGTCTGGAACAGGATCTGCGAACTGTTTGGCGACCAGCGAGGGTAATATCCGAAAGGCGCAATTCTTCTTTCCAGTCCTTGACCGCCAAGCGCGGGCACGACGAACAAACCGCCCTCACCGTCTTCCGAACGGTAAGCAATGTACTTGCCGTCGGGCGACCAATCGGGTTGCCAGTTGGGCCCGGGGCCTTTTGTGATTTGAATAGGATCGCCGCCGCTGACCTGTTGCACCCAGATGTCGAACTTGCCCCCACGGTTGGAACTGTAGGCGATGAAGCGTCCGTCCGGTGACCACGTGGCGCCGATCTGTAAGCCGTCATCAAAGGTGAGGCGAGTGAGAGCCCGCTGCGCTGACGACGCAGGAACTCGCAGCCGCCTGTAAATGAAAAAACCCGCCGCGGCAAGCAGCACAAGGATAACGAACAGGATCGATGTGGGTCGGACCCACGGCATCCGCGACCCCTGCCGCCCGCCTGAGCCGCCATCTAGGTCGGTAGTCTGGGCACCCTCAACAGGCGCGACAAAGCGATAACCGCGCCGAGGCAAAGTCTCGACAAAGCGCGGATTTTCCGCCGAGTCGCCCAGCACCTCGCGAATCTTGTTGATAGCCGTATTCAGATTGTGATCGACATCGACGAACGTGTCTGGCCACAACCGCTTCTGCAATTCCTCCCGGGTCACCACGTCGCCGGGGCGCTCCAGCAAGATAGCTAGAACTTGAAACGGCTGGCCAGGGAGTCTCAACCTCACTCCAGCTTTGCGCAATTCTCCCGCCCGAACGTCAACTTCAAAGCTCTCGAACCGGACTAGCCGAGGAGAATGGACAGATTGTTCCACAGACGCTCGCCTCAAGTGCCCCAGTCTAGCACCGAATTTCAATCGATATGCTCGCGGGCCCGCGTGTTTCCGGCTAGCCAGTCTCACCCTACATTCTCTTGAGTCTAAGTGAGTTAGCTGCTTTGACTTTCTTTCGACCTTTCGCTGATCCGCAATAGAGCTCCCGTGCATTGAGGTAGTCGTACCTGAAGCCCAAGGTCGCCCTCACCGCGCAACCCGCGGAGGAGGACGACATGAAAACGCAGCGTTTGGCCAAGGTGAGGTTTGTGGCCCTCCTGGGCTTGGTTGGGATTGCAGGACTCGCGTTTCCAGGTATGGCATTCCCCGCCGAAAACGATGCCAGCCCCACGATCACGGTTCAGATTTACAACTACTCTCAGGCCTCACCCACCGTGCTAGTGGGGGCCGAGCGCGAAGCTGGCCAAATCCTCAGGGAGGCTGGCTTGCGGGCAGTCTGGCTGGAATGTCCGGTAGGGCCGTCCACACCCGGCCCACAAGATCTTTGCGAGAAAGCGCCCGAAGCCTCCGACCTTCGGCTACGGGTACTTGGTGCGCAGGTCACAAATAAGTTTCAGGACACTGTTTTCGGTTTCGCCGTCCATCCGGTTCTCGCCAGTGTGTATTACGAATATGCGGCACGTCGCGCCAAGAGAGACGATGCCGATTTCGAGGCTCCAATAATCCTGGGCTGTGCGATCGCCCACGAACTCGGTCATCTGCTGCTTGGCTCGAACAGCCATTCCGACGCGGGCATTATGCGGCCTCGGTGGGAGTCTAACCAGTTCCGGCAACTCATGACTGGGAATCTGGTTTTCACGACTGAACAGTCAAAGCTGATGCGAGAACAGGCGAGAACAAGAATGAAGCTTCGCGTAGGAAACTCAGACCCAGGCTTCATTTCGCGGGCCGACAGATAGCGGTCGTGAAGGAGAGACTGCCACCAACCGCCTCAGGACTCAAGTGCGACTGAGCTAAATTAACTGATGGGTAACTGTTGTAACATCGCCATTACACTCAAAATCCCCCCGACTCGGATACCAATCTGTGTCCGAGACGCGGGGTCTCGCCAAGTTGTCTGCAAGGTCGAGTTCAAGCTACTACACTTAAATCGACATTACCTTTCCCCTTCAGCCCTCGCTGGACGCTTCTTTGTTATTTTTGGGCTAGACTCCCTGTGCCGCCCGCAGCGTGTATTGACGTTAAACCATCTCTTCACTGACCACTTCTCGTAGTGCCGCATCGAGGTTGTCCTGCTGTCCCCGGCTCCACTTCCCGTAGTATCTCTCGGTAATTTGAATTCCTGCGTGACCGAGGGCTTTCTTCAAGTCTTCCATCCTGAGACCTTTTTCGAGCATTCTGACCGCGTACGTGTGCCTCAAATCGTGTGAACTGCCGTCAATCTTTGCCGCCTTAAAGACCTTCCTGTACATCTTGTGAAAATATGACGGTGCATCTTCTGCGGTCGTCACTCCAGACCAGAAGAAATACTCGGGGTTACCGTTCTTGACCCGCAGCAGTTCTCGACCGAGCCACGCGGGAATGACGTTATTGACGTGGGTTCCGGTCTTCTGGCGGTCGCACTTCACACGAAAGCCAGCATTGTCCTGAATCAATTCGTCTTTAGCAAGGCAGACTGCGTCGACGAGGGACAGCCCAGAGTGCCGCTGTAGCTGCATGCAGACCTTGACGCGGGCTTTGTTGTAGTCGGTCAGCGTGGTCTTATCGACCGCTGCGATAATCCGCTCGTACTCCTCAGGAGTGAAAGGGCGTACAGCCGCTGCGACGTTCTTGACCTTGATCGATGACAGGCTCTTGCTCGGGTCAGTCGTGATCCAACCTGCGGCAAAGCAGAACTTGAAGAAGTTGCGAACCTTCTCTTGAAACGACCTCCGCGCCTGAGCCGACTTGACCGTCCATTCTGACCGCCACGATCCGAGATGGGCGGATGTGATATCGCGTATAAATCGGATTCCTTGTCCCTTGCAGAATTCGAGCAACAACCCTGTGATGTAGGTATGACGATAGAGCGTGTCACTCGCCAGTTGCTCACCGCGTTTGTTCTGAAGGAATAGGATGACCGCTTCTTCGACGGTCTTCGTATCTGGGCGGCTCCTGCCCTCCTTTATATCGGAGAGTTTCTCTTCGAGTTCGCGGGCAAGGTGCTCCGCTTCACGCCAATTCTTTAACTTCGACGACCAACGGGATTGAAGCGACTCCTGCGTCTGAGCCTGAGACCAAGAGTTGGATGCCGTATTCCAGCGAAGCCCGATGACGTTCGCTTCAAACCAGACCGGGCAGTTGCACCGCTGATAAAACTTGTCGTCCTGATGAGTGCAGGCTTGAACGTGCCGCCTATAGAGTTTGATTCGCGCCATATCTCCCCTTTTCTGCCTACCGTTCAGAACCTTGGGGGGAGAAATTCATTAATGAAGAGTACACCAGACAGGACACTATTGTAAATAGTCTATAAATCATTGACAATAGAGGTGTTTAAATGGTGGCCAGGGACGGAGTTGAACCGCCGACGCCAGCCTTTTC
>JBARIF010000352.1:0-3561 GCA_049799615.1 Terriglobales bacterium
GTTGTGCAGTTCGCCGTGATCGGTATCGCTAAAAAAACTCAGTGAAAGCCGGTACAGGCGGGAGAGCAAATCGTAACGGATTCGGGCCACGGCAACCTTGGTCGTGCGGAGAGTTATGTTGCGGACCCAGAGGGCGAACACCGTATAAAGGGCCTGAAAAGCTGCGATCGCGACGCCATCCCAGAATACTCCCCGCAAATCGCCACGGGGGATCACCACATCGAAGACGTGCCGCACCAGATAGATGGTGGGCAGAACGAATACAAACTGCACCGCACTCAACAGCACCGTCGTCACCAGCGAACTATCCTGCCGCTGGTAGCAGCGGGCGTAATAGATCCAAGCCGCGCGACCGAGCGAAGGCGACTTGTCCGGCTTGCTCATTCCGCAGTCTTTCCCGGGAGGACGGAGGGACGAACCCGACTTCGTCCAGTTTCATCGTAGTGCGACCAGGGCTTTAGCTCGGTCGCCTGCCCGGCGCTTCGACGCCGCCGGCGCTCCAACGAAAGCCTCATCACCGCGGCCAGATTCGAGCGTTCCGAGGTCATTTCACGGGTCATATTGCCGGCGTGAAGCTGATAGAGCAGTGTCACATCTCCCAGAATGACCATCGAGATGTCTTTCTCTCGCGCTCGCATGAACCAGTCCACGTCTTCACTGTAACGGAGGGTTTCCTCGAATAGGCCGACCCGTTCGAAGACCGCGCGGCGGTAGACTCCGCTACCGAGGTGGACATGAGTGAGCGTGCGCTCCTCCGTCTCGAAGGCGATGTCGATCTCTTCAGCACCAGGCAAGGAGATGTATTGGATCCGTCCCAGCACTATGTCAAGCTGCGGTTCCGCCCGGAGGCGGCCGACCTGGAGGTCGAGTTTGCCTGGAGGCCATTGATCGTCGGCATCCAGAAACGCGATGAATTCTCCCCCTGCATGCCGGAGACCCAGGTTGCGGGCTGCCGATGGCCCCTGGTTCTGCTGATGCAGGTAACGGCTGATGCTCGGCAGACTCCGCGCCACCTCAGCCGTATTGTCCGTAGAACCATCGTCAACCACGATGATCTCCAGCGGATAGTAGCCCTGGCGGTCAATGCTCGCTACCGCATGGGGAAGAAAAGACGCGGCATTGAAGGCCGGAATGATTACGCTGACCAGGTTGTCCCGGCTCGTCATCACGCGCGACTCCCCAGAAACTCTCCGATGACCTGTGGAATCTGTTCCAGCTCGGTCCCGGCCTCGAGCCAGTACACAGGAAGCGAACGGCAAAGCGTGCCGATCTTGCGGGCCGCTTCCTCCGTGGCCCGTGTCAGGTGCAGGAGCGTGGTTGGGGCAATCGCCCGGTACGCGTCCATCGTTCCCGCCTTCACCACCCGCGTATTCCGAGTCCCGGTGACTCGCGGCAGCAGGATGGCCCGGAGTGGAAAACCTCGAACCACGCTCGCTGGAAAGTGTTCTCGCAAATAAATCAGAGCCTTCTGCTCATCCAGTTTGTCGGAATTGGAAACCAGCGGCCTTAGTTGGGGGAAGCGGTCGCAATTGTCCGCCACCAGCTTGGCGGTCGAGTAAAGACTGTGCACGTACGGCTCGCCTGCGACGTCCAACAGCACATAGTCGTCGCCCGCGTAAAGCATGCCCGAGGTCAGGCAGGCCAGAGTGCTTGTGGATTTGCCTGATCCGCTTTTGCCGGCGATCAGCACGCCCCCGGAAGCCGTGCCCACAGCACCCGCATGAACTGCCTGCAGGGGCTCATTCCGGAACCGCCAGTGCAGGATGGATCGCATCGGAAAGCTATTTTCCCAGTACGGTATCCATTCGTAGTCCCGTACCCAGTAAATCGCCCTGTTCTGCCCGGCATCGAACATTTGCAGAATGTCGATGCCGATTTCGTAGGTCGTGAAAAAGCGATCGTCGTTGTAGCCGTGAATCACTCCGCGCTGGCCGTGACATTCCGGCGCCCAGGGAGCAGGAGGCATGGTGGCCCCGGTCGAGCGATCATCGAAAAAATGCACTGTCAGATCGGGTTCGCCCGTAAATGGGTCGGAGAGATGATCGATTGCCCGGGAGAAGGGCCGGGCCATTGCCGGACCGGCGAAGCGCATGAGCACGGCCTTGCCCCCAACCCGGTAGCGATGTTCGATAAGTCGTCCGGCAGAGGCCTGCTCAAAGATATCAAGGGCGGTTTCGAAGAATGCGGCTGGACCCGGTGGTTTGCCCCTGGCAGGCTTGAGCTGCTGTTCCGCCGACACGGTAAGGTCCACTCTCAGCTCTCACCTTCACCCTTACGGCGCGGCCAGCCAGTTTGGTCTACGTCGTGAATGGGGTCGAGCAGCAGAAGTTCCTGCATGTCGGTGTACCTCTCGAGCACGGGAGGAACAAACGGCAGGCCTGATTCCGTGTCGCCCGGTGGGTCCATCGAGGCAGGGGCAGACCCATTCGTGGCCGGTACGATCAGGCTTTCGGCGACCAACTCATCCACCAGGCTGTGCACCGAACGTCTGACTTCTTCCCCGGCATCCCGGTGGCGTGCAACCAGGTAGTCGCCAGCGTCTTCGACGGAACGCCCGCGTTCAATCAGCTCCCAGATCAGGGGCGCCGAACCCTGGAGGCTGTAATAATTACCACTTTTCATTTGAACCAGAACCAGTTCGCCCTCGAACGACTCCATGACGACATCCGGCCGATTTACCCTGTAGTAGCGCATCGCGACGAAGTCTACCATCCGAAATGGCACCACACAAGGCGCTCTGCGCAAGGCTTTTGAGGTAGTCGCCCTGGGTGTGCAGGCTTTTGCATATCACCCCCGGAGTGCTCACAAATCCGGGACCTCACGCCCCAAGTTGGTGATTCGCCGGATCCTGAATCGATCTCTGCTGCTTGTCAAATCTGCCCGTCGTCCTATACTGCTCCCCGGAAACTTGATTCAATCCAAAGGGCGGAGACACAACCAGCATTGGACGGGGAGTCTCCTCAGGCAAACTTCATGTCGGAAGCTCCTCTGATCAGCGTAATCATTCCGGTGTTCAACTGTGAAAAGTATCTGGCGGCAGCAATAGAGAGCGTTCTTGCCCAGAACTACCAACCGATCCAGATCATCGTTGTCGATGACGGATCCACGGACCAGAGTGCGGCCGTGGCCCGAAGCTTTGCCCAGGTGGAATATCACCTCCAGGACCATGCCGGGGTTGCTACCGCTCTTAACAAGGGACTCACGGAAAGCAAAGGGACTTTTATCGCTTTCCTCGATGCCGATGACCTGTGGGTGGAGGGAAAGCTGCGAAGGCAGCTCCAGGCCCTTGAGAGCGATCCCGATCTCGCCTTCGTGCTGGGTAGGGTCGAACAATTTCGGGAAATTGGGCCGGAGGGCGCCCCAGTGTCGCTCGGTATCTTCAATGGCTATCTGAAGATCGCGATGCTGATCAGACGTAGCGCGATGTTCCAGGTCGGGCTCTTCGATTCACAGTGGACCACGGGAGACTTTATCGACTGGTACGTCAGGGCCACCGAATTGCGGCTGAAGTCAATCATGCTTCCCGAGGTGGTTGCCAGAAGGCGAATTCATGAAACCAAC
>JBARIF010000353.1:0-2055 GCA_049799615.1 Terriglobales bacterium
ACCTGTTCAAAGTCGTTTTCGATCCCGGTACGGACAAGGTCGAGAAGCGAGGTCTCGGCCCGGCCCCTGCCTTTACTCACAGGGACACCGGATAAAGGTTGACCACTCAGCCACGCAGAAAGCGCGCGACCGAACTGAACCATTCTATCGGAGGGTGAAGAAGGCGTCAATTTGGAGCGGGCGTGGGTACGATCCACGTGGGGACGGCCGCCCTCGGCCGTCCTAGCCGAGCGCAACTCGGCAGTGTTTTTGTCCGGGCCACCAAACATTTCATCCCAATCGGCGAACGCTTGCGGTGTCGAGACCCCAATTTCCGGCGTCGCCACCACGCAGCAGACGGAGGGCAAATCCGGCAGGGGATAAACGTCCTCTCCATGGCCCACACCTAACGCCGTCCCGCCTACCAGGAACAGGGGCAAATCCGAGCCCACCTCGGCCGCGATCCGCAGCCTCTCCGCTGCCGGCAGTTTCTTCTTGAGCGCCCGTTCGAGAGCTAGCAGAGTAGCCACGGCATTTCCCGACCCAGCCCCCACGCCGCCCTGCACCGGCAAACGCTTGTCGATGGTGATGGTTACCCGGCCGCGAGCTTGAAGCGCGTCCATGGCGCGTTCCGCGATGCGGTAGCAGGTGTTCGTCTGATCTCTGGGGACACGAGGATCGTCGCAACGAATCTCAATTCCCATGCCGCGCCCGACCTGCACCCGAATGATGTCATGCAGGCCGATCGTCTGATAGACCGTGCGCAGATCGTGAAAGCCGTCCGGCCGCAGCGAGCCGATGCACAGGCCGAGGTTGATCTTGGCGAAGGAACGGACCGTGACGGTCATGGAGTGATGATTGTAACCACAGAGGACACCGAGGACACAGAGGTTTGGCGCGGTGGGGTCCTATCCCTAGGAGCCGTGTAAATTGGTGGCTACGTCCTTCTCTTGTGGTAAATCGTGAACTCAAACCCCGGATTCGCCGGGAACAGCTCCGCTACTTTCTTCAAGCGCTCGGCCATTTGTGCTGGAGCCAACAGGGGATAGTCGCGTTCGCGCAGGTCGTGGTAGTCCACGTCGATAAACAGCGACAGCAGGTAGATGGAGATGGCGTCGGAAAAGCTGGCAGCGAAATATTCGTTCTTGTACTTTTCCGCATCGGGACCGGGCTCGGTAGCCAGCTTGCGCGACTCCCAGGCATCGAGCGAGGTCTCGCCGCGCGCTTTGTTCTGCACCTGCTTCCACACCAGGTCGGCGAAGGCCTGCGAGACCCCGGCCCGTTCCACCACGGCATGGCCTACATTGATATAGAACTCAAAGGCCACCGAGAACTTGTCGTCCATCAACCGGGTGGAGATGAAAACGCACTGCGAATCGCCCAGGTCGAGATTGCGATGGCAGACTGCGTTATCGCTCAACTCCACATCGTAGCGGTCGGCGATCACGGTCTCGTCGCCCTGGTTTACGGTCAGGGGGACGAAGTAATAAGCCTTGCGTTTCAATGCGGCCGCAGCCGCGTCAGGTACGGCGGACACCATGCGGCGCAGGTCGGCCTCAGGGACCGTGATCTCTCCCGACGCGGCATAACAGATTCCATTCGGAGCTTGTGAGACGGGGGTCAGACGAACGACCTCCGCCGGAGGGCGGGTAATCGGCGGTGCAGCCTGTGCCATGGAGTGTATTCTAACGCACCGTGGCTGGCAGGGCGTCAGTCTGTCACCCCTCCCCTCTCATGGTCTCTCACCCCCAGAAACTCTGAGCCGTTACAATCTGAAGAGTAATGCCTTCCGCCAAAGCACCGTCCGGGTTGGTCCGCGGGCTGCTCGTCCCGGCGCGGGTACTGCTGGTGGCCTTTTTGCTGGCCCTGCTTGCCTTCGCCGTGTGTCTGTTTCTAGGGATTTTCGGGCTCATGATTAGTGCAGGAGTGCGGGGTGTTCATCCCAATATGACGGTTGCCTACCGAGAGATCGCCTTCCCCGCAGCACTGGTGGCCGGAGGGATAGCCTTGCTGGTAGCGATTGTCTTAGAGGTCCGGGGTGGGTCGGACACTCCTGTCCGACGCCTTTGACCTTGG
>JBARIF010000354.1:0-8304 GCA_049799615.1 Terriglobales bacterium
GTCCGACCCACACTCGAATCTTACTTACGTCGGGCTTTTCCTCTCGCTCTGACGTCCGGGACTTCTTCCCCCAGGGCAGTGGCCAGATCAATCTGATGGTCCTGTTCATCCACCAGAATCTGTCGAATCTGCTCCGCCAACGCGAACTCTCCCAGGGCTTCACACTGCCCGATGCGCTCGCGGTAATTTCGTATGGTGTCATTTTCGTTGGCCAGGTCGAAGCGCAACATTTCCCGCGCGTCGTCCGAAGTCTTGACCGGCAGCGGATCTACGGTGGGCATTTTGCCCAGGTAGTCGATCTGGCGCGAGATGATCAGCGCATGGTCCAGTTCCTGCTTGGCATGGATGGCCAGCTGGTCGGCGATGTTCATGAATTCGGCGCCCTTGAGCACCTGGGAGTACACCACGTAACCGATGATGGCCTGGTACTCGCGGGAAAGATCTTCGTTCAAGAGGTCGGCCAGGCGGTCGCGGGAAATCTCTCGTTGGTTGTCAGCTGCTTTCGAGTCGGCCATGAACTTTCTCCTGTGAGATTAAAAAATATTGTGGGCATCTATCCTACAACTTTTTGCAGCAGGAGCCCGATGCCGGCAATATTCGTCAGCAGGTCGTCGGGAATATTGTGCCTTTGTTTGAGATATTCCGGACTGTTGTAGGAAACCCGGACTTGGCCGGCGGCGTCCTGCCAGACCAACGCCTTCAGGGGCAGATCAATGGCGAGCGTAGGGGAGGCGATCATCAGCGGCGTCCCGCCCTTGGGGCTGCCGAAGATGATCACCTGCGTGGGCGGCATGGTTAAGCCCACTTTTTCCGCTTCTCCGCTGTGGTCGATGCGGCAAAATTCGGTCAGCCCCTGCGCCTGCAGTAAGGCTTCCAGACGCGCAATTGTTTCCGCTACTGAATAAGGGCTGCTGAGATGGACCATTCCATTGTCGGGCAGGGAAGGCACGAGTTTCCTCCTTCAAGAAGTGCTGAACTTCGAGCCGCCCCATTTACTTCTAACATACGCTTCAAGGCCCACACCCAAATCGCCCAGCTTCGCCAGTGGCTCTGGCATAATTGGGGCGCCGTAGCGGGCAATTCGACCGATCCACACTGGAGACAACCATGCGCGACCCGGAAGAAACCATCGATCGCAGAAGATTCCTGGCCAAGTCCGCAGCGCTACTGGGCGGAGGCGCCGCATTCGTCAGGACAGCTCTTTCGTATGACAAGATCCTGGGCGCCAACGATCGTATTTCGGTGTGCCACATCGGCAACGGGAGCCGGGGCGGGGACCTGGACTGGATTGTGTCCCGGCTGAAGACCAGCCAAAACGTGGAGACTACCGCGGTCTGTGATCTGTGGCGACTGAACCGCGAGAAGGCGGTCGCGGTGAATGCGAAGTATTACGGCCGTGCACCACGCGGGTATCAGTATTTGGAGGACGTGCTTGCTCTGAAAGACGTTGACGCGGTGATTATTTCAACGCCGGAACACTCCCATTCGCCCATCCTGAAGATGGCGGTAGAAGCCGGAAAGGACGCCTACGTTGAAAAGCCGATGGGCAATGTGCTGGCAGAGGCAAAGGCGGCCCGCGATGCGGCCGTGAAATTGAAGAGGATTGTGCAGGTGGGTACGCAGCATCGCAGCGAACCTTATCCCAAGGCCGCTCGCGAATTGGTTCAGACCGGAGTTCTCGGAGACGTGAGCAAGGTGGAAATTGTATGGAATTACCACGGTCCCCGCTGGCGTGGACGCCCGGAAACGAAGCTGCTGCGAGAACAGGACACGGATTGGCGGAAATGGCTGCTCACCAAGCCCTATCGCCCATTTGATCCGCAGGTCTATTGCGAATTCCGCTTGTACAAGGAATTTTCAAGCGGCATTCCGGATCAATGGATGAGCCACGCCACCGACCTCGTCCATTGGTTCATGAACGACAGCTTTCCCCGTTCGGTGGTGGCTCATGGTGGCATTTTTGCATGGCACGACGGCCGGGAGAACGCGGATACGTTTCAAGCCTTACTGGAATATCCCAAGGGGTTTCTGGTGAGCTATTCAACCAGCTTCGGCAACGACTCCCCGGGCTTCACACGCTATATGGGGAAAAAAGCAACTCTGATGAACATCGGGGGCGAAGGCAGTCCGCGATACCAATTGGTCGAAGAGAGAGGGAACCATGAGGACAACGCCAACATCGACCAGGCGAGAACCGCGAAATACGTTCTTCTCCCGGGGGAAACCGAGCTTCCGCCCATGGGCATCGATGACCTGTCGCTGGGACACATGGCCAATTGGTTCGAATGCATGCGCTCGCGGCAGCAGCCGAATTGCACGGTGCGGGATGGGTTCGCTCACTCCGTGGCCTGCATGATGGCAGCGGAGGCTTACTGGTCGGGCAGAAAGCAGTTTTGGGATGCCGCCACAGAGACGATTCTGGATCGGGCACCCGGGAGCTAAGCTGGCCCACTTCCATCAAACCAACTGAGGCTGCCCCACCCTCTGCGAATTTCAGAGGGTGGGAGACGATGCGCTCAACTTCTTGAAATTCTGACTCTATCCTTGGCGCGTCCAGTGTGATGCAAGCGGATATAAGCCTGCGCCAGGCAGGCCGCACAGGTCCCACCCTCTGAAAACCACAGAGGGTGGGGCAGCCTCATTTAGAATCAGGTCGAGAAAAATCAAAAGCGAGGGTGGGCCAAGTCCGCGATGTGACCCACCGCGGTCAAAGATGAATTGGCCTGCTAGCTTGGGCAGGCGCGGATTTCCGGGGACCACTGATCGGCCGATGATTCCCGCCGCTCCGCTTCGCGCGGCATGGCGCCTGCGAGCAGAAGAATGGCGCCGCAATACATCAGCGTATCCGCCATGTAATTAAATCCGTCGAGGTTGGCGTGCTCCACGACTGCGATCGGCATGTACACGGCTAACTCCAAGAAGAGCACGGTCAGGCCGATCCACGTGGCTGCGGCGCGGGTTTTCTTGCCGAGAAGCAACAGGATACCCCCGACTGCGTAAGCCACGGCCGCCAGGTATGTCCAAATGGCGTGTCCGAAGATCCACTGGGGAGTCAGCCGTTCCAGCGGAACGCCGGGAACGTGATCGGCGTGCATGAATTGCTCAAAGCTGTAAAACAGCACGGGAATGGCAATGAAGTAGCGCGCGATTGTGGCAAAGACGTGTTTGGCGCGCTCGCGCCCCTCCTCGGCGAGGCTGGCTGCCAGCGCCAGAGCGCCGCCGCTGAAGGATAACTCCCGCAGCGTCAAGGTCAGACCAAACCGATCCCGCAGATTGTGTGCCCAACCTGGGGCGTCCATCAGCACTACGAAAAGGAAAAACGTCAAGGCGAGCAAACTCGCCGAGAGACGCGCCTGGATCTTCGTCACCAGGCTCAGAGCGGCTGCGATAAAGCAAGCGCCTACGAAGTACGCCCAAAACAGATGCCACGGAATCCACCGCGGTACGATCGACGCGACCGCCTTTGTCAGCGTGAAGTGTTCGGTGCCGAAAGCCGCGAGTGGCGCCGCGTAGAAAAGCGGCCCGAACAAAATCAACTTGTCCAGTCCTCGCGCCTTTTGCCAATTGCCGCGAAGAAAGATCGTGATCAGTCCGATGGCGAGAGCCAATCCAAAGGCAAGATACGACCAGATCACCGTGCTCGGAATTGCGAAGAAGGCCATGACTGCCGACAAATTCAGTAAGTTGCCACTCATGATGACTCCTTTCCATCCACGGGCCGAGGCCCCAGCATAGCGCAGGTCTTGATTGCAGGCCTGAAGGTCTGCTCCACCCAATTTCGCTAGCCAGTATGGGGCTGGTCAATCTGGGCCACTTCATCCTGGGAGAGTCAGAGAATTACCGGCCCATGTGTCTCACCTTCATCACCGGCCTGGTTTACAATAATCCTGTCATGGCAGATGGACTCAGCTTCGGCCCTTATACCACCACCGAGAACGGCAAGAAGGTAGTCAAGGAACTGACTTTCGGGAACCCAACCCCTGAAGGCGTTGTTCTGACCACGCTTGATTCGGCGGTCAACTGGATGCGCAAGAATTCCATCTGGCCGCTGACTTTCGGCTTGGCCTGTTGCGCCATCGAAATGATGTCTATGGGCGCATCCCGCTTTGACATCGCCCGCTTCGGCGCTGAAGTGTTCCGCCCCTCGCCCCGCCAGTCTGATCTCATCATCATCGCCGGCCGCGTTTCCAACAAGATGGCGCCGGTCATCCGGCAGCTCTGGGAGCAGATGCCCGAGCCCAAGTGGGTGATTTCGATGGGAGCCTGCGCCACTTCCGGCGGAGTGTTTAATAACTACGCGCTGGTGCAGAGTGTGAACCAGGTGATTCCTGTCGATGTCTATGTGCCGGGCTGCCCGCCCCGTCCCGAGCAATTGATCTACGCCATTACGCTGCTGCAGGAAAAAATCCAGCAAGAGCGCGGCTCGGTGCGGCGCGCCTGGAACCTAGCCTGAGTTCCTGAAATTTACTGCGGTGCGATAAAGCTGATGGTGATCCGGGTGTCTTTGGGAATGGGCTTGCCGTTCAGCAAGTAGGGGCTGTACCGCCATTTGCGGACCGCATCCATCGCCGCCGCCGCCAGCATCGGATCGCCGCTCACCAGCTTCAAGTCGTCCACCCGGCCTTCAACGTTCACGATGGCGTCGATGACCACCCTGCCGGTCATTCGCATGCGCCGCGCTTCCGGAGGATACACAGGTTGCACCTTATGGATCAGTTCGCCTCCGGACGTGCCCTGCGAGATCGGAATGGTCAGCTCGGGTAGCGCCGGCGCTGTCTCAATTACCTTCCCGATTGCCGAAGCAGGATCGCCTGGGGCGGCACTGGATGCCGCGATCAGGGGAACCTCCCCGCTGTCCGGGACCGCCGCGGATGCAGTCTGTGTACTCGCGGCGCGGCGGTCGGCCAGAGGGATCGTGCCCCCGAGTTGCCGGCGAACCACTTCGTCGGGAATCTGAACGACGGCCGCGACTTTAGCGGAATGTGGTTGGGGGAGTTTACCGGGTCGGGCTTTCGGATAGACCACGTCGGGGGTTCCGGCAAATCCCGCCCCAGCCGCGGCATTCGCAGTGGCGGATGGAGTCACCTGAGGGCTGGCCGTCCTCCTGCTACGGGAGGCAACACTGGCCTTGTACCACGCTCTCCAGCCATAAACCGACAGCAGCGTCATCCCGATGACAGCTACCGCAATTAACGCTGCTAAACGCCACTTTCTCCTGGCGATGGCGTATTTGATTTGCGCGCGGGCGAAGACTTCCCGCACCTGGGCCAGCGGGACTGCAGCTGTGACCGGAGCAGCCGGCTCCGGCGAAGCCTCAACCAGGGCGGGGACTTCGGCTATGGCCTCGCCCAGGCTCACAGCCTCGCCCAGCTTTTCCGGCTGGTCCAGGCCTGTTGCCGTGGCCTGAGCCTCCGTGACCGCTCCTCGCGCCCAGGCCGCCTCGGCCAGTCCTGCCAGCCGCTCCAGGAGCTCCATCTTGTCGTCCACGAAGGCGTAGGGTTCGGTCGAGAACGCTTCCAGCACGCCCACCCTGCCGTGCTGCCCGCGCAGCGGCACTACGGCAATGGATTGCAGCCCCATCTGGCGGCACACCTCGGCATCGACGTGGAAATCCCGGCTGGCATCATCACAGCGCAGGCTCACGCCGGTACGCAGGCATTCGCCGGAAATACCGGAATCGACGTTGAGCCGGTCGCCCAGCTCGGGCGCGGTTTCACCGCTCCGGCCCACGCAGACCACGGCACCGTCCCGGGGCATGGCGATGGCCGCCCCGGTGGCTCCGGTCAGGGAATGGGCTGCCACCGCGATGGTCCCCAGGATCGTGTCTGTGGACTGAGCGTCGGAGGCGATCATCTTCCGCAGCTTGACGAAAATCAGGGCCGCGTCCGACTGCCGGGTGGTTTCTTCGGAGACTTCAGCCCGAGTTGGCACAGCAACTCGTGATCCCGTGGGTTCGGGAGGGCCTGGGGTAAGGGGAGGGAGAAGGGCCATTGTTTACAACCTGTTGCGAACCGCCACCGTAGCGGCCACCCGGCTACGGCCGGCAACCCGTACAGGCCGAGTGTGCGGCAAACCACCCCGCTTGTCAACGAAGGATTTGGCCTCAACTGGCCTCACCGGAAGCCGCTTTCACAGCTTGCGTCAAGAGTCTGTTTCTTGGGCAGAGTCGGGGTCTCGAAGCCGCATTATGCGCTCTCAAATGAGTGAGAACTCCACTCCTCGATAACTGTCATCACGTCAACTCACGGCATAGCACTCAGGGCGGGAACTTGACTCGGCTCCCGGTGGTTGGTGAAATCGCGATTTATCGCCAACTGGCTCAGAATTGTGTCGAGTTCGCTTTCTAGAGTTGCGTCCACTACGCCTCATCGGTGCGAATCAGCTTAGAGCCCCAAAGCGGCGGAATCGAAGTCAGGAGGATTGCTCCTGAGCGAGTCGGCAGAGTCTGTAACCTACAACCAAGATCCAGGCCGTGGCAAAGAGGGCATTCATGATGACGGTCAGAGTGAGGCCCGTTAGCGAAACGATCCCAAGGATGCCGGTGGCCAAGCCCAAATAGGCGGTGATCTTATTGAACACTCCCCGTAGCATCACGAAACCGGTGACAAGGATTCCGAACGAGAGGGTTACGATTGCATACACGATTTCCAGAGGGGACATCAGTACTGCGGATGCATAGTTGGCGGCCGCGATATAAGCCATCCGCTGAACGGCATCCGTGGCTTTAGAGTAGTTGCTGAAGAGAACGAGTAGTGAGGTGTAGTGCGACCAGGTAACGGACAAATCTAGGACGACAAACAGCCCCACAAATGCGCTCGCCAGCAGCATCGCGTTTCTGTTGACCTCTTTCAGCGCCAAGTAAAGAGCAAAAGCAAGGGGTACGAAGAGGAAGTCTGTAAGGACGGAGAGGCCAAGAATCGCCCACCAAACCCTCGTCTTCCCAGGAAGGTACTGGACCCAAGCCTCGCCGCCACCGGCTGGAGGAGCCCCGACGTGGGCGTACAAGGGAAGGATGACGATGTAGGCGACACCGAGCACGAATGCGGCGATACCGCCCACCCGATACCACTGCTTCTGATCCACGTCGATCGTCGTCTGCTCAACCATTTTCTCGGTCATCTGAATACCTCCGTGAACGGCAGAGCCCGGGACCTAAGCTATGGCGTTCATGCTACCGGGATATACGGGCGAGGGGTCAACATAGATGCAGGCGTGCGATCGCAAAATGCCGACTTGGAAGCTCAGTCGGGTTCGTACGCCATCGGCTCTTAAAGGTCGCAACAGACCTCCAATAAACCTCGACATCGTTACCTGTGCGTGGTTGTGATTCGCGTTGCCGCCAAAGTGGTGCCCAGTGATCTCCGTGCTATAGCTGACAGTCAAGCGGTCGCCGGATAGCCGGCCTTAGCCCTGCAGACAGACTCGGGTCGGTGTTTTGCGCGGACGACGCCGGTCAATGAGTGCGATCGCGATTTTGCGCCAATCATCGGTCCCGATCGAGACTTAGTTGAGCCGCCGATAGGCGAACATTTTCCCGACCATCCTCCAGACAAGACGTTCGATACCGATCACTATGGTCAGGACGAGCAACCCGGTCAACACGAACCACCACTTCAGATGGGCAAAAATTCGGATGTAGGCCCCCGTTTCACTGAAGCTGGACCACTCCTCCACGATTCGTCCGTCCACGATCCGCCAAATGGTGGTGCCACGAACCTCCACCCTTGTTCCGGTGGGAGGAAGACCTTCATAACCGGAGCCGGTATGGGTTCCTTGAAATGTCCATAGCACAGCCACCTTGTCCCCTTCCGCGACCATTTCCTGGACGCTCATCCGGAGGTCTGGAAATGCCTTCTTTTCAGCGTGCACCGCCTCCTGGTCTGTCTTCAGGTCCACCGATCGGTGAAGTCCGTGGTTTTGGAAATCCGGCGCGTAGATTTCGTCCGCCACTTGGAACTTTCCCTCGTTGAAAATCTCATCAAATACGCGCATCGCCACGGCTTTATTCCTGGCCTGAATCGACCCATCAGGAGTTGGCTGCCCCTGGGCCATCAACAAAGCGCCGGTCAGGAAACACTGGGCGAAGACGGACAGCAGGCGCATGGCTACCTCTCGGCTGATGATTTGCGTTGGTGGAATACGGGTCGCGGCCTACCCACGTTTAGAACTGACGATAATAAAGCAAAGGTGAAGGGCAAACCGCAAGCTACAAGTCAAATGACTAAATCAGATGGGATGAGAAGGCCGGTCTCCGGACGGGATGCGGTGTACGCTCCCAAGTTATCGACGTGCTCGAAGCACAGA
>JBARIF010000355.1:0-8608 GCA_049799615.1 Terriglobales bacterium
GCCGCGGCCACCGGCAAAAAGCCGGCGATCGTTGAATCAGAAGCTGTACTGACTTTTGTTACCTCCTCGTCCTCGACGGCGACGGTTCCGCCACCTGCGGCCCCCAATGAAGCAGCGGCAACGTCCCCGCCGGCTGCCTCCGATTCCGCCCCCATTCGAGCTTCGGACTCGGTGACCGGACCGGATGACAGTGCGCAGTTGTTCACCCTCCGCGATCGCAGGACGATACGGAGCTGCGTGACCGAACATGCCTCCGACTTTCCCGCGGGCGCCACCCAGCGTCCGGAACTGCCCTCCGGGTCAGAACGGCAGATTCACCGCGGAGGGAGCTTGCCTTCCGAGGTTCAGAGCCAGGCCCAGTCGCTGCCTTTGGTCTGTGAAGAGCAGCTGCCCAAATTACCCAGCGACCTCGAGCGGGTCGTGTACGCTGGACGGGTGTTGTTGATCGACAGCAAAGGCCAGGTCCTCGACATGTTCTATCTCGATCAGAATCAATAGTCTGAACACCGCAGGCCGCAACACATGGTCACTCCAGGCCAGAGCAGTTGCTGCCGCCGTCGAGTAAGCTTTATCGTCGGCTTCTCGGGATCGGAACCGCCTGCTTCGTGCATGATAAAGGCTCGCAAGGCCCGTTTGAGGTTATCCCGGTAACCATTACCGGCGATTACCTTGGTACATTGACCATCTGTGCCAAACTGCTAAGGTTACGTGTAAGAGAAGTCTAATCGCAACAGCTCCGTCAACCGTGGCGCCCCCGGCTGGCAGAAAACTGGTTGATGACATTCGATCACCAAACCGCGCTCTGGATCGCCCACCCCATATTGCAACTGGGAGTGGGGATTGCGATGATCCGCCACAAACTGCATCGCCTGTTTCCGGTTTTCTTCGCATACATCTGCTTCCAGATCCTTGCATTTGGCATCCTGTTCCCGATGTCGTCGCAATGGGTAAGTGCCAGCTATCAGCTCTTCTTCTACTCTTACTGGTCATGCGCTGCGATTAACCTTGTCTTGGGGTTCATGGTCATTTACGAAATCTTCCTGGACGTGTTCCGTCCCTATTACACCCTGAAAGATCTCGGGACGGTACTTTTCAAGTGGGCCGCTTTGGTCATGTCGCTGGTAGGCTTTGTGGTGGCGGCGTCGAGCCCGACCGGGGACCAGGGGCCGATCGTGCAGGCCGTGATAACCGTGACCCGCTGCGTCCGGGTCTCGCAGGTTGGACTGGTTTTATTTCTTCTGGTCTTCGCCCGTTATCTGGGAGTGTCCTGGAAGCAGCATAGTTTCGGACTCTCGGTGGGCCTGGGTCTCTCCGCTGGAGTCGAACTGGGTACGCTGGCTTTCCACGTGAGTGGGCATGCCTCCCAGGTTTCAGTCCACGTGATCAATCTCGTGGCCTATAACATTTCCATCCTCGTCTGGTTGGGTTATGCCCTGGTCAAGAGTCCGGAGCGAGCGCCGGGAGCCGAACTGTTTACGCCGAACCGCTGGGAGAAGAGCCTTAGTGATATTCAGAGTCCGGCCCAGGTCGATTCGCTGATTCCCATGTTTGAAAGTATGGTCGATCGCGCTTTCTCCCGCACCCAGGCAGAGTATTCGCCCAAAGAAGCCACGACCGATGCTGGAGTGCAACCCGTTCTTAGTACTCGAAGTGGTATTCATTCCCTGCCGTCGCCGAGCCGTCGGGTTCACTGAATGTTTCACCGCTTGGCGTTTTCGTTTCACTCTTAATGCCGGCCGCCCTTCCGCTAGATTACAACCTCACCTAATACTTGAATAAGAGACGCGATCCCATATAAGAAATGGGGCACGGACTTCTGCAAGACTGCGTCCGCGAGGGCCTTCAGGGTGTTCTTGGAGTCCGAATGCGGCGTTCCGATGTGCTCTGCTCGGGGTCCGGCAACCTGCTATCCGGAGAAAAGGCTGGACGCGAGGGCGGTCTTCTGTATAATGCCGCCACCGTGAGGTTTCCTCCCAGGAGCCTCGCAGGGTAAGGAGAACACCATGAAACGTGCGGTCAGGATGTTGATCCTGATGGTAGGTTTGGCTTGCACGTACGTGGCAATCGCGACCCCGATACTCAATGCAGAACTGGGCCCGATGCCACTGTGCAATCCTAACAATCCCAATTGCTCGAAACGCTAGGCAAGTGGGATTGGGAAAAGGCTGTTAACTAGCCGCGCAAGTGGCTTTGGACCTGACCGGGCTGACCGATTGCGAAATCGCATGGTCAGCCCTCTTTTTTTGTCCGCGCGACCCACTGGATGGTCAACTCTTCAGGGCGACGCCGAGGGTCCGGCGCAATTGTTCCGGGTCCCTGATCGGAGGCTGACAGGTGAATCCTGAGCAGATCACGGCTGCCGACTTGTCCTCTTTGAGCATGGGCAACTGCGAGATGGTCTCCGCCAGTGCAGGTGGCAGATTCTGCGGTACGGCCTGGCTCGCCGCCAGTCTGAGCACCGTCTTGTTAAAAGCAAAGAAGCCGGCCGCGACGGCGCCCAGTTGTTCTGCCACGCTGTCTTCTCCGATGACCACGATCTGGGTGTGCGGAGATGAGAGATATACGGCTGCAATCCCATAGGTCGCGGCAAAGATCCCGAACTTCCCGGCCAGTCCGGCCAGCAGCTCCAGAGTTTGTTCCGCTTGTTCGCGATAGCTTTTCTGGTTGGTGAGAGCGTGCAGCCGCAGCAATGCGATGGCCGTCACGGAATTTCCCGCGGGCGTGGGAGAATCCTGAAAGGGCTTGCGGCGCGTGCCCAGCACTCCCAGGGCTTTTCCCGGACCACTCGCTGCAGCGTCGAAGAATCCGCCGGATACAGGGTCAAAGAAGTGCTCCACCATCTTGTCCACGACGCGCTGCGCGAAGTGGAAATAGCTGAGGTCCGCGGTGGCCTCGTAGGCATCGAGGCACGCGACGGCGGTGAAGGCGTAGTCATCGAGCAGTCCCGGAACCAGGCGCCGTTCGGCGGCAGGATCCGAATAGGCGATCACGTGCTGCAGGCCCAGCTCCGCTTGCCACGCTTCCGCGAGGGCCCGATCCAGGGAACGGAGTGCGAAGTGTCTGGCTCCATCGAGCTTTAACACCTTGGCGGCTTCCAGGTAGGCCGAGACACAGAGTGAGTTCCAGCCAACGTAGACCGTTTTATCCACGTAAGGTGTCGGACGCTTGAGCCGTGCGGCATACATCTTTTGCCGGGCGGATTCCAGTATCGTCTGCGTGCGTTCCACGGTCAGACCCAGACGTTTGCCGATGTCCTCGAGCGCAGCGCGAACATACAGAACATTCTTTTCCGGATTGTGGTGCATCTCTCCGACTTCGTTGATGTCGTAACGCAATCCCGCCACCGCCGCTTCTTCTTCCGTGAGGACGGCCTGCATCTCCGCTCGCGTCCAGGTGAAATAGTCGCCATCATCGTCCATCGAGTAGTCGGCATCCTGAGAGGCGTAAAACCCGCCACGGTCGCGGTCGCTGAGCCACTCGTCCATCCAGCGGACGATGTCACGCGCCACCGCGGCGAAAAACTCCAAGCCGGTCACCTGGTAGGCGTGGACATAGTTCTTCAACAATTCCGAGTTGTCGTAGCACATCTTCTCGAAGTGGGGAACGATCCAGTGCTCGTCCACCGAATAGCGATGAAAGCCGCCGGCGAGCTGGTCATAGACGCCGCCGCGGGCCATCTTCTCCAGGGTGAAGACGAATACGTTGGGCAGATCCTCCTTCCCCGAGCGCGCGTACCGGTCAATCAGAAGATCGAGAACGGCGGGATGGGGGAATTTGGGCGCGCTTCCGAAACCGCCATTTTGGGGATCAAACATCTTCATTGCCGCTTCCACGATCTCGTCAATCACCTTGGGTGAGAATTGGCCACTGCCGCCCGCGAAAGACTCAGCCCGGGAGATCGCGATCTCGACCATCTGCGCCTGGTCCACGACTTCGGTATTTTTCTGATGATAGGCGTCTGCGATGGACTGCAGCACGCGCCTGAAGCTGGGACGTCCGTAGTTGTCGTTGGGCGGGAAGTAGGTGCCACCATAAAACGGCTTGCCGTCGGGGGTGAGAAATGCCGTCAGCGGCCAGCCTCCCTGCCCGCTGATGGCGCTGACCGCGACCTGGTAGCGGCTATCAATGTCGGGACGCTCATCGCGGTCCACCTTCACCGCCACAAAGCGTTCATTCACGATCCGCGCCACTTCCGGATCGTCATACGATTCGCGGTCCATAACGTGACACCAATGGCACCAGACCGCGCCGATGTCGAGCAGGATGGGTTTATTTTCGCGCTGCGCCGTGGCAAAGGCCTCTTCGCCCCACTCGTTCCACTGGATGGGCTGATGCATGGCGGAACGCAAGTAAGCGGAAGATGCCTTAGACAGGGAGTTGAGGGTCTGGGTGCTCATATTCCCAGTCTAACTGCTTTCGGAAGCGGCGGGCGCGCTAATGCGCATTGCAGAATGCAGGCTTGAAATTCTAGAGGAGTTCGTGAATGGTGCACGATCAAAAGCAGGCCGATGCCAGCCTTATTACGGGCAATCAAAGAAGCGATTTCAGCGGATTCACCACCTCAACCGCGCTGTATTTCTGCCCCTCTGCCAGATCCTCGGAATACAGGATCGCTGCGCCTGAGCTCTCGGCCGCTTGCAGAATCAGAGCATCCCAAAAAGACGTCTGGTAGCGCAGCTCGATCTCAAGCGCCTGCAGGACCGATGCCGGATCATTGATCACGATCTCCCAGCTTAAGTAGTCCTGAATGATCCGGCGTATTTCCTCCACCGGGAGCGCACGGGCAATCTTGCGTCGAAGGTTGATGCAAAGTTCCTGCAGCACCTGAGTGCTCAACACGCCTTCCCCGGACGTCCACAGGCGCTCTATCAGTTGGCGGGCACGTTCGTGCTTCAAACCCGCGGAGCGGTCATGCGCGTAGAGCAGGATGTTGGTATCCACAAAATATTTATCGGGCATGGTTCATCGTGTCATCGCTCGTGAAGCTCGTCGCGGGAACGGGGGGGCGTCCACTGCAAATCGAGCCCCTCGCGCAGCCGAGCCAGAGCGCGATTTCGTGCCCGGTCATAGGTCTTGCGGTCGCGAACCAGTTGTTCGAGGCGGCGAGCCAGCAGGGCACTGATCGATGTGCCCTCTTCCGCCGCCAGCACCCGAATCTCGCGCAGGAGATCCGCGTCCAGCTTTAGCGTAATGTTTGCCTTCATTTGGAGGCACGCAAATATGTGCAGCACCATTTTACGTGCTTATCGACTGGGAGTCAAATCAAGTAGTGGCACCATCCCCGGGCCGGCACCCCGCTCGCCGAGCCGAGGGCGAGACGCCCTCGGGACAGCCGGCAAGATGCCGGCGCCACTTTCACAGGCTCATTTGGAGAGCTGCCGTGCGATTGAGCAATACAAATCCACCGCATCCTGCAGCTGTTTCTTCTCGACGTACTCGCCGTCGGTGTGAGCGACGTGAATCGATCCTGGACCGATGAGCAAGGGCTGTCCCCAGGCGTTGAGCGCGGGAATATCAGTGGTGAAGGCGGCGACCATGGTGGCAAGACCGTCCAGGGTGCTCAGGCGGACAAAAGGAATTTCCAGCACAAACTCAACTCGCGCCACATCACCGACCGCTGCAACGATATCCTGCTTCAATAGCTCTGACGATCCCACCAGGCGGTAGAGGAGTTGGGCACGCGCTTTGTCCGGGACCACATTGGGGGCGCGGCCGCCCTCGATCACTCCGATATTGAGCGTGCAGGGCCCGATGCCCTCTTCAGCCGGCAACTTCATCGCTCGCAGCCGTGACAGTACCAGCAGCAGCTTGTCAATCGCCGACTCGCCCAATTCCGGATAGGCGGAGTGAGCCATGCGTCCTTCCGCGATTACCTCTACGCGCAACGCTCCTTTGGACGCCACTGCGACCCGGTTCTCGGTGGGCTCGCCATTCACCAGAAATTTCGAGCCCGGAGGATTCCGGTTTGCCACCTTGGCGCCCAGGCTGTCCCGTTCCTCGCCCACCAGAAAAAGCAGTCCCACATGAATGCCCTCCTCAAGCAACTGTTCCGCGGCTTCCATCTGCGTCGCGATGATTCCCTTGGCGTCGCAGGAGCCCCTTCCGAAAACGCGCGTGGCATCCTCGGAAGACGGAATGAACGGCGGGACCGTATCCATGTGAGTGGAGAACACAACCGCGGGCCGCTCCTGTTCGGAGGAGACGGCAAAGACATTGCAGCGCGCTCCTTCCACCGGAATCTTCTCTGCCTGAAACCCTCGCCGCAGCAATTCACCGTGAAGGAAATCTCCCACCGGGCCCTCGTTGCCGGTGATGGACTCGATGTCCACGAGTTGACGGGTGAAGGCGGCGACATCCATGCGCGACAGGATACCTTAGTCCGGCGCGGTGAGCATACTCACGGAGGAAGTTGGATTCGCTGCTATGCTTGAATGAAACCCGATGGACACGCAAACGGGTACAATCCGCTCCCTGTTCTTGGAAGGCCCTGCCGGCCGTCTCGAGGCGCTGCTCAATAGTGGACTTCCAGATGCTCCTTACGCCGCCTTGGTGTGTCATCCTCATCCGCTCTTCGGGGGGACGCTGCACAACAAGGTGGTCTTTCATGCCATGAAGGCGTTGAACGGGTTTGGTTTTCCGGTGTTGCGTTTCAATTTTCGCGGAGCTGGTCTCAGTCCGGGCGAACACGACCGCGGAAATGGTGAAGCGGAGGACGTTCGGACGGCGCTGGACTGGCTTGACCGGGAGTTCCACCTGCCCCTGATCTTCGCCGGCTTCTCCTTCGGGGCGGCGGTCGGCTTAAGAGCCGCTTGTCCGGATGCGCGGGTGAAGGTTGCCATCGGCCTGGGGCTGCCGGTCTCGCCGATCGATGATCGCACCTACGACTTCAGCTTTCTTCACAACTGCGCCAAGCCGAAATTATTTGTCAGTGGCGATCGCGATCAGTTCGCAACGCCGGCGCAGCTGGAAGAGTTGGTTCACGGGGTTAGCGGACCCAAGAAGTTGATCTTGATCGCGGGCGCCGACCATTTTTTTGAAGGGCGCCTGCGCGAGTTGCGCGACGCCATCGAGCAGTGGGTGGGAGAAGCGGTGAACTTGTAACCTGCGAGGGCGAGACGCCCTCGCGACAGCCGGCGGGACGCCGGCGCTACCCACGGCTCTTATAATCCTCAAGTGCCTTCATCTGCCGCCGATCGCGAGAAGCTTGCCCTGGACATGCGGGTCACTGCGCGTCATCTGTTTGAGCATGCGCTCGGCGAAGCCAGCATCGACCGGGCATTTCAGCGCCATGTGGATTGTGATCGCGGAGTGCTCCGCATTTGTGAGGACCTGCATGACCTGGATTCGTATAGCCGCGTGCTCGTGATCTCCATCGGCAAAGCCGCGCATGCCATGGTCAATTCTCTCGAAATGCAGGCGGGCAATCGCTTCCAGGGCATCGTGGCCAGTTCGGTCGATCCCGCTTCCCAGGTTCGGGGCTTCTGCTACTATCGCGGAGGCCATCCGACGCCGAACCAGGAATCCATCCGTGCGGCCGAAGCCATGCTGAAATCGCTCGCTGCTCAGAATGCGGCGTCGCTGGTGATCTTCATGCTCAGCGGCGGAGGCTCCTCGATCGCGGAAAAGCCCATCGACGATGAAATCTCGCTGCAGGACCTGATCGCCACGTACCGTGTGCTGGTGCTCTCCGGCGCCCCCATCGCCGAGATCAATGCCATCCGCAAGCATCTGTCCGCGATCAAGGGCGGAAGGATGGCAGTGGCAGCGTCTGGGGCGCAGCAGGTCTCGCTGCTGGTTTCCGATGTCCCCGACAATACTCCCGATGCCCTGGCCTCGGGGCCCAGCATGCCTGATTCGACCAGCGTCGCCGACTGTTACAGCGTGGTTGAAAAGTACGGCATGCTGGAGCACTTTCCCGGCTCCGTGCGCGAGTTGTTTCAACGCCATGCGCTCGAGGAAACACCCAAATCCGACGATCTCGCCTTCCACCGTTCACGCTGGTGGCCGTTGCTGTCGAACGCGTCACTGCTGGAGGCGGCGGAAGTTGAGGCGCAGCGTCATGGCTTCAAAGTCGAAATCGACAACAGCTGCGACGACTGGGAGTACGCTCGCGCGGCCGAGTATCTTCTCGAACGCCTGCTGGTGTTGCGCCAGAAGTCCGAACGGGCCTGCCTGATTTCAGGGGGAGAGGTCACGGTAAAAGTTGAAAGTGGCGGTGCCGGCGGACGTAATCAGCAGTTTGCCCTGGCTTGTGCCGCGAGAATCTCCGGTCAGGCCATCACCGTGCTCAGCGCAGGCACCGACGGCATTGACGGCAACAGCCCGGCCGCCGGGGCCATCGCGGACGGCACCACACTCGAACGCGCCCAGGCCCGTGGACTCGATGCCGGCGCATACCAGGCTGCATTCAATGCCTACCCATTTTTTGAGTCGTTAGGCGATGCGATCGTGACCGGGCCCACGGGAAATAATCTGCGCGATCTAAGAATTCTCCTGGCCTACTAAGCAAGTGTGTGTGGGTCGGACACTCTGGTCCGACGCTGTTGGGGTTGGTCTTGGTGGCGGTGTTGGTCTTGGATTGCTCCGGCAGCTTTGACTTCCTCAAATC
>JBARIF010000356.1:0-3559 GCA_049799615.1 Terriglobales bacterium
GGTCAAGGCCGCACTTCGGTGACCAATTCGCATTTTACTCCAGCAAACTGCAAATCGGGCCTGTGAAAATCGCCTATTTGTTGAATCGGCGGGACATGAACGGTGGGGTGCCGTTGCAATCCAGCGCGCACCTTCGGGGCTCGCCGAGAGCGACGACTGCCAGCACTATGAAAATTCGTCCCGGGTCGGCATTTTTTTCCGCGATACCGTCTTCCTCCACGCAGCTTCACGCTTGTGGAGGAATGGAACGCTGGATGGCCATCGGAGGATGGGTTACTAGCGTAACGCTCCAGTTCCGAGACAGAGGGGCAATCTCATTAGAATTCCATTAGTCTTTGACTTTAGAACCGCGACCTTTACTTCTCTCGTGGGAGAGCTATGAAACTCTTTCGCCGTCGAGTCCTAACCGCCACGCTTTTCCTGGCTAGCGTTGGCCTGGCCGGGTGGGCGCAGGACCAGGCGCGCCAGCAGCACGTTGGCCGAGTTCAGGATTGGAGTTATCGCCACGTGGTCCTGAGCGGCGGATTGCCGGCCGCCGATCTGGGTAAGGCAAAGGCAGAGCCTCGCATTCTGTTTCGCCTGGCCGAGCGCAATCTTCACCGGGCGTCGGCGCGAACTGAGGTAAGGGGATTGGGTAGGGGTGACCGCGGTCCGCTGCGCCGGCCGCGCCGACGGAGTCGTGACCTGAAGATCGACTGGAGCGTTCCGCTGGGCGCGGGCATCGTGGCTCCCTACATGTTCCCGGCTAAGTACAGCTTCAATATCAATGACACGCCCGACTGCACGAACGACTATGTCGTGTTTGGACTGAACGTCGCCGGCACGACCGGCGGGCAGGCCAACCTCATCGGCCTTAGAAATCTATATTCCGGAACGAATCCCGCCGGACTCTGCCCCGGCGCTGCTGCCACATTCTACTGGGCGTACAACGGAAGCACGGCGGGCGGTTCGGTACTGACCTCGCCCGTAGTTTCGCTCGACGGGACAAGAGTCGCCTATGTCGAGAGCGCTGCCGGATCGGCAGTTTTTCATGTCCTCAAGTGGAAGTCAGGAGAAGGCACTTCAGCTACGGCTTCTGCGGCCCCTACTCTTAACGGCGCGTGCACTGCAACCAGTTCGTGCCTCAAATCAGTGACCTTCTCCGCTGCTTCGACGGTAACTTTGGCCTCCCCGTGGGTGGATTACTCCACGGACAAGGCATATGTGGGCAGCGACAACGGCATCATTTATCGCATCAGTTGCGTCTTCAATTGTGCGCTCAACACGCAGCCCACGGTGGACTGGAGTTTTACTCTGCCCGTGGCCGGCACTGGAGGAGCCTCGGCCACGCCCAATGGCCCGGTTTACGACTCTCAGACCGGACACCTGATCGTAGGGGACCAACTCGGGGAGCTGTGGACCATCAATGCCAGCGGAGCTGTGCCCAGTCTGTTTGCCGGGCCGGTTATGATTGGGGGGGCGGGTTGTACGATCGCCCATCCGCCGGGACGCACCGGCACAGCACCCGGAGCGAATTGCGGCGGGAGCGGCGGCTCCTATGGCATACCGGACTCGGTGATTCTTGATGGATCGGTGGGCAAGGTCTTTGCCTTCTCCGGCAATGACGGAAACGGCGGCGCCAGCGCGGTTGTGGCCCAACTTAACGAGGACCTCAGTGGCCTGGTGCGGGTCCATGTCGGTCTGGGTAGCGTGGGTAGTAACGTCGCCAACTGGAACATTCACAGCGGCGCCTTCGATGACGTCTATTTTGGCGCCACACCCGCCAATGGACACCTCTTCATGTGTGGTACCGCCACGAACAGCCGGCAGCCCACTCACTACTGGATCGGCTTCGACTCCTATCCCACCATGAATGCCACACCGGATGGCAGCCTGCTTCGGCTCAATGTCAACAATCTTCCGTGCGCTCCTTACACCGAGCTCTACAATCCCAACCTCACCCTCTCGGGCGGGCCGAACGATCACGATCTGCTGATCAGCGGACTGGTGGGAGCCGGCGGCAACGGATATATCATCACCAATGACATCAGCACGGGAGCGATCACCGCGGGCGAGGCCTTTGTGAACTACCCGGGCGGAGTCAGCGGCATTGTGGTCGATAACACAAGTTCTGCTGCCCAGGCCTCCAGCGTGTACTTCAGCACGCAGGGTGTGGTCAATGTGGGGACTTGCGTGAATTCCCGCTGCGCTGTCAAGCTGACCCAGTCTGGGCTGCAATAGGGGCTGCTTGACGCGTGACCTTTTCTGTTCCCGTCCATGTGTTATTTTTCCGTGGACGCTTTTGTCCGTCGTGCTTCCTCCGGTATCCTGTCAGCAGTCATCAATTCGAGAATCCTTATGAAATCCGACATGGTCACGGGCAGGCCCGACTCCAACGAATACGCACCCTATTACGGCAAGTACGTTTCGTTGGTCCCCGAGGGCGACATCCTCATCACTCTGGAAAGGCAGGCCCCTGATACGCTGGCGCTGCTCGCGCCACGCGAGGCGGATGGGGATTTCCGCTACGCTCCGGGGAAGTGGAGTGTAAAAGAATCGCTGGGGCACGTGATCGACACCGAACGTGTCTTCGGCTACCGGGCTTTGCGTATTGCCCGCAATGACAAAACTCCCCTGGCCGGCTTCGAGCAGGACGATTACGTCAAGTACGGACCGTTCGCGCAATGCCGCCTGGCGGCCCTAATGGAGGAGTTCACTTCAGTTCGCAAAGCCACCGTCGCTCTGTTTCGCGGGTTGGATGAAACGGCGTGGACCCGGCGTGGCGTGGCCAGCAATAACGAAGTCACGGTGCGCGCCCTCGCCTACATGATTGCCGGCCATGAACTGCATCATCGCAGACTCTTTGAGCAGAAATATTTTCCGGCGCGCGCTTCCTGAAGCGCAGCAGCATGCCCAGTCCGGCTCAGGTATCCTTTAGCCGTGATACCCCGCCACCATGTCTGGTCAATATGCTTTCCGATTCGGCCATCCTGAAGAAGATCGAGCAACAGTCCAAACGCACAGCGGGCTTCAAGCAGCTGGCACGTGAACTCGGGGTCCACGGGGACGCCCGCCGCGAGCTGTTCGAGCGCCTGAAAAACCTCGTTGCCGGCGGACAGATTCAACAAGTTGGGCCCGACCGCTATGCCATTCCGCAAGCCGCCGCTGGCAGGAACATGGCGGTGGGTCGGTTGAGCATGCATCGCGACGGCTTCGGCTTTGTTGTTCCGGAAGCCAACTCGCTCGACGAACGCCTGAAAGGGAAGCTCGCAGGGGATATTTTCATCCCGCCTCCCTTCGTGGGATCGGCCATGCATGGCGATCGCGTGCTGGTCGAAATCGGCAATATCCGTCCTGATGGCCGTGCCGAAGGGCGCATCATGCGCCTGATCGGACGGGCCCACTCGACCGTCGTAGGCAAGTTTCACTACGGCAGTAGGCGCAATTACGTCACGCCGATTGATCAGAAGATCACGCAGGAAATTGTCATCCCGCCGGGGATGGAGCATCCGGATGAAGGGTCAACATCCGCGGACGGCGCGAATGATTCTGGCTCGCAGCGGCGAGGGCAGGATGCCCT
>JBARIF010000357.1:0-1553 GCA_049799615.1 Terriglobales bacterium
CATCAAGGGACCGGTTCCGTAGAGGTAGCCGTTGATGGAAAATTTGGTGTTGGCCACGACGAAACCCGAGCCAATAAACGACGCGTTGCCCTCGCCATCGACGGGCAGGAATTCTGTCTTGTTGATGCCCTTGGGATCGCTGGTGTAGGTCTGAATGTTGTGTTCCAGGTACCAGCTCGCATTCTCGTCAAAGTAGGTGAACAGGCATACGAATTCGCGATCCACATCTTTTGGCTTGCCGTCGACATCGGCCATGCCTCGGCGCGTGACCACGATGGCGCCGATTAACCCGCTGGCCACATCCCTGGCCTCGTTGGTGTGGGAGTGATAGAGCCACACAATCGAGCTGGGATCATTGGGCCCGGGGCCAGCACGTTCCGGGACTTTCCAGGTGTAAGTGTGAGTACCGCCGGGAGGGACGGCATCGTCCGCCTTATCGGCACCTGACGTACCATCCTGGTAGGGAGAGCCCTCGGAGTCCTTGTTATAAAACACCCCGTGAGGATGCATGCTGTAGGGATGGGTGGCGTGGTTCTTGAAGAGCACCTTGATGGTATCGCCGACCTCGGCGCGCAAGATCGGGCCGAGAATGCCCGTATGCTCCCACTCCGGAGCACGCGGCTTGAGTTGCGTGAAGGTTTGGTCGGTGTACTCGCGGTAGAGAGCCTTGCGATAAACCGTTCCAATGCGATGCGGTCCGCGCTCGGTGAAGACTTTCGAGTTCCCTTCAAACTTCATGCCCATCATTTTGTTGACGCCGCCGGGAGCGTAGTCCCAGTCGACCTCGTCGGCAGCGACGTAATAGGTGCGGACTTTGGGCGTGACCGGCTCCGCCAGCGCAACCACGGCGACAGTGGTTAGCAGTCCGAGTATCGCCAGTAGTTGTTTCTTCATGAGAATCCCCTGATGCAGTACGGTTGCCGTCCCGAAAGTTTGCCGTGGGCGAGACGCCCACCGGACAGCCGGCGGGACGCCGGCGCTCATCGCGTGCGAAGGCGAATGTGAGGCAAGTAAGGAATGCAGTCAATGAAACTGCTCTTTAAGCCTGCATTAACCGCGAAATGGCCGTCAGACAAGGGTTTAGGAGAGCGTCTTAACTGACGCGCGGGACGATTTCCCGTGATAAGATTTGCCGCACTCCCGCGTTTGCTGGCGAGGACCATGAGCAACCCGGCCCCGAGAGACGTTCGATACCGGTTCGGCCCGTTTGAGCTGGACCCATCCCAGGGGAGGCTTTCGCGCAGCGGCTCGCGGGTGAAATTACAGGACCTGCCCTTGCGCCTGCTGGCCCTGCTGGTGGAGCGGCCTAGCGAAATCGTGACCCGGGAAGAATTACGGCAGCGGCTCTGGCCCGAGGATACATTCGTCGAGTTCGACAACAGCCTGGGCGTGGCGGTGCGAAAACTACGAGAGGCGTTGCGCGACAACGCTGATGCCCCGCGCTACGTTGAGACGGTGCCGCGCAAGGGCTACCGGTTTGTTGCCCCGGTCACGGTGCCGGGCCCGGATGAAGCGCCAGATTCCGATGAGGCGGACCGCGCGCGCGCGGGGAT
>JBARIF010000358.1:0-1548 GCA_049799615.1 Terriglobales bacterium
CAGCAGAACCCCGAGATCTTCAGCAGTGGTTTAGCTTATAGGGGTCTTTCGCCTGCGCAGCTGCTTCGCCATGCGAAGCAGCCACTCCGCTCAAGATGACAGATGTGATAAATGACTTCGACTGAAAAAGCTACGCAGGCGCGCCGCTTCCTCGTCCGCGGACGGGTGCAGGGCGTGGGTTTTCGTTGGTTTGTGGAGCGCGAGGCACACCTGCTTGGCATCGCCGGATGGGTGCGCAACAACGCCGATGGCAGCGTGGAAGTCCTGGCCATGGGATCGCGCGACCAACTGCTCGGACTGAGATCGCGTCTGCGCGCCGGACCGCGCGCCGCCCGCGTGGATGACGTCGAAGAAACCGAAAGCAAGCCGGTCGCCGGCCTCACGACTTTTCGCATTGAAGGAGCCTGGTAAATGTCGAATCCCGCGCCGCAGCAGTCGCGGCTTGACTGCGAGCCGCTGAAGAAGCTGATCCGCGAAGTCCCGGATTTCCCCAAGAAGGGCATCCTCTTTTACGACATCACCACCCTGCTCAAGGACAAGCTCGGCCTAGCCATGCTGATCGATGCCTTGTCCGAGCACTACCTCAAGGCCGGTATCGACCTGGTGCTGGGCATGGAGGCGCGCGGATTTATCTTCGGTCCCGCGGTCGCCTATCGTCTCAACGCCGGCTTCGTCCCTCTGCGCAAGCCCGGCAAGCTGCCGGCAGCCACCGCCAAGTTTGACTACGCCCTGGAATATGGCACCAATACGCTGGAGATCCACAAGGACGCCATCCAAAAAGGCCAGCGCGTGCTGATTGTGGACGACCTGCTGGCCACCGGCGGCACCGCCGAGGCTACCGCTGGGTTGGCCCGATCGCTCGGCGCTGAAATCGCAGGATTGGGATTCGTGGTCGAACTCGATTTCCTGAACGGGCGGGACAAGCTGAAGGAGTATGACGTGTTTTCGCTGCTGCACTACGGGGAGTAGAAGACAGCAATTGGCAGTTGCCACTTAGTGCTTAGCTATTCCCGTTTCACGCCGGTGGAAGGTTCGACTCGCTCACGATCAGTTGCCTTTCCTTCGGCAAATAGCTTTTCTTCCGGAACCAATCTTCCATCGCAGCTTTCAATTCCAGGACGGGGACGTGGGTTCCAATCTCCATCACTCCATCGGCAACGGGAAGGGTGTTGTCAAAAACGCTGGCGTTGGTGAAATTGCGCATGGCAAAACTGTCCAGCCACTTCAGCGGACAGGGCAGGCGCCGTCCGTTCTGCTCGTACTCCACGCGAATCCTGCGGGCAAACATGCAGCAATTTAACCACAGAATTCACCGCAGCCCGCGTAGGGGCGGACGCCCTCGTCCGCCCGGCGGAGCATAGCTCCACTATTTTCGGCGCACGCTCAGACCGGGTCGAGCTGCGCTCGACTGGGCAGATGAGGACATCTGCCCCTACGTGGGCTCTTCGCTACGTGGGCTCTTCGCTTGACAGGTGGCGCTGCCCGGCATACGCTGCCGCGGCTGCATCTGGAGGCACCTATGTTCGTGGGCGGCGGTTTGATCTACAT
>JBARIF010000359.1:0-3414 GCA_049799615.1 Terriglobales bacterium
GTTTTCTCCTGTACCGGCATTCGAGGCTGCGTTATTGCAGGCGTAGGAAGCGCGCGATCCTTGGGGAGCGAAGGTTCCCCGGGATGTGGAAGCGCACGGCTTCAGCCTGCGAAAGAAATTGCGGAAAGAGGCGGCTTCAGCCGCCGTGGACAATTTTGCCGAGTGCAATTTTCGTCCTGTCGACGCGCCACTGCGGCTAAAGCCGCTCGCCTCGACGCCTCAGTTGGCACGACTGGAAGCCGTGCCCTTCCACAGGCGAAAAGCTTTGCGAGGGGAAGACACATGAAAAAGCATCAGCACCACCAGGAAACGGAAGCGGTCCGCGGGGGCACCGACCTGCACAAGAAGAATGGGCCTCTGGCCACTCCGATCTACCAGACTTCCACTTTTGAAGTCACCGACAGCGATCAACAGGTGCGCGCCACCTCGACCGACATGTTCTACACCCGCTACGGCAACCCCACTCATACGGTTGCCGAGAAAGCGATTGCGGAACTCGAAGGCGTCGATGCCGCACTGCTCTTCGCTTCCGGCATGAATGCCATCACCACTTCCATCCTGTCCCTGCTGAAGAGTGGGGACCACGTGGTGGCCCAGCGCGACATCTACGGTGGGGCTACCAAGTTCTTCAGCCAGTGGCTGCCCAAGTTCGGCGTCGAAACCACGTTCGTGGACACTGTCGAGTACGATCAGCACGCGCGCGCCATTCAGCCCAATACGAAACTGCTTTACCTGGAATCGCCAACCAATCCCACCCTGCGAGTGGTTGATTTGCGCAAGGTGACTGCGCTGGCGAAGCAGCACAGCCTTATCACATTTATTGACAGCACTTTTGGTACGCCTATCAACCAGCGCCCGGCCGATTTCGGCGTTGACCTGATCATGCACTCCGGTACCAAGTATTTCGCCGGACACTCAGACCTCATCTGCGGCATCGTCGCGGGACGGCAGGACCTGATCCAGAAGATCCACGAAACCCGGACGACTCTCGGCGGAACCATGGATCCGCACGCCGCCTGGCTGCTCCTGCGCGGCATCAAGACGCTGGCGGTGCGGGTGCAGCGGCATAATGACAACGCTTTGCGTGTCGCCCGCTTCCTGGCGCAACACGCCAAGGTGCGGCGCGTGCACTATCCCTTCCTCGAAGGCCATCCCCAGCGCGCTCTGGCCATGGAACTGATGCACGGCGGCGGCGGCGTGCTGAGTTTTGAGGTTGACGGCACCGGAGAAGACGCCAGGCGGCTCTCTGAATCACTGCACCTGTTTACCCTGGCGCCCAGCCTGGGCGGAGTGGACTCGCTGGTCACCATCCCCGTACTCACATCGCACGGCATGATCTCCGCCGAGCACCGCCAGAAAATGGGCGTGACCGAGCAGTTGATCCGGCTGTCGGTGGGAATCGAAAACGCCGATGACCTGATCGCCGACCTGGAACAGGCCCTGACCGTGGTGAGTTCGACGCGGCAACACGTACAGGTGGGATAGCCACCCCTTTGCGACGCCGGCCGAACTTGCCATTCTCTTGTCTATTGCCCGGCCGGCCGATGAGAAGCTGAATCCCCTGTCTGGAAATAAAAAATCCTGGCCTCCAACGTCGGAGGCCAGGATTTCCCGCCCCTCTTAGGCGGTGCTAGAAAACAAATTTCAGACTCAGTTGCAGGATGCGCGCATTGTGCGCGGTACCTGTAAACAGGTAGTTGTTAGAGGGAAACTTGTTGCTATCGGAATTCACTGCGTTCGCTCCGGAGCCAGAATCCCCAGCGATGGCCCCGAATTGGGTGTGGTTGAACACGTTGAAAGCCTCGGCGCGGAACTCGAATGCCATGGCTTCCCGAATGACGAAACGCTTGGAGAGCGCCATGTCAAAGTTTACCCGGCGTGGATTGTTCAGAATATTCCGGCCAGCATTGCCGAACGTCAGGCCGCGGGGAAGCGCGAACGCAGCCGGGTTGTAAAGCAAGGGTCCGAATCCTTCCTGAAGAAGCGCCGGTTGAACTACACCAGACCGCGGATCGCCAATCAGATCGGGACGCGATCCTGACGTCGCCAATCCGTTGCCCACGCCGGCATTGTCGGTAAAACTGCCGCTGGAACCGCTGCTGATCGCGCTGAACGGCGTTCCACTCTGCAGGCTGGCGATACCGGAGAATCCCCACCCGCCGAGTATCTTGTTGGTGAGCCCTGGAGCCTTGAAGAACGGCAGATCCCAGATATAACTACCGGTGAAGATGTGCCTCTCGTCAAAATTCGAACTGGCACGATTGGCTGAGGGGTTCGACGAATCGACGAAGCTGGCGTCAAAGCGGTCCGACGCGTCATCGATGGAGTGGCTGTACGTGTACGCGCCACTTACCTGCAGGCCGCCGACACTTCGTCGCACCGAAACCTGCAAAGCGTGGTAAGTCGACGATGCCGCATTCTGCAGGCTGGCAATGTCAGAGTATCCCAGGAAGTGGCGGAAAGGATCGGCGCTGCCTCCGCATGCCACTGAAAGATTGAGTGCGGCCTGGCCGGTGATGGCAACACCGCTGGGCGTCGTCAGCGTGCCACAATCGTCGTGGATGGGATTGCCCAGCGCGTCGACTCCGCCATCAATCGGCTCGCCCGGCTTGTACGGATTCTGGCTCAGCGGAACCGCGCGCAGCTGGTTGATATCGGTTTCGCGGGCCAGCTTTGTACCTTTGCTCCCCACGTAGGAAACGGTGACCACGGTGTTGGGCAGCACCTCATGCTGCACGTCGAAGTGCCACTGTTGCACATACGGCCATATGGCCTTGGTCGGAATTGCGGTCACGCTCAGCGGGAACGGCGGGGACGCCGAACCCGATCCTCCACCGATCGCGGCGTAGTCCTGGATGTTGTTTTGCTGAGACGCGAAGGCCAACGGCGGCGAGTTCTCCAGCGATTCCGTGCTCGACTCGTTGCCGTTGCCGTGCTCGAAGAAAATACCGTAGCCGCCCCGGATTGCCGTCTTCCCGTTGCCTCGGGGGTCCCAGGCGAATCCAATGCGAGGAGCCGGATTGAACAGATGTCCCTTCATGCAACCGGCGGGCACCGAGCCCACGCCGCATTGAACAATTCCGTTGAAGAGATTGCCGGAGACAATGCCCGTACTGGGATCCACGGTTGTGGCGCCCTGAACATAGGCCGCAGGATCGAAGTTGTAGGCTTGTTGTTGCTTTTCCCGATAGGTACCGAACAGGCTTAAGCGCAGACCCAGGTTCAAGGTCAAATGGCTGGTGACGTGCCAGTCGTCCTGAAAGTAGGGCTCAAGGATCTTGTAGCGGTTGTAGTACTTGAGGCGAGTGTTTTGCTGTCCATAGCTGCTGATCGTTCCCAGCAGCAAGTCGGCGAATGGATTGCCGCTTGAAAGCCCGTTGGACGAATCAAAAGTCAAGTCTCCCGGGATCGAAC
>JBARIF010000360.1:0-35210 GCA_049799615.1 Terriglobales bacterium
CCTGCGCAAAGACCTCGTGCATCAGGTCGGGCACAACGCCTTGGCCGCCGTGACCTACCTGGTAATGTTCACCCTGATGTTCATCGAGATCATTACCGGACTGACCCTGTATACCCAGGTGCGCGGAGGCTGGCTGCTGGCTCCTCTGTTCGGTTGGCTGCCTCGGATTATCGACATCCAGTACATCCGGCTGACCCATTTCTGCATTATGTTCGCCTTCTTCGCATTTGTGATTCACCACGTCTACAGCGCGGTGCTGGTTTCCTGGGAAGAGCGGAATGGACTGATCGAGAGCATCTTCACAGGATACAAATTTGTTCCCAGGGATGAACTAGCAGAAGATTCAGCGCGGCGCGAGGCGGACTGAATGCCAACGTCCCCGAAATACGTTGTGCTCGGCTTGGGCAACACCCTGCACTCGGACGACGGTGTGGGCCCGCAGGCCGTAGAGAGAATGAGAAGCGATGCCAGAGTGCCTGAGGATGTCGCGTTGATTGAGGGCGGTACGCTGGGTCTGGAATTGCTTCCCTACGTCTGGGATTGTTCCTACCTGCTGGTGCTGGATGCGGTGGACGTCGGGCAGCCACCAGGAACGCTGGTTCGCCTGTCAAGCCAGGAATTGCAAACCTTGTCCGGCAAGGGGAGCGTGCACCAGCTGGGTGTCGCCGATCTGCTGGTGGCGCTGCGAGTGCTCGCGCGGCGGCCGCCCACAGTCGTACTGTTGGGCGTGCAACCGGCCACAAGCGACTGGGGTACGGAGTTGTCCCCTGCGGTCGAAGCCGCAGTCGGATCGCTGGTCGAAGCCGCGGTCGCTGAGTTAACAAGACTGGAAGCAACCGCCCCCGCGTAGGCGTACGGCGAAGGAGAACGCATCATGTGTCTAGCCATCCCCGGAAAGATAGTCGCGGAGGAATTGCGCAACGGCTTGCGAATTGGCCGGGTGCAGTTCGGCGGCACTGTGCGGGAGGCCAGTCTGGATTATGTCCCGGAGGCCGGGGTTGACGACTACGTGATGGTGCACGTTGGTTTTGCAATCAGCAAAGTAGACGCAGAAGAGGCCGAGCGGACCTACGACCTGCTGGAGGTGATGGGTGCCCTGGAGGGTAAAGAACCTCCTGCGTGACACTCAGGACGACAGGTGATCCGTTGCCGCGCATCTGTTGAGGGAGCTATGCACGAGATGGGTATTGCAAATTCGGTCTTGGAGGCGGTTCGGGTGGAAGCCGCGCGCCATCCGGGGTCTTATCCGTACAGAGTTGGAGTGCGTATCGGCGAACTGGCTGCTGTGGATCCCTCGGCACTGGAATTCTGCTTCGATGCACTGACCCGCGAAACTGACCTCGAGTCGCTGCAGTTGGAAATCGAGATTTGCCCGCGTCGCCGCCGCTGTCTGGACTGCGCCACCGAATTCCAAGTCAAGGATTTCGACTTCGAGTGCCCACGTTGCCGCAGCTTGCGCAGCGATTGCCTTAGCGGCGATGAATTGGAACTGGCCTATTTGGAGATAGAAGAAAATGGAACGGTTACCGCTGGAAAAGAAAGTCCTGGGCGAGAATGACCGCATTGCGGCTGGCCTGCGTACCTGTTTCGGCGAGCATGGAATCCTCTGCCTCAACCTCATCAGTTCGCCGGGCTCAGGCAAGACCAGCCTGCTGGAAAGGACGCTGGAGAGTCTTCCGCAGAATGAGCGCGTGGGTATTCTCACGGGCGACATTCAAACCGACAACGACGCCCGCCGACTGGCCCGCTTCGGCTTTCCGGTGAAACAGATCACGACGGGTGGCACTTGTCATCTGGACGCACGCATGATCGAGCGCGGTCTTGAAGGCTGGTCTTTGCAAGACATTGATCTTCTGCTGATTGAAAATGTGGGAAATCTGGTATGCCCGGCCAGCTACGATCTGGGAGAAGCTGCGAAGATCGTTATACTCAGCGTCACCGAAGGTGAAGACAAGCCGCTCAAATATCCCTCCATCTTTTTCAAAGCCAAGTTGCTGGTGCTGAATAAGGTTGACCTGTTACCCTATGTTCCTTTCGACCTCGCCGCCGCAGAAGAAAATGCCCGCCGCATGCATCCCGGAATGGATATCGTGAGAGTCTCCTGCACATCCGGTGATGGCATACGGCAGTGGCTTACATGGTTGGGGCGCAGACAGCACAGCTGGGCTACACGAGTCGACTCTGTGGTGTAGTGCCACAGCGTGCGCGGGCCGCCCTACGCTGATTTGCCGACCACGGTAGCTGGATCAGTCATCTCGGCTAGCGCCAAAACTTCGTACGTTGCGAAGTTGTACACAGGCGACATGGCCAGCAGCCGATCTAATTCTTCATTGGAATCCACCGTGTAGATCCACGCACCGCCGTGCTTTCCGATCAAATGGTACCGGCATTCGAGTTTACCGTCAGCCTCGAGTTTCTCGGCGTACTCCGGCTGCCTCAGCACAGCTCGTACCACGTCTGGAGTCAACCGCGCGGGCTCCAAGCGCCACAACACTAGAAACTTCATAGCCACCTCCTTCCCTGGAACGAGATCAGAGTGATTGGCGGAAACAAGGAAGGGACTCGATTGACGCGCCTCCATCCCGCTTACGACCCAGAATTCTATTCGTTGCTGTTACCGCGAGAAATGCGTAAGTGGCCCCCTCCCGTTCATTCTCTTTTGACCATACGACCTCTTATTATAGTGATGTGAACAGACCTCGGGGGAGGGCGGTTCGCCGAGCGTACCATGCCTCACTGAGGCTGATCATTTCACCCTTCAATTAGACTTCATGCGGCCGCCACTCTGCCTTATTACTCACTATTAGGACATGGGAATTTCACAACCGTATCAGCCCAAAATCACCCTCTGCCGGCCCTACTAAGTCTGGTAATCGATTTCGTGGATGATTTGCTCCAGCGAGGTGGCGGAGTCTCCGTTTGTGGCGTTTTCGCCATCGAGCTTGTGGACTCGTTCGCGCAGTTTGTTGACCTCTGTCGCGACGGCAGAGAGGGCCCTGGAGAGTGGATCGTTGATCCGCTTGGGATCGGTGATCACGATACGCGGGATGTTTCAGGATATGCAATCTAACTTCTGCTGCATATAATGGCACGTCCTCTTCAAGACTCATCAGCAGGAGCTGGCTATCTACATGTCATATCTCAACGCCCGCGCACTCTGCAGCTTTTTCGGCCTCTTTGCCTCCTTCGCGTTCCTACCGCTTTCAGCACTTTCAGCGCACGCTCGGCAGCAACCGGCCGCGCAAGCTTTTCCGTATATGAATCCAGCGCTGCCCTTGGAGCAGCGCCTTGACGATCTCATCGGCCGCATGACGTTGGAAGAGAAGGTTTCGCAGATGCGTGACCATGCGGCTGCAATCCCGCGGCTTGGCGTTCCCAAGTACGACTGGTGGAACGAAGGTCTGCACGGGGTCGCGTTTGCCGGCTACGCGACAAATTTTCCGCAGGTGATCGGAATGGCCGCCACTTGGGATACCGACCTTGTACATACCATGGGCGAGACCGTTTCCACCGAGGCCCGCGCCAAGTACAACGAAGCCATGCGGAATAACCATCATGAAATGTTCTTCGGTCTTACCTTTTGGGCACCCAACATCAACATTTTTCGGGATCCGCGCTGGGGGCGTGGCCAGGAAACCTACGGGGAAGATCCATTTCTCACCGGCCGGATGGGCGTGGCGTTTGTCACTGGCATGCAGGGGAACGATCCTAAGTATTTCAGGGTAGTCTCCACTCCCAAGCACTATGCAGTGCACAGTGGCCCCGAGCCTCTGCGCCATGGCTTTAATGTGGATGCCTCGCCGCACGACCTTGAGGACACCTACCTGCCTGCCTTCCGCGCTACGGTGGCGGAAGCTCACGCCCAGTCTGTAATGTGCGCCTACAACGCGATTGATGGCACGCCTGCTTGCGCCAACCCCATGCTTCTGCGCGACCACTTGCGCAATGCCTGGAAGTTTGACGGCTATGTGGTCAGCGATTGCGCTGCGGTCGCGGATGTGAACACCGGACATCACTATGCTCCAGATATGGCCCACGCCGCCGCGGCCGCGCTGAATGCCGGCACCGATATCGAATGCGGCTTCGGACAAGGGCAGGCTTATCCTGCCCTTGTTGATGCGGTTCATCAGAACCTGGTCACGGAAGCCGATCTCGACAAAGCGTTGCATCGCCTGTTCCGCGCGCGATTCCAACTGGGCATGTTTGATCCGCCCTCCAGTTACGCCTACGGCCGTATTGCCATGAGCGAGGTCAACTCGCCTGAGCATCGGGAGCTTTCGCTGCGAGCGGCACGGGAATCGATCGTGCTGCTGAAGAATCAAGGCCACACGCTTCCTCTGAAACCTGGCATCGCTCGCATCGCTGTAGTCGGTCCAACCGCAGAACTAGTTCAGTCTCTGCAAGGAAACTACAACGGGCCGCCGCCCGCGCCCGTCTATCCGCTCGACGGAATCGAAAAGCGTTTCTCCTCGGCGCACATCACCTATGCGCAAGGGTCAACCCTGGCTGAAAATTTCGCCATGCCGATTGAGCACACGGTGCTCCATTCCGCCAGCGGCTCCGGCAACGGCCTCACCGGCGAGTACTTCAGCTCCCAAGACCTGAGCGGACACCCTGTGCTCACGCGCACGGACCGGAATGTCAATTTCAACTGGGACAAGGTGGTTCCTGTGGATGGCCTCCAGCGCAATGACTACTCCGTGCGCTGGAGCGGCACCTTCGTTCCGCCAGCGGCTGGACATTACAAGATTGGTGTCCGGGTGAATTACTGCTACGCCTGCCAAAACGCTGAGGGATTCCGGCTCTACCTGGATGGAAAAGTGTTGGTCGAAAGCGATAGCAACCAGACCGGCGAGCGTGGCGCGGTTGTCGAAGCCGCCGTGCATTTCAATGATACACAGCCTCATCCTATCCGTCTGGAATACTTTCACCACACAGGGAGCGCCGGCATTGATCTCACTTGGCAGGCACCTGCGGCTGTACTGCGCGACGAGGCTGTTGCGGCGGCAAAGCTGTCCGACGTGACCATCGCGATGGTTGGACTTTCTCCTTCACTTGAAGGTGAGGAGATGCCTGTGAAGCTGGTCGGCTTCAGCGGCGGCGATCGTACCTCCATCGACTTACCGGCCGCGCAGGAGGATCTGCTGAAAGCGCTCGGCGCCACCGACAAGCCGCTGATTGTTGTCCTGCAAAACGGCAGCGCTTTGGCCGTCAACTGGGCACAGCGGCACGCCGACGCAATTCTCGAGGCCTGGTATCCGGGGGAAGAAGGCGGCACGGCCATCGCCGAGACGCTGGCCGGGGACAACAATCCTGCGGGACGCCTTCCGTTAACGTTTTATTCGTCGCTGAGTCAGGTCCCGGCATTTGAGCAGTACGCCATGAGAGGCCGCACCTATCGCTATTTTTCTGACAAGCCGCTGTACGGGTTTGGCTTCGGGCTCAGCTACACGAGCTTTACCTACAGCAATTTGAAAATTGCGTCGTCCGAGGTCAAGGCCGGCGATCCTCTCACGGTAGAAGGCGATGTGAAAAACACAGGCGCGGTGGCGGGTGACGAGGTCGTCGAACTTTATCTCACACAGCCCAAGGCTTATGAGACTCCTCTCCGCGTACTCGCAGGTTTCAAGCGCGTGCACTTGGCCGCGGGCGAGTCGGCTCCCATCAGCCTTACGATCGATCCGCGCTCTTTGGGTCAAGTGGATGCTAACGGCAATCGCGTGATTGTGCCTGGCGAATACACCGTTTCGTTGGGCGGTGCGCAGCCCCAGGAATCTGCGTCTGTTCAGTTCGGCAAATTCAACATCACGGGTAAAGCGGAGCTCCCCAAGTAGCCGGGGGCCATTAAGGCGGGCAATCGACCGCCGCGGAGATAGGGCGATAGCACGGATGCGAAAACAGCGCGTGTACCCGTCCCATTGCAATGAAGGATCGCACCATCCAGTCTTCCGCCGCATCGCGACCCACACTCCGTAAACTGCGGAAACTGAGCACACCCAATAAAACTGCGCGATGAACCCCACGCACCGTGGAAGCCGCCGGTTCAGCCCGCTTGCATCGACTTCGGGTGACCAGCTTCCGCGCCGACATCACCCCGAACTTGCGGGAACTCGAAGAGCTTTTCCTGGCCCATTCGAGCCATATACAGATCGCCCGCCTGCCCTTAGGCTAATTGTGAGCAGACTTCGGGGGGAGGGCTGTTCGGCGAACGTCCCATGACTTAACCGAGTCTGGGACGTTTTTGTTTGTGGGCTGCCGCGCCCCCTAGGCGGAAACAATCCCGCCCAGGGGAATTGCGCGAGTGGTGCATCAAAACTTCGTTTTTGGACGCAGACGCTCATATCATCTATTTGAAAACAGACTACTTGTTGGCTTCGCTTGGCAAGAAGCCGCCATTCTAGATGGTTTGAGGATTGTTCACTCGCCACTGAAACGAACGGAATTCCGCCAGCTTTCTGAAATCCCGGGCGTTAGCGGTTATTACGGTTATCCCTAACCGACCCGCGCTTATCGCGATTAGCGCATCGTTGGTCAGCCGTCCGCGGCCAATTTGCTCATAGTCATACTGGGCCGCCAGTTGGGCGAGCACTTTACCCGTTTGCGTCCAGTCACTGAGATTCGGCACCAGGATGCGCTGGGCGCGGCGGAAGTCACGCTCCAGTCGCTCCACAGCGTGCCGAGTGGGCGTGCTCACACCCGCATACAGTTCTTCGAGCACGACCGAACTGAGCCACACCGGTGCGTCAGCCGCCAGCTGTCTCAGCGTCAGCCCCGCATCCTTTCCCGTGCGTAGCGCCGAAATGTAGATCGAGGAATCAAAAAGGAGGGGTTGCATCTAGTCCTCCAAGGTACCGTAGATGTCGTTAATCTCAACTCCACTCTTCACAAACCGGTCATTCGCGGCAAGGGCCAATCGGCTCTTTTCATGTTCAGCGATGACCAAATCGAGTGCGCGCTCGATGGCTTCCGTTTCGGTATCGGCACGCAGCAGCTTCTGGGCGCGCTTAATTTTGATCGAGTCCAATTGGAAGTGTTTGTGGGATCGTTTGCTGGTGGTCGCCATGAGAGGACCTCCTCTTGTAGCATATCATTAGATGTACATGAAACAACAATATATGAACATTTCAAAGAAGACTGGGGAGCATTGTGCGCGTCGATGCGCTGAACCCTGGTTCTTGGCAACCACGCGGATATCATCCTGTTTCGCAACGCTATCCGAATGCAGGATCCTTTTTTCCCCTCATGATTTCGGGCACTTGCGGTACACTCGAATCCTCCTGGCTGGTAACCGGCTCGCGAGTTGGGACAATTCTCCCACGGTCGAATAAGCCAGTCTTGCGCGGCACAAATTTGTTCTTCGGTTTCGACAACCGATCCACAAAAAGGTCAGCAGTTTCCCGGACTTGATTTTCGTTTTGATCCAAGAGCGCCAACGTGATGGGCACGATCAACCCGTGACGATAGGCTTCAGGGATTGGGTTCACACCGGTGGCCAAGATCACGCCTTCGATCATTTGGCCTCGCTGGAATCGCAATGAATTTTGGATGCGCAGATTGAGCACTTGGTCCCGCGGATACTGCAGCAGACCGAGCCTGCACATCGAATCTCCTTCGTCATTGAAACTCGCGAGCACGATCTCGTCATCCCATGAGGTCGTCAGTCGGCAATCCAGCACCGTTCCCAGCGCTTGCCCGACCAAGCGCACGGAGATGACATAGCCGGCACAACCTGCCATCATGTCAAAAACGAAGGTGGCCAAGCCCCCACCGACTGCGATGTCGAGGGTCTTGTCTAGGGCGCGAGCACTTTCTCGCCATTCTTCACGGATTTGGATCTTGACACCGGCGGCGACCATTTTTTCGGCCTGGCCAGATGCGCCAGCATTTCTGATCTGTTCAGACTGCGCTTTGTGATCGACACTGCGTTCCCTCCCGGGCCAAATGGCTGTCTTACATCCTACACACCTTGCACGACCGTCATTCCGCGGGTGTTTTCACCCGCTGGCAGTCGGGGCATTCCGGCACGTTCCTTTCGATTCCGTAGCAGCGGGCTAAGTGATGAACTCGGCGGCTGGTCTCACGGCTCAGCAAAAGGACCGAGCCAGCATTCGTTCGCTTTGTTCTGAACTCGAGACTGGCAACTCGTATGCCGACCTCTTCGCGCGTATACTGCACGGTTTCTCCGCAAGAGAGCAGATAAGTGTTCACCTCCGCCGTGAGCTCGGCTTCGATTCTCATCTTTGCTGTCCCCGCTGTCTCCTTGGGGCTTGAGTGCAACCGCGGCCACAGGACTTCGATGATCGCGCAGTCAAGATTACAGAGGGCGCTGGCATTGTCCTCCGGAAGTAAAAGCGGGACCACTCGGAGCGCCAGCTCCGCGTCACCTTGGATGCAGGCGCCCAGCTTGCGGGCGAGTTCGCGGGTCGGGAACTTCAGGTCAGCTGCGGGGAACCGGGACTCTTGCACTTTTTGCGCTTGGTCCAGTCGGTACTGCAAGAGGCGCGGTAGAAAATAATCCGCAGTCGCACTGAGCGCGTGTTCATCCAGCGGCGCCTCGCGGTCGGCCGGAAACAAGGTGACATGAAGATTCGCCGCGCTGGGACAGGGCGCCGCACCTGCCATTCCCGTGAAGATTGCCTTAGAGCAGCTGACATCTAGAACCGTGCCTCGGTTTCCGGGAACGACCAAACCGCGGTAGTTTGTCTCCCGCCAAAGGGTTTGCATTCCAGCAGATAAACTCGGCTGATTGACCAAAAGCGTGGGGCGAAAAGACATCGGCAGCGACAAACATCCTGCCCGGGTGATGCCGGCGACCCTCAGGGCGCGTCGACAGAGGCAGTGGAGCAGTCCAAAAAAAGAAGCCGCGCTGCCAATGTCCGCTCCGGAGACCCACAGAGCTGGTGGGCTGGATAGGCAGTCAGAGAACCAAGTTGAGAGAACCCAAAGGGCCGTGCGCTCCGCTGCAGGTTTGGAAAATGCCAAATACTCCTCGAATGCGCCGGCTAACTCCGTGAAGAGCTGGCGGACCGTGCCGTAACTGAGAGGCTCGCGCGAGAAGCGAGTCGCGCGCAGAATGCTACAGTGCAGCTTTTCTGGTCGATAAAGTTGTCCCAGATGTTCGATTTCCGGCGCGATTGATATCTTCGTTCCATCCCACAAGAGCAGACTTGGTTGGTCGCCAGCCGACGGCGCTACCAACTCAAGCACCGAACCATCTTGAAAAATCTCGCCGAATGTCCGGAAGACTCGGCTCGCCGCCTCACCGCCTGGATTCGCCGTGTGATCGGCACTTTTCACCGTGCTCCTCCACGCGGCCACGGCTGCCGAGGATCGGTGAAGCTTCGCGAAGGATGCCGCTCGCCTCGGTCCTGTTTGCTTATGTGAGGCGTTCTATCCGACAAGACAATATCCAGGCGGTCGAAATCACGCGAATTCTCAGACGAGACATTCCAAGATTTATCGCATGGCATATTTATCCTCGACGAATGCACGAGCTACGGGCTTGATTTCCGGCCAGTAGAGAAACATCGTCGCGCAGAAATTTGCCTAAATTGATAAAACTACGGGACCACTCTCGTCCGCATTCTGTGGCTTAGAAGCGCATTCCTTTGGGATCAGCAATGCGTTCTATTGTGATGTGTGTCGAAGCACTATATTGAGCAGGACAAGTATAGCGCGGCTCACCTCATCCGTAAATGTTTAACTTAAGATGTTGTCAAACCTGGTTAGAAATGTCCTCTCGCGGGGGTTCGAGCCGGAGACCGCCTATTGTTCGAGAGTGACGGCAAAGGCGTGCGGGTCCGGCCGGTCCGCAGCAAGAGCGCATTTTCCAAGTATCGCGGGATTGGCAATCCCGGTATTCGATCCGGAAAAAAGAACATTCGGCGATGGCTCCGGGAAATGCGTGGACAATGATTTCCGCCATATGACACCAATGTCTTCATAGCATTGTGGGACAAGGATCCATGGCTCAGCGGAGCCGCACAAAACGTTCCGCGACCTTTGTTTCCTCCTCGTTAAAGGCGGGGAGTCTCTCTATTCAAATGCAGAATGATCAGCCGTGAATCGTCGAGTGAGTTTTTTGCGAAAGGCCGAATCCCGACTGAGTTTTTGAAGTTTGTGAATGTACATCTTCTGTATCTTATCGGTATCTTTTTCAGCCTCCACGGCACGGGCAGTTTCCCACCATGTTTCGAAGAGCAGTGCACCCAGAATGTGCTCGGCGTGATGCGCTGAGGTCCCAGTGGCCACCATCTTTTCAAACGCAGCCCTTACAACAGGATCCTGTTCGACCTGCCCTTTGACGGCCGCATGCGCAGTCAAGTGGGCCAGCGGGCTTACAGGTTCACCTCCTGCCGGTATCTCATAGGGCGCACCTTCACGGAGGTCTGCGAATTCAAGGGCATTGTGAACGTGCTTTAGGTGCATGTGTTCTTGCATCGTCCTTGCTAAGAGTTGGCTCTCGTGCGGGAGTTCGGCCACCTCACCCGCTTTGACTGCTTCGTAAACGATCTTTTCATGCTGGTCGACCAGTCTGCGAAGTTCTGTAAGTTTGGGATCGTCCATTTCCGCTAACCCTCTTAGGGATAATGCTACTACGACGCCTGGCGGAGGCCAGGCTTGGAGATCGCATTCACGATTCCCACATCCACAGCCCAGCGGCTACTAGGGAGTTGATGATTTCTGCCAGGTCTGCTGGCGAAGGATAGCAAAACGGTCGAACCCGGCGTTCTCCAAACCTCTGTACCCGGAAGAATACAGCCATGCAGTCGGAGGGCAATCGGAGAAGGGGATCGCCAGGGGGCCGGAATCCGAGAGCACGAGAGACATTACCGGTCAGCGCGAACTTGTCCACTCGTTGTATTGAAGCTGGCGCGGATAACCTCCAGCAGCGTCATGTCGATAGTCAGGTAGGCTGGTGGTGAGCAGACTTCGGGGGGAGGGCTGTTCGACGAACGTCCCATGACTTAACCGAGTCTGGGGCGTTTTCGTTTGCATGCTGCGGCGCGCCCCGACTCCTCAAACTACCGGTGCGATATGTGCAAATTTCCATTCCCAGTTCCGGCCGAGTGGCAGGCCTTGCGGCCCACCACTGGCAAACCTTGCTGGTCGTGTTTGTCGAGATGAGGCGTTCCAGCGTGGCGAGGATTTAGACAAGTGCGAGTTGCGCCCATTCGTAAGGAAAGCGATAGCGTCCTTCGTTCTGGCGCCGACATTGTGCCCTCCTGTGGCATCTGTCGGTTAGCCGAAAAACGGTGGTCGTCCACTTCGCTTTCATAACAGAATGACCATGCTTTCAACCGTTCAGCCAATCTGCCTAGGCGTCGCGAACGTTGTGAAGGTATAGTATTGCCGCGCCAATAACCAGTAGGGAGACTACGAACTGTGGGTTTCCGGTCGAACTGATGGCGTCAAGCTCGGAGGCGGCGGTTCTTTCCAGATGGTAGCCTGGCCAGACGAAATCAGGATGCAAATGCAGAGTACCCGCAAATTCTTTCCGCCGTGGAATAGCACTTCTTCGAATTGCTTCCGGCCTGTGGCCCGTCGGTTGGTATTCGGGTTGATCTTGTGTCCGATGCTGTGCGCCTGCCGGGCTCGAGGTCCCCGGACGATTGCGATGATTCCGGCCACGACCGGTCCGGAACTTTGGGAAGCGGCACACGGCGGCGCCGAAATTGCCGGACGCGAGGCGGGCTATCACATTTATTGGAACGGGCCGACGCGTGAAGATGATGTGGCCCGCCAGGTCGCCCTCGTAGAGAGGGCCATAGAAGAAGAGGACGCCGGCCTGGTGATTGTCCCAACCAACTACCTGGCGCTGGTGGGGTCGGTGCGGCAAGCGCTCTCCAAACACATTCCGACGGTAGTGATCCGCTCCTCGCTTCCCATTCCGCCGGGGCCGGGGCTCTCCTACATTCTGAATGACGATGAAGAAACCGGCCACCTGGCCGCCGCGCGCATCGGAATGCTGCTGAGAGGCAAAGGAGAAGTGGCGGTGCTCGGCCTGGACGCATCGGGGCCGAGAAGCATCGTGCGGGTCCGGGCCTTTGAAGAGGAACTGGCAAGAAACTTTCCTCGAATTTCGGTGATCGACAAAAGGGCCGGGTCGTCCAATACTGGGGAGGTCCAACAAACCGCGCAGGAAATTCTGGTAGACAATCCGGGCCTTGACGCTATTCTCGCGCTCGATGTGACCGCGACCGAAGGAACCTGGGCGGCATTGAGCGCTCTGGGCAAGAGCAAAAGAGTCAAACTGATAGGATGCGGCCAGGAAGTGGATCTTATGGCGGGCATCCGGCACGGCGATATCGATTCCGTGATCGTCGAGAACACGTACGAAATGGGATTCCGCGCCATTCAGTGGATTGCGGCGCAGCAGCGTGGCGAGTCCGTGCCCGGCAAGGTCGAACTGAAACCGGTTCTGGTGACCAAAGCCAACATTGATGACGCGGAAATTCAGAAAATGCTTTCCGTTAACTGGCGAGTATCGCATTGATCAGATTCCGTCCAATCTTCGGCCGATGGGGAGCAACCCTGTGCCTGGTGCTTATCGCGGCGGCTGCAGTCGGCGCGTACTATCTCCACTTCCGGCAGCAACCTCACTATCGTGACTCGTTCGCGTCGGGGAGAACGGAGGAATGGCACGCCTACGGCGGAAGCTGGGATTTCTATGAGGGCGCCATTCGCAACAACTCTGACGAGCGCGGCGCCAAACTCATTACCGGCTCCTCGGGATGGGGTGACTACAGCGTGGAGGCTGACGTCTTGCTGCTCGGACAAAATGGAGATGCCGGTATTATCCTACGCTCCAGCGACGAGGAAGAAGGCGTTGACTCCTACAGCGGATACTACGTGGGGCTGCGCGACCGCAACAACACCGTAGCCATTGGACGCGCCGACCACGGCTGGATGGAGTACCAGGCGATCTCGGTAAAGAAGGCCATTCATCCCTTCCACTGGTATCACCTCAAACTAATCGCCGTAGGATGCGACATCGCGGCGTTGGCTTCGGATCCCGAAACCCGGGAAAACACCGCAGTCGCAATGCGGGAAGAGGACTGCGCGCGGACCGGGCGCATCGGACTGAGATCGTATTCCTCGGGCGGGTTGTGGAAAAATGTCCGGGTCGCGCCGGCCCGTAGGGCCGATCTGTTGACAATCCGCAAGGGGGCAAAGGTTGCCGATTCCCCTGAACTGATGCAAACGGAAACAGGTTTCAATTCATTGCTGCCCTACAGCAACAAGCTGCTGGGCCCGCCGGACTCGTCATCTTCCTCCAACAGTCCCGCGATGGATATTCACACGCCTCCATTGAGCAGCTTACGCTTCGTCTCAGACATTCACCCGTCGCGTGTAACGGTGCGCGGCAGCGTGGTGCTGACCTCGCCGGTGCTTTACATCGAGGACTCCTCCGGTGGCATTGCAGTGGATACTCCGCAAGCCTCTTCGGTCAAGATCGGGGACGAGGTGGGAGTGACCGGAGTGGTGGATCCGCGTCCCGTCGGAGTCATGCTGCGAGACGCGACTCTTCAACAGCTGTGGTCAAGAGGGCCAGCGCCGCCACTTTCGGTGACGGCTTCGCAAGCGATGACTGGAACGTTCGACGGAATGCTGATCGAGATCGAGGGCCGGTTGCTGGCCAAGACGAGTGTAGACGGGCAATCGGTCGTCCTCGACCTGCAAAGCGGGCAGCAGGCCTTCCGGGCAATTCTGTATGGAGCTCGTCGCGATCTCCTGCTCGACCGGCTGCAATCGAACAGCGTGTTGCGCCTGCGCGGCGTGTGCGTAGCCGATCCTGCTTACACGCAGAACCTGACATCTTTCGCGCTGTTACTCCGATCCAGCGAGGATGTCGCGATTGTCACCGGGCCACCGTGGTGGGACAAACATCAGTTAGTGGAAATTGCGTTCGTACTCATGACCCTGGTGGTAATCGCAGTGTTTATCTACCTCCGCGCCGAACATTGGCGGATGAGCGCAGTCCTAGAAGAACGGTCGCGGATGGCCCGTGAAATTCACGATACCCTGGCCCAGGGTTTCGCCGGCATTGCGTTACAGCTCGAGTTTGCCTTGCGGAGGCCGGAATGGGATGGCGAGACTGCACCGGTCGCCATGGCACTGCACATGGCGCGGCAGAGTCGCAGGGAAGCGCATCGCTCAATCGCCGCCCTGCGCACGTTGCACACCGATCAATCGTTGGAAAACATGTTACGCAAGGTCCTGCAGCCGCAGATTGCCGGAACCAACCGCGAATTGTCTTTCTCGAGTGTGGGTACGCCGCAACGCTTGTCGAGCGAATCCGAAGGCCAGGTCTTGCGCATCGCACAGGAAGTTGTAGCCAACGCGATTCAGCACGCCATAGCGAAGCGGATTACCGTACGCCTAACGTTTGAAGATCAAAGGCTGCTGGTGGAGATCGAAGATGACGGCCAAGGTTTTAATGTTTCGACGGCGCCAGGGGTTGAGGAAGGCCACTTCGGCCTGACGGGAATGCGGGAACGGGCAGCGAGTATGAAAGCGGACCTGACCATCATTTCCGACAGCCACGGAACCAGGGTGTCATTGGCGCTGCCGATTCCTCGCCGCAGGCCGTTCTGGAAATCCGTGCCTCCCTGGACTCATCGCCTCGGAGGCCCAGTGAGATCGTGGCTTTCTCGATCTCATCGCCGCGAGGGCTACAGGCTATGACCACTTCCATTCGGGTGCTGATTGCCGACGATCATCTTATCTTTCGCATGGGACTCAAGAGCCTGCTGAACAACGCGCCGGACATTGTGGTCGCGGGTGAGGCGACGACGGGCAACCAGACCATCGAGAAATTCAAAGATCTGCATCCCGATGTAGTCGTGCTCGATCTGCGGATGCCGGATGGCGGCGGAATACGCGCCTTGGCGGGCATTCGTGAAGCTTGCCACGACGCCAAAGTCTTGGTGCTCTCCAGCTATGCCAACGAAGAAGAGGTTTATCACGCACTACAGGCAGGCGCTTCTGGATACGTGCTCAAGGATGTCGGCCCCGACGAACTGACTGGCGCCATTCGGCAGATATATTCAGGTAAACGGTGGATCCAATCATGCATCCAGCCGATTCTCGCGGAGCGTGAAGACCGGCATGAACTGACGCCCCGGGAACTGGAAGTGCTCACGCTGCTGGTCCGGGGTCTCACCAATCGTGAAATCGCCAGGGTCCTCGGGAACAGCGAAAATACGGTTCGCAATCATACGATCCGCATTTTTGCCAAGCTGTATGTGAGCGATCGCGCCGAGGCGGTGAGCGCCGCGTTGCAGCGCGGTATTGTGCTCCTGAACAACTGAGAATTTCCCAGGATTCTTCGCGGACATGCCTCGCGGTGAAACCAGACACTTCTGCCCGCGACTCTCTACCTGAGAAAAAATTTGCTGATTGGTGTTCCAGGCAGGAAACAGAAAAGCGAACCCCGTATTATAGGAATTCCAATCGGCAATGTCAATAGTCTGTTTACAATGCGACAGCGGAAGGGGGCCAGCCTACGATTCGCACCGATACCCGTGTGCAATTCACGACGCTAGGTGGGTGTTCAGAAAACATGAGGATTAGAACCATGAAGCGACGCGCTGGGGCATATTGTTCGTTTCGCACTCTCTTCCCGTCCTTTACTGGGCTGGGCCTTGCCCTGCTGCTGGCCGCCGCCATGAGCGGATCGGCTTTTGCGCAATTCAACAGTTCCATTGAAGGGACTGTGACCGACTCCAGCAGCGCCGTGGTAGAGGGCGTAACCATCCGGGTGACCAACGAGGCTACCGGGGTTTCATTCGTTACCAAGACTTCCTCGACCGGTTACTACCGGGTGCCGTCGCTGGCCGCCGGGCAATATCGAGTGGAGGCGTCCCGCGAAGGATTCAACACCGCGGTGCAATCGGGTGTGGTGCTGGACACCGCCAAAGTGCAAGCCGTATCCATCCAGTTGGCTGTCGGTTCGGTGGACACAAAAGTGACGGTCACCGGCACGCTGCCGGTGGTCGAAACTACCGAAGCTCATATCTCCCAACTGACCACGGCCCGGGAAGTTCTTGACCTGCCGCTCGAAGGTCGCAACGCCCTCAATGTGATCGCACAAACTCCCGGAGTCACCGGCAGCGGCCTAGTCTCCGACCGCGCCGGCGCCAACGATATCTTCAATGCCGCCAACGCTCCCTCGGTAACGGCCAACGGCCAGCGCGGATCGTCCAACGGCTTTTACGTGGATGACACATCGGTGAACGACAACCCCGATGGCGGCAGCGCCAAGCTCTCCCCCAACGTCGAATCAATTCAAGAAGTACGCGTTTCGGTGAATAACTACTCGGCGCAATACGGCCGCAATAGTTCCGTCTTGACTCAGATTACAACCAAGTCCGGAACCAACGAGATTCACGGCAGTCTGTTCGAATATCACACCGACAACAAGCTGACCGCGCGCAACGTTTTCCAGAACACGCCTGACCCCATCACCGGTCGCATCGTGCCCGTTTCGCGGCGCAACGAGTTTGGCGGTTCCATTGGCATGCCCATTCGTAAAGATCACACTTTCGTTTTTGCCAGCTATGACCAGCTGAAATCTGCGCAGGCGTTTACCGGTACCTACACGGTTGAGACTCCGGATTTTACAAATTTCATGAAGACAAATTTCCCCAACAACATTGGCACATCGTTGTTGACTAGCTATCCCGCTGCTATCGGCGCGAACGGCGCGCCCATCACCGTGGCGGCTGAGATGGCGACAGTAGGTTTGGGAACTTGTACCGGAACCAACTCGATCGGGATGCCCTGCGATATGCCGCTGTTCCAGACCGGCGTACTCTCCACCAGCACCCCGCGTGACGGAATTCAATGGAACACTCGTGTGGACCAGATTTTCGGCAACGGATCGAATCGCCTTTACGCCAACTTTTTCCGCATGACGGCGAGCCAGAGCAGCCCCGGTCCGCGTCCGGCGTTCAACACCAATCCACCAGCCGAAGCGGACTACGCGAACCTGAATTTTACTCACGTTTTCTCCTCCACGCTGGTCAACGAAGCGGCCATGGGTTACACGCTCGACTATGGTGCATCGCCGGTGGCCCATCCCAGCGTTCCTGCCATCAACGTTACCGGGATGAGCGGCTTCGGTGCAGGCTGGGGTCCGGCGGGCTTTGTCCAAAACGATTTCCACTGGCGGGACATGGTGTCCTACAACCGCGGCTCGCATTCGTTCAAGCTCGGGCTCGATATTTACCGCGACCAGGACAATGCTCCTTTCAGCGGTCCATTGTTGCGGCCGACCTTCAATTTTCAGAACGCGTTCGACTTCGCCACCGATACGCCGTTTTCAGAGAGCGGCATTAACTTCAATGCTCAAACTGGCGGCCTGCCCTTCCAGAACTTTGGCTACCGCTCAACCACGTACGGGTTCTATGGCCAGGATGATTGGAGACTCCGCAGGAACCTGACCGTGAACCTGGGATTGCGCTGGGACTTCTCCGGCAACCCGACCGAGGTGAATGGCGATATGACCAACCTTCAGTTGGGCAACGGGTCCAGTTTGGCGCAACAGATTGCCGGCGCCAAAGTGATCCGCGTGGATCACATGTACACCGAGGCGCGCAAAGGATATTTGGCACCCCGCCTGGGCTTCGCCTGGGATCCTACGGGGAACGGGAAGATTTCAGTGCGTGGCGGTATGGGTGTCTTCTATGATCGCTGGCCGAATAAGGTTTGGAGCGACGCGACTCGCAACAATCCGCCGTTCGTAGCGTCGGCCACAGCTTCCACACAAAACCCAAGCGGACCACAACCTGTATACGCGCTGGGAACCACCGATGATCCGCCGTACGGCTTTGTCTATCCTCCGATCACTCCCGGGTTGAATCCGGCCGGCGGTCCGATTGGTTATCTCGCCTCGGTGGGCGGCGCCGACCAGAAGATCAAATACGCGTATGCCGAGAGCTGGTTCTTCGGCATTCAGTACAGCCCGAAGCGAGACTGGGTGATCGAAACCGATTACACCGGTTCTGTGGGCAGACATCTGTACACCGTGATTGACCGCAACCGCTTTGCCGGGGACCTGATTCAAAATCAGGACACCCTGCACCGTCTGAATCCGTTCTTTGCCACGGTCAATTACGGCGATAACAGCGCGTCGTCCAGTTACAATGGCGCCACTGTGTCGGTGCGCAAAATCTTCAGCCAGAATTACACGTTTCAGACTTCTTACACCCTGGGCAAGGCCATTGACGAAGTAAACGCCGTAGGGCCGGGGTCGGGCGCCGTATATGCCGAAGTGATTGATGCCTACAATGTGGCGGCACAGCGTGGGCTCTCTCCCAACGACGTGCGCCAGAAGGTGGCCCTCAACTTCGTCGCGCACCTACCCTCCTTCACGAATATGGCCGCGCCAGTCCGCTACATTCTGGGGGGATGGGAAGCCAGCAGCCTGGCCGTATTCCAGAGTGGACTGCCACAAACCGTTTTTACCAGCGCAACCTTTGTGCCGGTGTGGAATGATCCCGCTTGCGCCACGACAGTGACGCCAAATTGCCAGGTCATTGGAAACACTGGTGGAGACTACAACGCCGACGGCAATACTTACGACTTGCCGAATAAGCCATCCTTCAGCCTGAACAAGACTTACGACCGTTCGGACTACCTGAAAGGTCTGTTCCCGGCGGCGGCTTTTTCGGCGCCAGCCCTAGGGCAGGAAGGCACCGTGGGGCGGGGCACCGTTCACGGACCCGGCATGGCTCAGGTTGACTTCTCGATGCTGAAGAACATAAAGGTCCCGTGGTTCCACGAGCAAGCCAATCTTCAATTCCGCGCGGAAGTGTATAACCTGTTCAACCGCGTCAACCTCAACAACTTTGCCGGCGATCTCACCAGCGGAAGTTTCGGTAAGGCCACCGGAACCTTCACGCCTCGGTCTATCCAACTGGGAGCTCGCTTGGGATTTTAATGCCGCTGCGGGCTCTTGCTCTTTCCCTCGTCGCGTTGCTGGTTCCGGTGGTTTCGTTGGCTCAGGATCCACCGGAATACAGCAGAGCAATGCAGTTGGTGCAACAGCAGCAATGGGCTGCGGCCCTCGATCAGATTCAAGACCTGCGTAAACAATACCCCGGCAACCCCAAGGTGGAGAACTTGCAAGGGCTGGCGCTTCTCGGCAGCGGCGATGCGAACGGTGCGATCGCAGCATTTCAGCGTGTCATCGCTCTGCGTCCTGACTTCTTTCCAGCCCTGAAAAATTTGGCCGTCCTCGAATCTGGACTGAAGCGGCGCGGCGCGGCCGCACATATCGAGCAGGCCTTGAAGATCAGCCCGCAGGACCCCGTGCTGAACGCCTACGCGGCACTCTACGACTTGCAGAGAAAGGATGCTGCGGCCGCGGGCAAGCACCTCGATCAGGCAGGAGATGCGACTTCCGCCATGCCTCCTGAAATCGAAATGCGTCTGGCCTACCTCCTGGGAACGAACGGTCTCTATCCCCGGGCCGCTCGCGTATTTCAGGACCTCATGGCGCGTAGCAACAGCCCCACCTTGCGCTACAACCTGGGGCTGGCTCAATACCTGGCCGGGGATTACCAGAGTGCGATTCAGACCTTGGAAGAAGCCGAGTCCCATAGGCGCTCCTCGGACATTTTGAATCTGCTGGCCCAGTCCTACGACAAGAATCGTCAAACTCAGCTCGCGATTGACACTCTTCGCAAGGCCACCGCTCTCTTTCCTACCGATGAAAATAACTATCTCGATCTCGCCACCATATGTATTGACCACAACGCCTATCCGCTGGGGATTGAAGTCGTGCGGGTGGGATTGAAAAACAAACCGGGGAGCGAGAGGCTACTTTTTCAATTGGGCCTGCTGCATGCGCTGTCCGGCCAATTTGACCTGGCTCGCGAAGAATTTCAGAAGGCCGGAAGGATGGCTCCTGGCAAAGACCTTCCCGTCGCCGCATTGGGACTCGCTGATATCCAGCAAAACGGCCGAGAAGACACCATCCGCGAACTGCGCAAGAACCTGAAGCAGAAGGGCGACAGCGCGATTCTGTGCTACCTGCTGGGCTCTTCGCTGGTGCGCAATGGCGCTCGTGCCGGCAGTCCTGAATATGCGGAGGCTCGCGCCGTTTTCCAGAAAGCGATCCGCCTCGATCCCGGGCTGCCGTATCCCTATATCGAACTGGGAAAGATGTACGAACAGGCGGGGAAAATTCTTGAGGCGATTCCGTTGTTCGAGAAAGCGGCCGTCCTCGGCCCGCGCGATCCCTCTGCTTACTATCATCTGGCCCGGAACTATCAGAAGTTGAACCAACCACAAAAAGCGGAACAGATGCTGAACAAGCTCAAAGAGATTTATCAGAATAGCCGTGAGTTCGAACGTATGGGGCTCACCAAGCCGGAAGGATAGACCGCATGGTTGCTTGCAGCAGGTTAGAACCGTGCAATTCACAAAACCCCAAAGGACACTACCTTGGTGCTTAATCGCCGCGATTTCTGCATGAGCATTCTTGCCGTGCCGGCCCTCACGTCCGGTATTAGCCTGGCGGTTCCGGCTGCAGCCGACATTCCGAGCGCCGCAAACGATTTCCCGCTGAGTGATTACACACCGTATGGGTACCTGGACAATCCCTTTCATAGCTGGAACCTGCATCGCAGTGGAGTTCTGCGGTCCTCTCCCGGAATCGGATTCGGTTTCTACTATCCCGCGGGTCCGGGAGGCTACTTCGATTTCGCCAAGAATGGAGTCTATGAGGCCCATCTTCGGTTAGGGTTCCTCATTAGCGGAAAGCAATTTTGGTCGCCGGATGATTTTCGTCCTGAGCAACTGACTTCTCCGTATCACAGCAAGAACCTGTTCACCTTTGCATTTACCGAGGCCGGAACGAAAGTGGAAAGCACGTTCCTCCAGGTTGGCGAAAATGCGCTGGCCGCACAGGTTGTCGTGCAAAGCTCGCAGCCCCAGTTGGTCCAACTCGTGGCGGTGCTCGACTGCAAGTTGGGAGGCTCCGCCTGGTGGGGTCGCGACGGCCTAGCGGGCAACTACGATCAGGCCAACGACTCGATATGGATCCGGTCCTTCGCCGCGGGAAAGATTTTTACCCTCCTCGGTGATCTTTCCAGCCAGGCGCACTTCCTGGGCGAGGAGGAAACCGGACTTCATTCCTGGTTCGGCTCGACTTCGAAGGTTGACAAAGGTCTTAGCTACTATCCAAAGCCGCTGTACGCGGCCCTGCGGTTCAACCTGGATACAACTCCCGGCACCAAGGTAGAGCACACAATTGTTTTGGCGCGGGAAGAAAATGCAGCATCCTCGTATGAACTTGCCCGTGAATGTTTGGGAAAAGTCCGTGAGCAGTTTGCCGTCAAGTACGGTGAGGATATTGCGTTTTGGAATGCCGCGCCTCGGCTAGAAGGGGATTGGCCAAAACACTGGAAGCATGGCTGGGTGTATGACCTGGAGACGCTGCGGATGATGGTCCGTCGTCCCCTTGGAATTTATGAGCATCCCTGGGACGCAATGCAGATCCAGGCGCCGCGAACCGTGCTTGCAGAGACGTCCATTGACATGTGGGCGCTGAGCTATGCCGATCCGGATACGGCCAAAGAAGTTTTTCTGGGGCAATTCGCCAATGCGCCCACGGACAACGTTCCTTGCTCTCGCGAGGATGGAGAAATGAATATGGTGGCCGCCGATGGCTCCGAATGCGGAACCTCGGTTTCATGGTGCTACCCATTCTTCTGCGCCGCGTCAATCTGGGCCCGCACCCGCGACAAGAAATGGCTGTCCAAAATCTATCCTTTGATGGGACGATTCTTGCGCTGGACTTTGGCAAATAGGATCGACGCCGATGGATTCATCACCGGAAAGTGCAGCTGGGAAACCGGCATGGACGCCTCGTCGAGATTCCTGATCCAACAGCCCACCGGAGGCGAGCTGATCGAATTTCTCCGCATTGTCGAAGTACAGACTGCAACCTCCCACGCCGCTGGAATACTCGATCAGTTTGCCCAGGTGTTGGGAGACACGGCCTCTCGGGACGAATGGCGGAAGATTCAGCAAGTGTATGCTGCGAAGACACAAACCTTGTGGAAAGAAGACTGGTTTTACGACTTCGATACCCGCAAAGGCGAGGCTGTAACGTCAGTTGGCCGCGATCTCGGCCAGGTTGGGCCTGTCTTCTGTGGCATTGCCAGTGACGAACAGAAACAAAAAATGCGGCCTGCTCTGCGCAAGTTCTACGCGGATTCCCTGGCCAAACATTTGCCCGCAGCCGAGGACTGGCAGGATGGGCTGCATTGGTCGTCGTTGGTGCTGCCTTATCTCGAGTCCCTCTGGGCGGCGGGAGAAATGGAACTTGTTTCCGACGTAATCCAGACCATCGCCGAGCGGATCTACACCAGCATGGACCGGCGTTCGATCGCCAACCCATCCGCCGACGGTAAGCGGCCCGCCGCTGTTCAAAAACTCGGCTGGCCCGGTGTGAGTTGCGAAGTTTGGGGAGCGCAGGGCGCCTGGGGTGGTGAGGGCTACGGCTGGGGCGCCGTGCTTCCAGCCCACATCCTACACAGCGTGGTAGGCTTCCGTGATCCGCAACAACCCAACGAATTGCCCGTCTCGCCGAATCTCCCCGACTCCTTCATGGTGGCCGGTAAGGCTTATCGCGTGGTGAACTTGCAGTACGGGGGCGCAGCCCTTGAACTGGCGATTCATGTCTTGGATTCGAAGCGAGTCCGCGTCGACGGGAAGTGGTCGGGATTGCTGCGGACCGTCGCGGTGAAAGATGTGGCCGGGGCAACCGTGGCCCTGCTACAGACCGGCTCTACCTGGCAATTTGAAGCTGCAAATCACCGGCAATATTCAGTGCGCATTGCGGGCATTTCCGGGACCTGAAAGAGATAGACACTCCATGAAATCGTTCTACCTATTCTGCAGTCTCCTGCTCTGTCTCCTTCTGCGCGCTTCCGCTGTTTCCGGGGCAGAGGAGCAATCCAATTCCGATGCGCGACCAACGACGCGCGAAGCACGCAGGCAAGCGGCCTACAAGAATCGTTCTCCCCTGCAATCCACTCCGCTGTATTTCTTGCCGCTCACATCCATTCGGCCCAAGGGCTGGCTGGAGCGCCAGTTGCGCATTCAGGCGGACGGGCTCAGCGGACATCTTGACGAGGTGTGGTCTGATGTTGGTCCGAACAGCGCATGGCTCGGCGGCACGGGCGAGGCGTGGGAGCGCGGGCCATATTTTCTGGACGGTCTGGTGCCGCTGGCCTACCTTCTCGACGATGCGAAGCTGAAGGCCAAAGCCGAAAAGTGGGTCAACTGGACTCTGACTCACCAGGGCGCTGACGGCTCCATCGGCCCGGTTGTCAATGAGGATTGGTGGCCGCGGATGGTGATGCTGAAAGTCCTGACTCAGTATCAGGAAGCAACGGGTGATCCGCGCGTCATTCCTTTGATGCAGAAGTATTTTGCCTTTCAAGTTCGCGAGCTTCGCAATCGGCCTTTGCAAAATTGGGGCAAGTACCGCTGGCAGGACGAAGTTGTGAGTATCGTCTGGCTCTATAATCGGACCGGCGATCCCTCCCTTCTTAGCCTGGCGCAACTCCTGCACGATCAGGGATACAACTGGAAGGGGCAATTCGACAATTTCGAGTACACTAAGAAAACCGACCGGAGCATTCTCAATGCGTCGGGGGGCGGGCTTCCGGACAGAGCCATGCAGACACATGGTGTGAACAACGCCATGGCATTGAAAACGTCGCCGGTATGGTTCCTGTTTTCAGGTTCCGCGGAAGACCGCAAGGGGATTTACCAGCAAGTCAAGATGCTGGATCAATACCACGGTATTCCCAATGGCATGTTCAGCGCCGACGAGCACATTGCAGGGACTGACCCTTCGCAGGGCATCGAGTTGTGCGCCGTGGTCGAGTCCATGTTTTCCTACGAACAGATCGAAGCCGCACTGGGCGATCCTGTATTTGCGGACCGTCTGGAAAAGGTCGCCTTCAATGCCCTGCCGGGAACTTTCCGCGACGACATGTGGTCGCACCAGTATGACCAGCAGCCCAATCAGATCGCCTGCACTCGCCGCGAGCGCCATTGGTCAACCAACGGCCCGGACGCCAACCTGTACGGGTTGACTCCAGAGTTCGGCTGCTGCACTGCGAATATGCATCAAGGCTGGCCAAAGCTGGTATCCAGTTTGTGGATGGGCACGGCGGATGACGGATTGGCGGCTGTTGCGTATGCTCCGAATGAGATCGAAGCCGAAGTCCACGGCGGCGTGAAGGTTCAGATCGTAGAGGACACAGAGTATCCGTTTCGTGGAAGCGTGAGACTCACGGTGAATCCGGCCACAGCAGCGAGTTTTCCGCTTAAGCTTAGAATTCCTGCCTGGGCCACCGGGACCGCGGTTACGGTCGCTGGAAGTTCGGTCAACTCCGTGCAGAGCGGAACTTATCTCGTGATCAACCGGGAATGGAAGAAGGGGGATCGGGTCGAGATAAACTTTCCCATGCGGCCGCGTGTTTCCCGCTGGGAAAATAATTCGGTCGCCATTGAAAGAGGCCCGCTGGTGTTCTCGCTGAAGATTGGCGAAACCTGGAATCAATTGGTAGCAGACACGCTGGCGCCGGACTGGGAAGTGCGGCCCACGACGCCATGGAACTACGGCCTGGAATTTAATCCTGCCCGGCCGGCAGAAGCCATCAAGGTTGTCGAAGCGCCCATCGGCCAATATCCTTTTTCCGGAGATGCCTCCCCGGTCGAACTGATCATGAAGGGCCGGCGGGTTCCAGAGTGGCGCGAGGTCGAGGGCTCGGCTGGACCGCTGCCGGCAAGTCCGGTGAAGAGCCTCTCGCCCGATGAGCAAATCACGCTCGTGCCCTACGGGGCGGCCAAGCTTCGCATCACCGCTTTTCCCGAAATCGTGCAGGAATCGTCCAGCGGAATGCAACACTGAGCTCGCGGCGCGATCTTACTCGACGCAGAGTCAATCGTGACCACGAAGGGAGTTTGCAATGAAAGCGAATATTCATGCCGTTGCTGTGCTCTACTTCCTGATTCCGTTCACCGCATCTGGGCAGGACACGCCGTACCAGGGACTCGAAAATCAGTTAAGCAATCTCTATCGCCTCTCCAACGCCAAGACCCTGTCAATCAGTCCGGAGAATCCTACCGGAGAGAAGGGCAAAGGCGGGATGGCCACCGAAGGGACCGGGGCAAAGGCGGCGCGGGACCTCGGACGCGGCTGGAAGGTCAGCCCGTCGGTGGACATCGCCGCCGGCGCGACCTACACCGTGGCTGACATCACTGGCTCAGGCGCGATTCAACACATGTGGATGACACCTACGGGCGATTGGCGCCTCTCTATTCTCCGCATGTATTGGGACGACGAGAGGGAACCATCGGTGGAGGTTCCGGTGGGCGACTTCTTTGCCATGGGCTGGGGCAAGTACGCCAGAATCTCATCTCTGCCGGTCTGCGTGAACCCGGGGAGCGCCTTCAACTCCTATTGGCCCATGCCGTTCCGGCGCAAAGCCAGAATCACTATCCAGAACCTGGATGAAAAGGCCATGACCCTCTTCTATCAGGTGGACTATGCGCTTTCGTCGGTGCCCAAGGATGCAGCCTACTTCCATGCCCAGTTCCGGCGCGTCAATCCGCTTCCTTATAAAGAGGTCTACACCATCGTCGATGGGGTCAAGGGCAAGGGACAATACGTCGGAACTTACATGGCATGGGGTGTGCACAACAGCGGCTGGTGGGGAGAAGGGGAAATCAAGTTTTACATGGATGGGGACCGCGAGTTTCCCACCATCAACGGCACGGGTACGGAAGACTACTTCAACGGATCATATGATTTCGAGAACCAGGAAAAACATCAGTATGAAGAATTCACCAGCCCTTATTCCGGGCTGGTGCAAGCTCTCAAGCCGGACGGACTCTACCAGTCGCAGCAAAGATTTGGTCTGTACCGCTGGCACATTCCCGACCCGATTCGCTTTGAATCTGATTTGCGGGTGACCATCCAGGCGCTGGGATGGAGAAACGGCGGCAAGTATCTGCCGCTGACCGATGACATCTCTTCAGTCGCGTTCTGGTACCAAGCCGAGCCCCACGCTGCATTTCCGAAGCTTCCGGATAAGGAGCAGTTAGAAACGAATTAAGCAGGCGTCTCACTTGGGTCTGAGGGCGACGTCGACTGTCCAGCGGACATAGCCGGCCTTGTCGGGATGCTGCTGACCGGCAGGTGCGCTGACCCGTAGGAGTTTCCAGTTGCCATCGGTTCCAACATCCTCGGCGGAGCTGCCAGCTGACGTTAGCCATGGCGTCAGCAGGCGAATTTCATACTTTAGCTCAGGCCGTCCTTCCACCAGCATTTGGAATTCGCCATTCTGGTAAGCCGTCTTGAGCACGCGCAAATTCCTGCTCGAGTCTCCCTCGAGAATCGGCTGCCAGGGAACATCCACGCTAATCCCGCCGCGATAGCGCACCTCGATGCTGGCCTTGGAGACCGATGCGAGCTTCACTTGCACATGAACGTCGCTGCCATTGTCCGTTGTCTGAAACGGAACTGATTTTCCCTGTTGCTTCACCGAGACAACCGTCGCTCCCGCCGGCAATGCAGGAGAGAACTCGAACTCGAACGCTGGGACGCCGGTCGCATTGAGATCAGCAGTCAACCGCCCGGGCGACTGGTGGAGTTCAAGGCTCAACTGTCCGTGCCCAAAAGGAAATTGGCGGACCGTTACGCCCGGCCACGCGGGAGGCAAGTGCGGCCTCAGGTGAAACACCCGGCCGGGGACGTCGAGTTCCATCCCTAACACTCCGTCCACCAGGCCCGGGACGGCCACCAACTCGGAAAACATCTGGTGCGGCACTCCATTGTCGAGCAGGCGATAGTAAGCTCCCGAAAGAGACTCAGGCATAGCTCCGCGGGCATTGAAGGTCCGCAGTTGAGTCATGGAGGTCCAGGTGCTGAAGCCTTGGACCGCGTTGTGATAGTGGAAGTCGGCAAGCATGGGGGCAACCGTCATGAACGGCCAGGCCGAGCCGATCTGGTACGAAGCTTCGCTGTAGCGTGGATCTTCCAGCGACATGCTGCGCACACCCCAGTCGGAAAGAAACTGTGCCGTCGCCAGACGCTCCAGCACTGCCTGCGCGCGCTCCTTGGGCAGGCTTCCGTACCATGCGCTGTAGGCGATCGTCGGATTCAGATACGTAACTTCTTCTCCCGATTTTCCTACTCCATAGTTGTAGTATCCCAGGCGCGGGCTCCAGAACAATTTCTCCAGTGAATCCGAGGCCAACTTCTGCCGGGTTTCGCACCGCTGCGCGAGAACTGGATCGTTCATGGCCGTAGCCAATGCGCCCACCGCCCGCAGCGCGGCGATCCACTCACCCGCCATCGCCGAATCCTGGGTGGCAACCCCAGCAGTCTCCATGGATCCCCACTCTTCGGCTGGAATCTGCGGCAGGCCGTTGGCTGGGTTCAGCATGGAGAGGCAGTACTCGTAGGCCTTCCGTATGGACGGCCAGCTTTCCTCCAGGAATGTGCGGTCCCCGGTGAACTGGTAGAGGTGCCCCATCGCGATCAGATACCAGAGCGAGGTATCGCTGTGAATGTAGGCATAGGGATAGTTTTTGAACCACTCGATCGCGCCCGCGCTCTGGGAGATTTCATGCGGGATCTTGCCATCGGAGCGCTGGTATCTCTGCAGGAAGCGGAAGGCCTCGCGTACGCTTTCTGCGCTGCCGGTATCGAGGAAGGCCCATGAGCTTACGGTAGGCTCGTCAAAGAACCAGGCATACATCGGTCGAGTCCCTGTGCCCGACGAACCGTAGCCGGAAACATAGCCGCAAGGCAGATAAGGGTTGCAGACTTTCAACTGATCAAGCGAGACGCGAGACCATCGCATGGACGAGTTGACCGCGGGATCAGGCGTGACAAATTGCGGCCCGCCGGCATCGAGGTCGGAGTAATGCTTCACGCTGTCCGCGTAGAGTTCCGCCAAGTGCCCAAGAATGCGCTCGTAGGTGGTGGACGCCTGGTAGATGTTGCGAATGCCACCGGTGACCACGATCGGAGCATAATCCCGTCGCGCTGCTTCAGGGGTAAGTCGTAGCTCGATTTGCTCGTAGGGCTGCTCGTTGGGCAGGTAGGAGTGATATCCCGTCGCGGTCGAGGCGACCGCTGCCGGTGAGCCCACCAGAGCCGAGAAATTGCCCGAGGACTCGCTTAGCTCCATCCATCCTTTGTCCTTGTTCCAAGTAACAGCCTGGCCGCCTAGCGAGCCCGGCCACATCAAACTAAGGTCGGGTCGGAAGCGCACGAATACCCGCAAGGGCGCAGAGGTCTTCGCTTCCAGCAGAATGACAAAACCCGGTTCGTGGCGGGGCGTGAACAGCGTCTCCGTGACCGTGAACTGCTCCGCCGAATACTGTAATTCGACGCTCTGGGGATGAACTCGCACCGTGCGGATCAACTGTTCGGCAGGATAGACAATCGGCGACCCTTCAACCTGGAAGATAAGATTGAAATCATGGAACACCTTTAAGGGGTAAACCCATCCCTCGAGGATTCCATTTTCGAATCCCCATATTCCGGCCCTTTCCCCCACCGCGTTGACGAAGCGCCAGGGGTTAGCCGGCCCTTGCAGTTCCAAAGGGCCCGGGGCCAGATCGAACTTGGGTATTCCTTGCCCCCAGAGGGCTGTGGGAAGGCGGAGCAACCCAAGAGCCAGAATGCAACCTACTGAGAGTCGACCAACCCAATACATCAAATACTTCATTGAACCTCTGATATTCCGCACCGAATCCCTCCGGTATCAAATAACAACGGAGTCGTTTTCAAAACTCTGGACGAGCACCCAAATTGCGCCTGACCTGACCGATCTCTTGTACCAAGTGGAGTGTTAGTGTAACGCCTCGTTGGGCATTTGTCCGTAGCCGTCGCCGAGGGTGTGGGGATGTGCGAAACGCGCAGCGTTTTCCACATCTCCATCAGCGAGTAAGAGATCTCCCCGTTCTAGAACTCATCGCGCAGCTTCCCGTTGAAGCTCTCACCGTACTCGTTCTCCCACGGACTCTCGAGCCCGATGTACAACGTCCTCGTACCCAGCTTTCCCAGTCACTTCCGCAACTCGTCGGCAATGAACGCCGGCCCGTAGCACCTCGGGGTCATGGTCAGCCCAGAAGTCTCCTATACCGTGAGTGCGCTCAACATTCACTAAGGAGATGAACCGACCATGACCATCGTGCAGAGTACGCCGGAAACGTTTGTGTGGGTAGCTACCGATGTGGCCACGGCAACGCACGGCTGCGTGCTGTCTTCTGGATGGCCGCCAGCGTTGCCGTCCGCACGCGTGAAAACAGTTTCCGGGCCAAGTTCGAACGTTATATGCAAACTGATCCAGGCAGTGCCGATCGAAAGTGGAAGGCATACGTCGCCTTGGCTGCCCAAGATCGCGCGCGTGGCGTACACACTCGTCCGGTCCGAAGCCGATCACCGCTGCTTCCCTGAAGTAGCGGTACCAAGTGGAAGAACCCGTTCTGCACGGACCGTTGATGCGATTTCGACCTCGTAGATAATGTGCGGGGTCTTCCACTTGGAAAGGACTTCGTTTAAGGGACAGAGAAGGCCGTAGCCCTGGCTGGCGGACCTTGTGTCGCTATGGTGGAGTGCCATTCTTGTTGCTCGTGGAAGCCACTTGGTCTTACACTCTGCACCACGTCTGAAATCAGGCGCACAGGAGATACTCGTCCTGACCACCTCTTAGTACTGTAGTTAGTACTTGTCCGAACGAATGTGCTCCGGTATCCCCCGCACCAATATCACATCCACCAGCGTACGATCACCTGCAAACTCCCAAGCGCCGCTCCACCCGTAGTGTCAGGGTAAGGAAAGGTGTTGCAAAAGTAAGTTGGAACCCGAGCAATTTCAGGCCGTGCTGGTGCTGACCGTTCGAGGCGGATCAGATGGAGTTCGGTTCAAGCAATGCATAGGAGGCAAAACATGTGTTACACTCCTGGGCGTTTTCGAAGTCAAAAAGGAAATCCGTGTTAACTTGATAAATATGGGGGAAGATGAGACCTAGTCGCGGAATCACGAGGCGTGAATCCTTGCAATGGCTGGGCGTGGGAGCGGCAACCCTGGCATCGGGAACACTAGACTCCAACTGCCACGCGGCGACAGCGGCGGCCAGCAACGACCTTCCCGACACCGACCAAACCATTATTGCGGGGGTTAGAGGGGCAGTGGAGAAAACTCTCTACCCAGCCTTGCAGCAGCGTGCTTACCCGGGGCATTTCACGGTGGTTGCCGATGGCAAAGTGTACGGGACGGAGAATACTTACCCCGGTTTGGACTCCTGGGAAATGGCGGGAGCATATCTCGCGCTGGGTAAGCACCGCGAGGTTCTTGATTACTTCGATTTCGTCAAGGCCTCTCAACGGCATGACGGAAACATCCCTTTGACTATTTTTCCGGCCGATACGCCACCCGAAGGTATGGACTCATACCTGCGCGGACTTAGGTATCCCGCGGATGTGTACACCTATAAGCCAGTCGTACGCCCGGGCCAGCCCAAGTATTCGAACATGAGTACAAGAAAATGGATCGGTCTTTTCACCCATTGGCAGACTAAGGCCAATCCCCTGGGCGTGCTGGGACCAATTTGCTTCATTCTGACTGCACAGGAGATCTTTGCGGCCACTAAATCCGATTCCTGGTTGAGGGAAAGGATTCCGGTTCTAGAGGCCACGGGCCGTTACCTGTTGACCCGAATCAGCCCCAACGGGTTGATGAATGGGGCAGGTTTCTACGTGGAAACACCACCTCGTAATCAGTGGGGCGGCGTTACTCAGTGTTATGCAGTTCGTGCGTTTCGGCAACTTGCGTCCTTAAACGACTCCCTGGGCAAACAAGATGCAGCTTCCACTTGGAACCATCACGCGGATGCCTTACGTGCCCGCTTCCTCGAAGTGTTCTGGCAGCGTGATCATTTTGCGGAATATGTCCATCCGGAACGTGGGGTGGTGGATACGCACGGGTTGTCCGATGTCAACTGGGCGGCGGTCGGATTGGAGGTTGCTACTGAAGACCAGATCAAGCGTCTCTGGCCGATTCTCATGCACGAACGCATGTTTTGGCGTGGAGGGATGCCTACACAGCTCGTCACCAAACCCGCGAGTTACGAAACATGGGAGTACCCTGAATCATTGCCTTTTAAGTTGCCGAACCCATTGTACGATATTGCTGCCATGGGGCGAGTCTGGTATCTGGAAACACTGGCTTGCCTCCGGATGCGGGAATACAAACGGCTGCGCGAATCGGTGTTGAAGGTATGCCAGATGGGCAAGAAGCAAGATTGGCTCTGGTCTGAACGCTACCGTGCGGGTCAGGGAGATACGGTGAAACCGGATGGTCCACGCGGCTACTGTGAATATGCCGCCATTCTCGTTCGCACGGTGGTACGAAATCCTACTATTTTCTGCGAAAACTCCTGAAGGTGGTTATCCTTCCCCGGTTAGCAACCATTCAACAGTCATCACAAACTTCCGGCTGATTCGAAGCGGAGATTTCCGCCCCGATTTCGACTTTTCCTCGTTCCATCATGGAGAGATAGTCTGGCTGATACCAACGGGCGAGGAACTCCTCTGTGGGTCATATCAGAGCCACGCATCTCCGGGATGCGGCGACCCACCTCATCACGCCTCCAGTTCTTCGCGTCCGCCTCTAATCCCGACGGCGATCAACCTCAAGAAGTCCTTTTCTTGTAAACAAACTCACCCCGGAGTCGAGTTAAGATTGCGGTGATGCAGAAAAGGAAACGAATCCTTCGGCCCCGCAGATTGACGGCTTCGGTCAGGAAGAGAGCTACTCCTACTACACCACACCCCTAATTCTCAGCTCCAATTAATCCAGCCGCATTCCCTGTCTGGTTGGCGACCCTGGTTGAAAGACAGTCTCCCGGCGTTTGCGGTCCGGCGAGATCGGTTCAGCCTTGCCAATGACGTTACAATCAATGTGCGAAGGCTCACATGTTTCTTGATGCAGCGCTGAGCAAGTACAACCTCCAAGCTGTCCCGGAATATGCGCGCCAGGTGGAGGCGATTGGTTATGACTGTCTCTGGACATCCGAGACCTCACACGACCCCTTCCTTCCCCTAGCGATTGCTTCGACCACGACCTCTTCCCTCAAACTCGGGACCTCGATTGCAGTGGCGTTTCCGCGCAGTCCGATGGTCATCGCCTACACGGCTTGGGACATCCAGAAAGCCTCAGCCGGACGATTCATCCTCGGACTTGGGGCGCAAGTCAGGGGTCACAACGAGCGGCGGTTCTCAGTGAAGTTCGAATCACCGGGACCGAAGTTGCGCGAGGTGGTGCTAGCGCTACGAGCCATCTGGGAGTGTTGGCAGCAGGGGACGCCGCTCCGGTTCAAAGGCGAGTTCTACAACTTCGACTTGATGACACCTTTCTTCAATCCCGGACCGATTGAGCAGCCCAAGATTCCAGTTTTTATCGCAGGCGTTAACCGCTATATGTGCCGCATGGCAGGGGAGGTGTGTGATGGTTTGCACGTGCATCCCTTCCACACCCCGAAGTACTTGCGCGAGTATGTTCGCCCGGCTGTCGAGGATGGATTGCGCGTGTCGGAGCGGTCAAGCCAATATTTTACCTACGCGACGGCTAGCTTCGTGGTCGTCGGAGATACGGAGCGTGAACGCGCCGCAAACACCGAGGCGGTAAGACAGCAAATCGCGTTTTACGCCTCGACGAGGACGTACGAACCTGTACTGGCGGCTCACGGCTGGGAAGGAATCGCGCCAGAACTACACCAAAAATCGCTCGATGGCGATTGGAAGGCAATGGCCCGGCTCATCACCGATGATATGCTCGACATGATCGCAGTGAGCGGAACTTACGAGAGTATCGGCGCGAAGCTGCGAGAGCGTTACGCGGGGTTGGTAGACCGCATTGCGCTTTATCAGCCGTACGAATCATCAGTGGATGAGACGCGGCGCGGCGCACTGGTGAGACAGTTCAAGACTTGAATCATCAAAGTATTAACCCCAGTTGTCAGCCCACGAAATTCCATCGTCGGTATGCGGTCCGCTCATCTGAAATAAACAAGGGCACGCTCACTCCGAGTAGCCGTCGTCGTCCTGGTCGTCATCGTCATCATTGTCATTTTCCGTGCCGTCGCCGTCGTCTTCCTCTTCTTCCTCGTCTAGTTCATCTCGAACGAGGACATCGGCAGCTACCGAGCGATCATAGATTTCTGGGCCGATGTATTCTGGATGCATTCTGCTCATGTCCAATGGTACCCCTCGTACTTTGGCCACCACGGCGACAATGGGCGGCGCTGAGAAATGTTAGGCCGATTCTGAAAGCTGGCGTGGTCTATTTTGCGCTCGTATTTGGAGCGGGCTTCATGCTTGGAACCATTCGCACGCTGTGGATTGTTCCGCGACTCGGGACAATGGCCGGTGATCTTACCCCCGCGCGGAAAGGTCAGAAACTGAATCGTTGAAATAGCTGAATGATGGGCGAGCTGGAATCGAAGCTGAAGGTAGAACTGAGGATGCGTCCGATCGAATCTACACGTTCGGCCACACTGATGTGATGTCATCGCGTCAGACGGTCCTCGCTCACATGTTCACGTTCAGGTTCAGAGAGGGAGGAACGAACTCTCCTTTACGCCGCCGCTGCAAGCGTTCGAGCCGATCGAAAGCACGATTGAGTTCCTGACCTGCCTCGATTTTCTCATCCATGTAGAAGTGCGGATCTCAGCGTTTCGGCGAACTCGTTGGGCGTGCGATAGCCCAGGCTACTGTGGGGTCGCTCGCTGTTATATTCCTCCCGGCAAAACCCCCTTCCTTCAACCGTAATGGCCGGCATTGACTCTCCAGTTGACGTCCGCTTCGCATCAAAGGCCAACACCCACCGTAACCGTGCTTTGCCAGCAGGCAGTGACTAAGATTTCTTCAAGTGGACTGAGGGTTAAGAAGTGATTTGACCTCGTCTGATTTTTCCACTTGCCAGTCGCGCTGGCCACCTGATGATCAAGCCCACCCCTACCCTCTCTGCAGAGACAGCCAACAGCATCAGCGCGGCCAGCAGTTTCGTGCCGCTATCGTGCCACGGTCCTTGGCCTTCGCCCAAGAAGCCACACAAGAACGTCTCTTTGGGGTTCGCTGTCGGCGTTGTGGGTGTGCCTGTGCTCGGCCAGAACGAAAGGAAACGCATTCTCCGAGGGGTAGTTCTCATCAGCTTGATCATCTCCGTTCTGTTTTTCGGTTCCTGCGGAGGAAGCCTTAGCGCACTCCCCAGTGTCGGGTCTTCAACCGGAAAAACGGCCGGAGCTACCATGTACAACGTTCAAGCCAGTGGCGGATGGAAAGGATGGGGCGAACTGGCGCCAGCCTACGAAATCTGTTCGTCGTGCAGCCCGCAAGTCACCTGGGCAATGACGCAGACCGGCGGCGCGACCCAGTTTGACATCGGCGGCACCGTGCCTTATTCCGATGTCCTATGGAGCAACCCTGTCATTGGCCAGGGCTCTACCCAGGGCCTGCCCGACCTCGACGAAACCCTGGTCCCGAAACTCAGGAACTTCATTTACGATGCCTGGTTTTTTTCCGACAACCTTCCGGCGTCACAAGTTCTGGAGTTTGACGTCAACCAATATTTCGACGGAAAGGCTTTCATTTTTGGCAACCAGTGCCGCATCGCCGGCGGACATGAATGGGATATCTGGGACAACGTGAACAATAGGTGGGTGACCACCGGGATTGCCTGCAATCCGGCAAACAACTCCTGGAATCATGTGGTCATTCAAGTACAACGGACCTCGGACAACCGACTCTTCTACCAGTCGATTACGCTCAATGGCGTCACCCAGGCGGTCAACCGTTACTTCGGACAACATTCGGCTCCCGCCGGATGGCACGGTATCACGCTCAACTTCCAGATGGACGGGAATTACACGCAAACGCCTTATGCCGTCTTCCTGGACAAGTTGCATTTCACCTACTGGTAAGCCGGACCGGGGCGGGTTGACGGTCGACTTCTTTGCTCTGCCAGCATTACTGTCGATCGGAGTAGGGATCGTGATTTCTCACGACCCCCTCCACAGACCCGGACGGGCGCTCGTTAGCGCATCCGGTTCTTATCTCGGATGAGTAGCGGCAAAACGGGCATCGGGATAGGGATGGAGCAC
>JBARIF010000361.1:0-11523 GCA_049799615.1 Terriglobales bacterium
GGGTGGAGCGAACCAGTTCCCGGGCGGGAGTTTCACCCGCTGAAGTCCAGCGCCTTTCACGGCGCACTTTTTCGCCAACTACCGGACGCGAGTCGCAGTCCTTGTGTTCAGATCGAACGTAGGTCAACCAGCGCCTTCACGCAAAACTTCTGTTCGTAGTGGTCTGTGAGCGGTGTCCTGGATATGCGGACTTTGATCGAGTGATCTGATTCCCAATCAAGAACGGTCTGTGCGAACTCGCAGATGAGGAGATGCTCGGGGCCACGCCTGTGCACCCCAAGCATTCGATTCCGTTAGAAAATATAGCATTTGCAGTGGATTGGCTTTACCGCCGCGTGAACCGCCTGACGTCTCAGCTTCGCGTGTCGGGTCCCGCACGACTAGGACACCAACCTCGCACCAGGCCGTTCCTGGATTTCCTATAGAATGTCGCTTTGCTATATAGCATTGCCATGCCATGATCGCGATCACTGCCAGCACGCTGTTCACCCCTCTGGAGCGCATCGAGCAGCCGCTGCTCCTGGTGGAAGAAGGTGCCATCGTTGACGTGACCTCGCGGGCGCGCCGGGAGGTTCCAAAAAATGCGCGCCTGGTGGATTTTGCCGACGGCATACTGGCGCCCGGCTTTATTGATATCCACATTCACGGCGGCGCCGGACATGACGTGATGGAAGCAGGCGACGCCGCACTGCCGCCGCTGGAGCGACTGCTGGCGGCCCACGGCGTCAGCAGTTATTTCCCGACCACGGTCACAGCGCCACTGGACGCGACCCTGACCGCTCTAGCGCAGTTGGCAGATGCCATCGAGGCCGCGGAGCGAAATCCGCCCTCCCCCAATCCGCAAAGCAACGGGGTGCGGGCGCGGCCCCTTGGAATTCATCTCGAAGGTCCGTTTATCAGTCACAAGCGCCGTGGCGTGCACCCCCCGGAGAATTTGCTGGCTCCGTCTACGGCGGCGTTTGATCGTTTCTGGCAGGCGGCGCGGGGACACATTCGCGTGCTCACCATCGCGCCTGAGTTGCCCGGCGCCCTCGAAGTCATCACCCTGGCCGCCTCGCGCGGAGTTTGCGTGAGTCTGGGACACTCCAATGCTGATCTGGATGAGGCCCGCGCCGGTTTCGCCGCTGGCGCCCGCCATGCTACTCATACCTTTAATGCGATGCGGCCGCTGGACCATCGCGATCCCGGGATTCTGGGCGAGGTGCTGACCGATTCCCGGCTCTCCGCCGAAATCATCGCGGATGGAATTCACGTCGACCCCGTGATCGTACAGCTTTTTCTGAAAGCCAAAGGGCTGGAAGCCGCGGTCCTGATCACTGATGCCACTGCCGCCACCGGCATGCCCGACGGCCGCTATCACCTGGGATCGCTCGAAGTCGAAGTGAAGGACGGCAAGTGCATGGTGGGAGAGTCGCTGGCGGGCAGTGTTCTGACCATGGACCGGGCGGTGCGCAATGTCATGCAGTTCGCGCACTGGGAGTTGCAACAGGTGGTGCGCCTGGCGACCATGAATCCGGCGCGGGTGGCGGGAGTGAAGAACCGAGGCTCGCTGCAGGCCGGCGCGGCCGCCGACCTGGTGGTGTTGAGCCCCAGCGGCGAAGTGAGAAGTACGGTAATTCGCGGAGCGGGAATTCAATAACGCCGGTATTGATGGAAAGTAGCGCCGGCATCTCGCCGGCTGTCCTGAGGGCGTCTCGCCCTCAGCGCGGCGGGCGAAGACGCCCGCCGGACAGCCGCCGGGACGGCGGCGCTACTTTACGCTCTCAGGAGATACGGAATGGCTGACAAAGGGGGATTCCCCCATTACATGCTCAAGGAAATCTTCGAGCAGCCCCAGGGTCTGCGGGACACCGTCGCGCCCCGGGTATCGCTTGAGGAGGCAGTGGTACGGCTCGACGATGTCCGCATCAGCACGGACGAACTTCGCGCGCTGCGCCGGATCAACATCGTGGCTTCGGGCACCAGCCGGCACGCCGGCATGGCAGGTCAGTACATGATTCAGGACCTGGTGAACATCCCGGTGGACGTGGATTACGCCAGCGAGTTCGAGTATCGCAATCCGCTGATCGGGCCGGGCGAGCTCACTATCGTCATCACGCAGTCCGGCGAGACCGCCGATACCACGGCGGCACAGCGCGAGGCCAAGGCCAAGGGTTCGCGCACCATAGCTATTTCGAATGTCGTCGATTCGACCATTGCGCGCGAGGCCGACGGCGTGCTCTACACTCACGCCGGACCAGAGATCAGCATCGCTTCGACCAAGGCCTTCACCGCCCAGATGGCGGTGCTCTATTTATTTGCGCTCTACCTGGGACAGGTGCGCGGCAAGTTTGCCAAGGAACGGCGCCGGCAGTACATCCGCGAACTGCTCGATTTGCCGGGCAAGATGGAAGCTCTTCTGAACACCGCTCCTGCAGCCTGCGAACAACTGGCGGAAATGTATTACAAGGTGCAGGACTTTCTGTTCATGGGCCGCGCCATTCACTATCCCGTGGCCATGGATGGCGCGCTCAAACTCAAGGAAGTTTCTTACATCCACGCCGAAGGCTATCCCACGGGAGAAACCAAACACGGTCCCAACGCGATGATTGACGAGAACCTGCCGGTGGTCATCATCGCGACCTGCGACAAGGAGGATTCGGGATCGGTGCTGCGTTACGAGAAGAACATCGCCAACATCCGGGGCTTCAAACAGCAGTCGGCGCGGGTGATTGCGATCGCTTCCGAAGGCGATGAAGAGCTTCTCCATCTGGCCGACCACACTATTTTTGTTCCCCAGGCACCCGAACTGTTGCTGCCCCTTCTGGAGATTGTGCCGCTGCAGTTGTTCGCTTACTACATGACGGTCAAAAAAGGTTTAGATGTGGACCGGCCGCGTAATCTGGTGAAGTCGGTGACGCTGGAGTAGCGGGCGCATGTGGCAAGAAGCTGAACGCCACCTGAATTCGCAAGGCTCAATGCCTCCTCTTTAAGTTTCGCTTAAGATTGCGGACTTCTCGCACAATAAATTTTCGCAACCGAATTCTTTTTCTCTTCCATTACGCATCACACCTGCTTGCGACGCCCTTCGCCAAGGAGAGAAAAGAAAATGCGGAAATTCGGAATCTTGTCGTCCATTGTTTTGTGTTTGCCGTTGACGCTCGCCGCCCAAAACGGCGGAGCGATGCCCGCCGGCGGCGAGTATGGGACGCGTGCGACCGTATTTGGCGGATATTCCTATCTGCGCAACGGCAGCAACGGTTTTAACGGGTGGGAAGGACAGGGCACCTTCAATTTCAACCGCTACCTCGGGGTCACAGCCGATGTGAGCGGCTCCATTCTTAGCCCGTTTTCCTTTTCGACATCGGGTTTTTCGGCATCCACCTACCAGCACGTTACCAACTATCTATTTGGCCCAACGGTCACGGCCGGATTTGGCAGAAGCGCCGTCTTCGCCCACGCCTTGTTCGGCGCAGCACATTCCAGCCTGGGGGCGGGTCTAAACGTTCCAGTCATCGGCGGGATCTCCACCGGCCTTACCAGCGCCAATGCCTTTGCCATGGCCTTTGGCGGCGGAATTGATATCGGTATGACGCGACATTTCGCCATCCGCGCGGTGCAGGTGGATTACATCCGCACGCAGTTCAGCGCGACTGACGCGTTATTGACCGGACTGTCCAGCAGCCTGGGTAACCGGCAGAATAGCTTCCGCTACTCATCAGGGATTGTGTTTCGGTTCTGAGTTGGTCTGAGGTCTGAGGCCCGAGGTCCGACGTCCACTGCTAGTTCGGCTTCCGGTGTTTGCCGTCGGAGAGATAGCGTAGCAGTGCGGTGTCCGAGGCGTCCTTGAATTTCTCGAGGAATGACGCTTCCGGGCTGAGCACCGCATCCGCGGAAACTTTTTGCCGTATGCTCTGCCGCAGCCTCTCGCCGGTCTCGGATTCGTTGGTCATCACCTGCATGTAGAACCAGAGGAAGTGGCGCATCTGGTCGAGGGACGATTTCAGCATCTGGAGCGCGTCCATCTCCGGCAGCTGGCTGAGGGCTTCCATGAGTTCGGGATCGCTGGGCGCTTCCATGGCGGCACAGTTGAGTTGGCGTTGAATGGCGCGCAGATCTTCGGTCACGCGCAGGATCCGGATGTGGATTTCTTCGAGGTAATCTTCTCTTCCCATGGGCTCCGGCTTCTTTCGACGTCAAGACACCATCTCACTCACCACCCATAGCGACCAGATGTCCCATGTGCATGCGCTTTCGTAATTCCAGCCGTTACTTTGGTCTCGGGTAATTCTCTAACGACAAATTCTGTCATCCCGAGCGCCGCCTCAAACCGCGCCAGGCGCGGCAAGAGCAAGTCGAGGAACTCAGAATAAAGGAAGGAGTAGCGCCGGCGTCTCGCCGGCTGTCTGGCGGGCGTCCCGCCCGCCCATCGGGCCGGCCGGAGGCCCGCGCTACCTGAGCAATGTCATCCTGACGGAGCATTTTCGCCCGCACCGCGGATTTCCGGGACCTCGACAATACGAACTCCGCAAGCTGGCGCTTCGACTGCGTGGACCAAGGCTCGAACCATCTGCTCTCGAGTCACCAGTCCGAGGCGCATGGCGCCCTCGCGAGTGGACGGTAAGATCTCCATCACCTTGTACACGGGTTGGAGCAGGTACGGCCATCGGTGTCCCGGTCCGAGGACGTACCAGGGACGCAGGATGGTGGCGCTCATTCCGCTTTTGCTGATCAAGTCCTCCACCTGCGACCGGACGTCGATGTAGGCCGTCATCACCGGCGCGGGGTGGGCTACGCTGATGTAAATGAAGTGCTGCACGCCGGCATCCCGGGCCGCATCGACCGCGCTCCCGCCGGAGGCCAGATCAACCCGCCGAAACTCCGCGGCTTTCGACGGGCTCGGATGCGGGACGCCAACCAGTTGCACAAAGGTGTCGGCGGGCGCAATCTTTGAGGCATAGGATTTGCCGTCCAGCGCGTCTCCGAGAATTGCATGGCAACCGGCCGGAAGTTTCTGCTCCGAGCCCGGACGAACCACCGCCCGGACCTCGTGGCCACGCTGCAGCAGGCGAGTGATCAGCGGACGTCCGACATATCCGGTGCCGCCGGTAACAAAGACGCGATGGGATTGCGCATTCATAGTGCTCCTGCACCCTGAGATAGTACGCAGACGGCCGACCGGTGGATTGTCCCTGAACCCGCATACCGGGGCAAGTACGCGACCGTATCTGGTACACTGTCGCGTTCCGCAGCCTCCGGAATTCAGGACTGCGGGCTTCCCTGGGCCCTTAAGCTGCATCGAAGCGAAAAGCCCTATGAGAGATACACTGGGAGTCCTGTTAGCTGGCGGGGCGGGCGAGCGGCTCTATCCGCTGACTCGCGACCGCGCCAAGCCCGCCGTCACTTTCGGTGGAATCTACCGCATCATCGACGTCACTCTTTCCAACTGCGTCAATTCCGACCTGCGCCGGGTTTATATCCTGACCCAGTACAAAGCGCTTTCTCTGAACCGCCATGTGCGCGAAGGCTGGAACATCATGGGCAGCGAGATGGGAGAGTTCATCGAAGTGCTGCCGCCCATGAAGCGGGTAAGCGATCAGTGGTACCAGGGCACGGCGGACGCGGTGTATCAGAACATTTATTCGATCGGCTCGGAACAGCCCAAGCACGTGCTGGTACTTTCCGGCGACCACATTTACAAGATGAATTACGGCCTGATGCTGGAGCGGCACAACGAGACGGGCGCCGACGTGACCCTGGCCACCATCCAGATCGACCCCGGCGAGGTGGCCCGCTTCGGAGTCGTGGAAGTGGACCGCGACCACCGGGTGCTGGGCTTCGAGGAAAAACCCAAAGTCACCAAGCTGCGCTCGCCTGCGAATCCTGAAAAGGTTTGCGCTTCGATGGGCATTTATCTGTTCAACACCGATGTGCTGATCCCCGTACTTTTGAAAGATGCGGAAGACCCGGCTTCCAGCCATGATTTCGGCAAGGACATCCTGCCCAAGATGGCCGACAACTACCGGGTTTACACCTACGACTTCGTGGATGAGAACAAGAAAGAGGCGCTGTACTGGCGCGATGTGGGAACCCTCGAGGCCTACTATGAGGCCAATATGGACATCGTAGCCGTATCGCCGGTGTTCAACCTCTACGATTCGGATTGGCCAATCCGCACCCACCAGCGCCAGTATCCGCCGGCAAAGTTCGTGTTCGCGGAAGCGGGACGCACCGGCACCGCGGTCGATTCCATTGTTTCCGCGGGCTGCATCGTTTCCGGCAGCATCGTAAAGGGCAGCGTGGTCTCGCCCGATGTGCGCGTGAATTCCTATAGCGAAGTTGAAAGCAGCATTCTTTTTTCCCACGTGAATGTGGGCCGGCATTGCCGCATCCGGAAAGCCATCATCGATCGCGACGTGCACATCCCGGAAGGCACCACGATCGGATACGACACCGAGGCCGACCGGCAACGCTACTTCGTCACCGAAAGCGGAATCACGGTCGTGACCCGTGACTATTCCCTGTTCGAAAATCCAGTCACGGTCGATTACTTCACCAGCGAATAATTGTTCTCGTTGGGGCTGCGGCGGCTCCTCGACTAGAAGGCTCGGAGCGTTTAGCCTTAGGCCTGACAATCTCTTCATAAACTCAGCTTCCAGTCTGGAGTTCCCGGTTCTCGGTTTGTTCGCCTTTTGTTCGCATTGTCGTTGCACCCCCTGCTACAATGCCTTGCCTTATAGATCGCAAGAACTTTTGGGGCCACAAAAACGTATCTGTATTGTGGTGTTAAAGCCCGGGGTGTGCCGGGCGACAGACCAGGAGTTCCGGGGAGTGCGGGTTGGAAGACGCCCAGGTCGTTGCCATGCTGGTCCGTCGCTGCATCGCCGGCGACGTGGTGGCCTGGGAGGAGATCGTGCAGCGCTATAACCGGCGAATCTACAACATCTGCTATCGCTTCGCCGGCTCGGGCGATGACGCCCAGGACCTCACCCAGGAGGTCTTCATCAAGATGTTCCGCACCCTGAGCTCGTACGATGTCGAGCGGGGGGCGTTCATGACCTGGGTCACAACCATTACGCGCAACCTGCTGGTGGACCACTTCCGCAAGAGCAAGCAGGACCGGATGACCGAATCGCTGGACACGACGCCGTCAGAGCATGAAGACGCCATGCCGCTGAGCGAGAAGATCGAAGACAAGGCCCCGGCGGCCGATAGCAGCGTGCAGAGCCGCGAGACCCGGGAACTGATCCACAACGCCTTGCAGAAGCTTTCGCCCGAACTGCGCGAGGCGGTCATCCTGCGGGACCTGCAGGACATGGATTACAAAGACATTGCTACGGTACTTAAGGTTCCGGAGGGCACAGTGAAGTCAAGGATAAATCGCGGTCGAGCGGAACTTGCGCGACTGCTACAACGTACCTATAGGCAGGTGATGTGATGGCAGGCGAAACCAAAAACGGCATGCAATGCGCGGAATTCGATGCGCTGCTGAACGAAGCTCTCGACGCCACCCTGACCGGGCCCAAGCTGGAAAGCTTTCAGGCCCACGCCCGGGTATGCGCGGTCTGTGGGCCGCTGTTCGCGGAGGCCGATGCGGGACGGCGCTGGCTGAAGTCGCTGCCTGAAGTTGACGCCCCATCTCACCTGGTGCACAACATTCTTCTGGCCACCACCGGATACGAGAGGCGGCGCGTCGCCGTCCGGCCCGGGGCGAAGGCTTCGTGGCTGGATGCGGTCACGGCGTGGCTGCGGCCGGTGTTCGCTCCCGTCCTTTCCATCAGCCGTCAGCCCCGCTTCGCCATGTCCTTCGGCATGGCCTTCTTCTCCCTCTCAATTTCACTGAGCCTGGCGGGGGTGAAGGTGAGCGATGTGCGGCATGTGGACCTGCGCCCCGGTGCTATCAAGCGCACCTACTACGAGACCACCGGACGCGTGGTCAAGTACTACGAAAATATTCGCTTCGTATATGAAATCGAATCGCGGGTGCGGGAATTCAAACGAGTGACCGCTCCCCCTGCACCGCCGCCACAGGAGCAGAACAAAGAAAAGAAAGACAACAATACCAGTGGACAACCCGAACCAAGACAGGAACGCAACTACAGCCAGGGAGAGAACCAGCCCGTGCTGGCCTCCCTCCCGAATGATCCGCCTGTAGTGAGGATGACCACTTACAGGAGGCTTGTATGAACTGCGCTAACCATCCCGATATTGAGAAGGTGGCATTTTGCCGCACCTGCGGAAAACCGCTGTGTGCCTCCTGCACCCGCTCGGTGCACGGAGTGATTTATTGCGAGACTTGCCTGGCCGCGCGCCTGGAAGGCGTGCAGCCAAACGTGGTGCAACCGGTCGCCGGCTTCATTCCGTCAAGCCCCATGGCCCCGCCGGGCGCAGGTCCCAATCCCGCTCTGGCCGGCGTTCTGGCCGGCTTCTTTCCCTTCGGCGTGGGCGCTGTTTACACCGGCCAATATGCCAAGGGCCTGGCGCATCTGGTGATCTTCACCTTGCTGGTTCTGGGCGCGAGCAGCGGAAGCGACGCCATGGGCACGGTCTTCGGGCTGGCCATCGCGGGCTTTTACTTCTATCAGATTATCGATTCCGTGCGGACTGCGCGAGCCATACAAATGGGAGCGCCTCCTCCCGACCCATTTGGGCTAGGAACAACCTTTAGTGCCGGCGAACGGGTGGACGTGAGCAAAGTGCCGGTGGGAGCACTGGTCCTCATCGGCCTGGGTGTGATCTTCCTGCTGCACACCCTCGACATCTGGGATTTCAGCGCGCACCGCATCTGGCCCCTTGTGCTTATTGCCATCGGCGGATGGTTGCTGGTTCGACGTCTGGGCCTGGTCGGCGAGGTTCCGCCCGGATTCGATCGCGTGCGCAGTTGCAGGCGCGGTTTGATGGGGCCAGCCATCCTGTTGACCCTGGGATTTCAGTTCCTGCTTGACAGCATGGGCGTAATCCGCTTCGGCCGCACCCTGCCGCTGCTGCTGGTGGTGATTGGATTGGTAAAGATTTTCCAGAGTACGGCGGGCCCCGACCCGCTCGCGGGGCCGCCGCCATCAAGTGGAACCCCACCACCCGGATTTGCATCCGGCGAGGTGCAACCCCCGTCTCCGGAGGTGAAAAATGGCTAGCCCGGTTCAGGCCCCGCCCCCAATTGAGTATCGGCCGAGACAGCGACGTTCCGTGGCCGGTCCGGTAGTCATGATCCTGCTGGGAGTCGTTCTGCTGCTGACCACCATGCGCGTGCTGCATCCACAGCCCCTTCTGCACTGGTTCGGCACCTACTGGCCCGCCCTGATCATTCTCTGGGGAGTGATCAAGCTGGTCGAATACGAGCAGGCGAAAAGAGAAGGCACGCGCCCCGCGGGAATCGGCGCCGGTGGTGTCCTGCTCTTGTTCTTCCTGATCATTTTCGGGTTGTCGGCAACCCAGGCCTCGCGCTTTAACTGGGATGAGATTCGCAACCACATCCAGATGGGCGACGAAGACTTCGCTCTGTTCGGACACAACTACAGTTACGATGACCAACTGCAGCAGGACTTTCCCGCGGGCAGCAGCCTGCGTATCGCGAACGACCGAGGCGCGGTGAACCTGACGGTGTCGGAGGACTATCAGATCCACGTGGCCGCGCACAAGCGGATCAACGCGGACAGCCAGGAAGAGGCCAACAAGTTCAATCCTTCAACCAAGCCGCAAATCAGCGTCAGCGGCAATGTGATCACCTTGAACGCCAATACACAGGGCGCCGGCGAGCACTCGGTTACGACCGATCTCGACGTCAGCGTGCCGCGCAAGGCGCCGGTCGTGATTACCTCCCGGCGCGGTGACGTGAGCGTACTGGGCCGCGAGGGAGACGTTGAAATTTCCAGCCAGCATGGCGAAGTCGTCGCCTCCGATATCAATGGCAAGGTGAGTCTCAACCTGTCCGGCGGCTCGGCGCGTGTTTCGAATATTTCAGGGGATGCGTCAGTCCAGGGGCGGGCGGACGATATTTCCCTGGCAGACGTCAAAGGCGCGGCGCGCATTAACGGCGAGTTCGACACCATCAAACTGGCAAAGATCGCCGGCCTGGTCGCCTTCAAATCAGCCCGCACCGACATGGAATTTTCCAGGCTCAACGGCGACCTCGATATGGATTCCGGCGATATGCGGGCCAGCGATCTGACGGGTCCGTTCCGTCTGCTCACTCGTTCGAAGGACATCCGGCTGACCGGAGTCAATGGCGATGTGCGGCTGCAAAACGAAAACGGCGCAGTGGAAATCCACATGAGCAAGCTGGGCGACATGCAACTGAGCAACCGCAACAGCGACGTCCAGCTTTACCTGCCCGACAAGGCAGGCTTCCAGGTGGACGCCCGCTCCCGCGGTGGGGAGATCGAATCCGACTTTGCCGCCCTGAAAGTCGATAATGGCGAGGACCAGGCAACCGCCAGTGGCACCGTGGGAAGTGGCGGCCCACACCTGGTGATCAACAACGAGCACGGCGGGATCGAACTGCGCAAGGGATCGACGCTGGCCGAGGCTCCCATGCCGCCCAAGCCGCCGCGAGTTCCGGCTGTGCCCAAGGTACCGGTGCCCACGGAAAACTAGAAGAGGCCAGGCGTGTGTGGGCGGGCGCCCTCGCCCGCCGCCTTTGACCTGGATGATAGCCGAGGCCTGATTCGCCGCCCGATAGACTCACCTCATGCCTTTCTACAAACCAGTTTCAAGTTTCCAGTTCTCTGTTCCAGTCAGGCGTGCTTACGTCCAGGCCGCGCCCGTGTTATGTTCAAATTCCTTCTGGTCTGAACATGATTCGCTCCTACAAAGGCAAAACGCCAACGGTCCCCAACTCCTGCTACGTGGACGATTCGGCGCAGCTCATCGGGGATGTGGTCCTCGGCGAGCATGCCAGTATCTGGATGAATGCCGTGTTGCGCGGCGACGTCCACGCCATTCGTGTGGGCGCGTATTCGAATGTGCAGGACGGCAGCGTTCTGCACGGCATGAAGGAGCAATATGGAGTTTTCCTGGGCGGGTATGTGACGGTCGGCCACTCGGTGATCCTGCATGGCTGTACGATTGAAGACCGCTGCCTGATCGGAATGGGCTCGATCATTCTGAATGGGGCACGCATTGGTGCAGGGTCGATTATTGCGGCCGGAACGCTGATTCCGGAAAAAACAATTGTCGAGCCCGGATCGCTGTGGATGGGTTCTCCGGGAAAGTTCAAACGCAAACTGGAGGAGAAAGATCAGGAAACGATCATGCGCTACGCGCGGAATTATTTGGAGTATAAGGAGTCGTATCTGCGGGAGAGGTAGCCGTTCAAAAAATCACCGGGGCCTTGCGGCCCCGGCTTCAGTTGGTGGTTGCCCGGATAAAATTCGGCGTTCAAGTTGTTCAATGTGGGCGTGAGCGTCCACATTTGGATCTTCAGGCGCTGCGGCGCGGGCGCATGGTCAAGTCGCGGACCTGGGCCAGCACACTCGATAACTGCATCCCGTTCAGCTGCGACACGAACGGCATCAGGTCCGCGATAAACTGATCTTTCATCAGTTC
>JBARIF010000362.1:0-3875 GCA_049799615.1 Terriglobales bacterium
GTGCCGGCGGTGATGTGGGCTAGCTTGAGGGCGAGCGAGTTGGCGACCCCGTAGTGGCCGGTGGTATGGATGAGCCAGACGGGATTGTTGGGGGCGACAGCATCGAGATCGGCGGCGGTGACGTACCGGTGCTCGGCGAGCTTGCCTTCGTCCCAGCCGGAACCGCTGACCCATTCGCCTGGCTTGACGAGAGCGATCTTGGCCTTTACACGGGCGACGATTTCAGCAACCGAAGTGGCATCCGAGAGCTTGATACCGTAGAGCTCCTCGACGCCTCCGTCAGCGATGTGGGCGTGGGTGTCGATAAGGCCGGGGGTGGCGGTATGACCGTGGAGGTCGATGATGCGGACGCCGGGAGCATTGCCCGCGAATTCCAGAACTTCGGCGTCGGTACCGATTTTCACGATAGCGCCATGGCGGACGGCGATGGCCTGGGCTATCGAATCGTTGGCATCCACTGTGAGGATGTGGCCGTGAACTAGGACGAGGTCAGCGGCGGGGTTTTGCGCGGGGAGACTGTGGGTGAACAGCAGGGTCGCCAATAGGACGCTTGACGCACTGAGTTTGCGGTTCAGAGACATCGTTGGATTCTACTCGCGAGTTGGGCAAATTGCCGGCCCTCGGAATAATATTTGGTCCCGAGAAGCCAAGCCGCACCACCTTTCAAATTAAGTCTTTGAGCATTTCCATATACATTAGCAACCACGGCCCAATCCCTGTACCCGGGTAAGAGCGCTGCCAATGAATTTCGGGGCCGCATGTGTAGGCATGTAGCCTCGTGTAGGCTCCTGCAATACTCTTCTTGGGAAGATCTCTTTCGAGAAAGATCTCGAGAAGGCTACACCAGCCTACACGGCTACACCCGCTGAATCCCTGAGGCCCTCTTCTTTAATGCGATCAAGAGTTAGAATTCAGACATTAATATTGATTGACAAGAAAGCGGTAATGCCCATTTTTCTCTTGCACGAGAATGTCTCTCTATGGTGCAAGCGAATCGGCGACGTTCCCCTGGAACTTCGCATCCAAAATTGCTTTAGAATCGAATCCATCATGCTTAAGCGGCTCAGCCTAGTCGTTCTCCTTCTTCTGCAATTGCAATGCATAACGGCCAGATCGCAGAATGCAACGACACTGCATTCCGAACATCGCAAAACCAGTACGCCATACACTGGTGATCTTTCCGTCTTCGATTCGCCTGGAAGGGACGAAAGGCTGCAAATCAATCGCGTTATGGACATTCTAGGCATTGCTCCCGGCAAAACGGTTGCTGATATCGGAGCAGGGTCCGGTTGGTTCACAGCCCGTGCATCGAAACGTGTGGGAGACACAGGAACCGTGTATGCCATCGATATCAACCCCGAGGCCATTCGTTACATTAGCGCTCGAATTCGCAAAGAGAACCTGCGCAACGTCAAACCGATATTGGGTAAGCCTGACAATCCGCTGCTGCCCGCCACAGTGAACGCGGTGCTCCTGTTGAAGACATATCACGAGGTCGCGCGGCCGATCACACTGTTGCGCAACCTGCGATCATCTCTCGCTGCTGGCGCCAGGGTCGGGGTGATTGATCGTAATGGGGACGGCGAGAACCATGGTGTTGCCCGGGACATCGTGATTCATGAGGCGAATGCTGCTGGCTATCAATTGCTGGAACAATATGATTTCGTTAAGGATGGGATGGATTATTTCCTGGTTTTTGGCACAAAATAGCGCCGGAGCCAAAGATCGTCAGAGAACAGTCATGCCGAACACGAGCAATGTCGTGCGAATAACGCGAGCAGCGGTAGTTCATAACGGGTCCAAGCGGTCTTTCGAAATCAATATAGACAGCCAGCTTTCCACGCTCGAATATACATTCAAGATCAATTCTGGATCGGAGGCGTAGGTTGCGGAAGAAAGCCCCGTCGTTGGCGATCGCATTCTTACTCGTTGTGGCTGCCAGCACTAGCTACGCGGCCAGGAAAGGAATCGCCAAGCTCTATGTCAGCAACAGCGAGGGTGACGACATCACGGTGATTGACCTCGCGACTTACACAGTGATTGGCGACATCCGGGTAGGCGAGCAGGTCCATGGCTTGTGCGCTCCTTCCGACGGACGGAGGCTCTTCACCACCATCGAATCAGAAAACAATCTGAAAGTGATCGATACCACGACAGACAAGGTCGTGGACACAATCGCTCTGACCGGAAGGCCAAACCAGTGTGCCTCCACGCCCAACGGCCGTTATGTGTGCGTGCCCATTCGCGATGGAAATAGCGTGGATATCGTTGATACGGTCGCACGCAAGGTGGTCAAGGTTCTGCCGGTTGCCTTGCCGCACAACTGTTATGACGCCGACAACGACGACGCCATGTTTGTGTCGTCCATGGGTGGTCAGGAGATCAAGCTGATTGATCTAAAGAAAATGGCATACGCCAAGAAGATCCCGGTTGGGGGCATTCCCCGTCCCTACGCGGTCTCGAAAGATGGGAAGAGACTTTACGTCGCGCTCTCCGATTTTCATGGCTTCGTGATCGCGAGTATTCCCGATCAAAAAATTGTAGCCCGGGTTGAACTACCGCCTGCGCCTCCGCTGGCCTGCAGACTTGAGCCGCGCACGCCGACCCATGGGATCGAGTTGTCGCCGGACGGCAAGGAACTCTGGGTGACAAGCCTGGCAGACAGCGGTGTGTACGTCTATGACATTGCGACTAACCACCTTTCAACGGAGATTCACATCGGAAAATGCCCCAACTGGATTACGTTTACGCCGGATGGTCGCTACGGTGCTGTGAGCAACAGCGGCAGCGATGACTCCTCAATCATCGACACACGCACGCGGCGTGAAGTGGCTCGCGTGAAAGTCGGCAAAAGCCCTAAGCGTCTGCTCGCAGTGACGGTGCCATAAAAGGCGTTCGCGTTCAAGAATCACCGACTATTCCTGAACCGCACGGAAGTTCCCCCGGCGCTCGAGGAACGGGGGCTGGGCACGTGACGGCTTGCGGGTTCGTTGCGCCTAAAGTCACTACGACACTTCACGCTATTGCTGGCAACAGATCCGGTTAGTGAGTGCCTGGCTAAGCCGCGACGGTTGCGGCACCGGCCGGCTGCTGTCCGACCTGCTCGGCCATCTTCTTTTTCGTTTCCCGTGTCGTCGGTTCAGCCTTGTGTGTTCCCACCATCCATCAGGCATGGATCGGCTTGCCATCCGGGCCATTCATAACACCACGCTTGGCAAAGCCAAAAGTCTTTTGATAAAAGGCCACGGCCGCCTTCACGTCGGAGACGGTGAGCATGGCCGATACTGCTCCGTACTGTTTCTTGTTGAGGGGATCAATCTTCTTCGCCATGGTAGTTCCTTTCTATTTCGTGGGACGATGACGCATAACATAAACAGACGCATAACATAAACACTGGAACAGCCTAGGAACAGCGCTCTGTCCAAAGAGGCATGACGCATGATTGTCTGGATAGCCCACTTAATGTGTGTGCGGGTTGGCCAGATCATCGTGGAAAGATCTGTGCAAAACGTGGTCGGTTCAAATTTCAATAGGCCGCAAACCGTTCACTCTAAACGGTTTCGCCTCTCAGACGAGCGCCAAATCTCGCGCGAGTTTTGCACCGAAAAGCGGCATTGACAACCATTGGCAGTCCGCTTACCTTCGCACCGTCGACGATCGAAAGGGTTGGCTCAAACCAAAAATTTAGCCAGTCTGAAGTAGATTGGGTGATCGGCTCGGCGGGGCAACCTGCTGGGCGGCCAGACCCGAAAAAGCCGACAACTCTGCGAGGAGTGGTTGGGGTTTGGTACTGCGAAAGCGGTGATCGCATCAGGGGCCGTGATGGTGCATGCTTCCACGCTGTTGGCTTCTTCGCAGGAGCGAGCGGCTAGGGC
>JBARIF010000363.1:0-2168 GCA_049799615.1 Terriglobales bacterium
GATTTCTGGTCGGGCGTACCGCAACTCAATGTTGACACCGGTAGGAGCCGCCAGCACAACTATTTTGTGGCGGCCGGGATAGTCTGGCATTTTTGAGCGCACTGAAAACGGCTCACATCCAGATCACATCCTGCCATAAGTTTATTCCTGTAGCGCCTGCAAGGGCGTCTTTCGGCGAATTGATGATCAACGGGAAAAAGGCCCTTTATTGGTAACTGATGGACCCTGGAACTGCTAATGATGGGGGATCGCTTCCAACGATCTGGATGCCGTCGACGGAGCCGCGGGATGTGCGAGCCTTGCGGGGGGCGGCGGTCACTGCAAGGGCAACTTCATGGGCCAACGCAAGGTAGAGTTCATTGGTGGCCCAGAAGGCGTAGAGTTCGCCCACTCTTGGGCGAATGATTCCAACAGCTTCGTGCAGTGTTCCTGCGTCGAAATGACGTTCATGTAGACGCCTTGCCATGGGGTGAAACCCATGTAGGCCATCAGCACTGCGCCTTGCTCAAGCAGCCGCAATAGTTCGTCCGCAAACTGGCGGTTGTTGTGGTTCAGCCAGAACACTTCCCCGTCCGCGTCATGTAGCACTACCCCGAATGTGGTAAGTATGTCGTCTTTCTTCACGGCCCGGGCCAATTCTGCATCGACGGCACGTTGGTACCTGTATTGCTTGCGCATTGTCCTCATTGAAAGACGCAACAGCAGAGGCAAGAGCGGGTACCGCCCGATGCCCTACGACGTGCACACCGTCGAGCGAGAAGGAGCTAACGGAAAGCGCCCACTTCTGTGTTGGGTGCAAGTGGAACAGTTGCCGCTAGCAAATGATGGTCGATTTTCGAAGCAGCGGGTTCTCATTCCCCGTGAGTCCCGGTGGCGCCCTGCGACTTTTTCCCGCTGCGCTCACGGACTTTGTCGCCGAAGTCCGAAACCTTATCGGTGATTTCAGCTCGCGTTTCTGCACCGCTGGCCGGTGCGATTAGCAGGCCGACGCCCACGCCGATCCCGACTCCGAACAACAGAGCGCCGACGTTGCCGAGTATGTGCGAATCTTCCTCGCCGCGAAGCGCGTCGGTGGCGCGGCTCACCCGCTTGTACGCGGTATCGTACGTGTCCTTGACTCTGCTCTTGATTTCGTCCACATTGTCCGGCAGGCGCCCACGCAGCGAATCAAGCAGATGAAGTCCGGTACCGAGCAGGACACCAAGAAGTAGTTCTTGCTTTTTGAATTTCATGTGCATCTCCCGACGATAATTTCGCCGATATGGAGATGCAGAAACAGGTTGAGATGTTGGCAGATTTTGAAGCACCCCTGCCATTTGCACTTTCTTAACGTTTTGGTGCCCAACGCGCGCGGCGGGGGGCATTGGTCCCCCGATGGCAAGTGGCTCTTGATATCGCAGGGCAACAGAGCTACCCGGAGGGCAGAAATCTGGCTGTTGCTTGTGGCCACCAGCCCCCCAAGCCGAAGCCACTTCACTATTGGCTACTTCCAGCCCAGCCTACAACCTGTTCAGGCTCAGTTCTCTCCTGACGGGCGATAGAGTGTCTTTCAGGCCACAACCAACGCGGAATCCGCCCTTTGCGTGATGCCCGCCACGGACGGACCTTGGACCGCATCTCGTAAGCGTTGGGACAACAACTGCCGATAGGCGGACTCGTGTAGGCTGCGCCTTCAAACTTCGGGTACAGGCCAACCCGCGGGACTCTCTGCGTTTTGTGCAAAAAAGAATGGCCCAATATCTCCTGGGGAACGCTTCTTGGTTGCAGAAGCGCCCCACGGTAGCGGGATGCGGGTTTATTGCTCGGTTGGTAGTTTCACGTCACCGACGAAATTAGCCGGCTCGCAGCAAATTGCGCCCAAAGTGCAGGATTCTGCTCGGGCGCATCCGCCCGTGACCGCAACTTCATTAGTATCTAGCGTCCGATCGGTCTCTTGGTTGGCATCAAAACTGCTGTTCCCGACTACGATTGTCGCAAAACTTAGAGCGCCGATCCCAGAGCTTTGGGGGTGGGTGGCTCAAGTCGAAATCTCTTCAATCACATGGAGGACAAGCTGATACCATATGGGTGATATTATGTGGTGTGTATTTTCGAAGGCGAGAAGAAAATCTCGGCTTCTTTGCGTTGGCCGGACAACGGGATTGTCGGCTTGCAGTCTTATCCACATG
>JBARIF010000364.1:0-3561 GCA_049799615.1 Terriglobales bacterium
GCACAGCCGCAGGGACCGGAGAAGCTGAGGATTAAGAGATGCCCATGTCTGAAGTAGTCGAGAAGCCCGCGGGCGAAAGCGCGAACCCGGGATCGAGCCCCAGCGACGCACCTGCAGTCGAGGTCTATGCCGTCTATGGCGTCGAGCCCGAGATACAGGCTTACGCCATGGCCAAATACTCGCGCTCGGCGCTCTCCATGAAAGAGTCGCTGCGCGAGATCAGCCAGCAGAAGGCGGAGAAGTTTCTCAACACCTTCTACTTCCAGTACGGCCACCGCTCCATCGCCGACCTGGCGCACATCGCACTGGCCATCGAGCGCCTGTCTATTCTCGCGGCCATCGCGGTTGCCGACGAGCAGCGCTGGGACGGCCAGGAGCGTTCCACCCGCTATCAGGATTTCAAAAAGAGCGGCTACTACGCGCCTGACTTCGGCGAAGACCGTGTAGTGGTTGGCGACCCGCCCGCCCCAATGTCTGCCAAGGATTTCTACCGGGAAACGGTTGATTCCCTGTTCACGGAATACGAGACTCTGTCGGACCGCATGTTTCTGTACCTGGCCAGCATCACGCCCAAGCCCGATGAAATGAAGCAGGACGCCTACGAGCGCACTCTGCGGGCCCGCGCCTTCGATATCTCCCGCTATCTCTTGCCGCTGGCAGCCAACACTTCCCTGGGTGAGATCGTCAACGCGCGCACGCTTGAAAGTCAGGTGTCGCACCTGCTATCGCACACTCACAAGGAGATCCGGCAATTAGGCGAGTTGCTGAAACGAGCCGCGACCTCTCCGGCATACAACGTGAACCAGGACTCGCTGCGGGAACTGGTCGAGCAGATCCGCGCTGCCTCGCCCGAGTTGGGAGCCCGCGCCGAGCAGGAGCTGTTGCGGGAAGTCCGCGTGGCGCCCACGCTGGTGAAATATGCCGATCCCAACCAGTATGAAATCGAGACCCGGCGCACCATGAGGCAGATTGCGTCCGAACTGATGGGGGATTTGCCCATGGCCGCGGCTCCAACCGTCGATCTTCTGGAAGAAGAGTTGCTCGAGGTCGAGCTGGCGACCACATTGGTTTACGAGCACAGCCACTATTCCTATCGCCAGATTCGCCTGGCAGTCGAAGCCGCCGGCGGAGCCATCCGCCGCGAGATCATCGACCTGGGACTGCGCCACCGCGGCCGTCACGACGAAATGTTGCGCGCCTTCTGCGCCGGGCAACAGTTCCGCTTCGACATCCTGATGGATATTGGCGGCTTCCGCGATATGCACCGCCACCGTCGCTGCATCCAGATCGGCCAGGAGTTCACCACCCGGCATGGATACGACGCGCCGGAGGAACTCGAAGGCGCCGGCGCCCGGGGAAATTACGATGCGGTGATGCAGCGCACCGCGAGCGCGGTGGAGCGACTGGCCGCGGGAGGAGGAGCGGAGGCACTCGAAAATTCTCAGTACGCCATTCCGCTGGGCTTCCGTAAGCGCACCCTCTTCAAGATGGATTTTGCCGAGGTGGTTTACATCTCCGAGCTGAGGACCGGGCCGGCCGGCCACTTCTCATATCGCAACGTGGCCTATGCGATGTATGAGGCGGTAGCCAAGAAGTATCCCGCTCTGGCGAGGTATTTGAGGGTGCACGATGTGAAGCAGCCGGTGGATTTGCTGAAGCGTTGATCGCGCAGCTATTAAGCCCAATGCCCAGGAAGAAAGCGGTCGCGGGATTTGTCGTCTTGGTCGTCTTGTCCTCTTTGGTTGCGCTGGCCTTTTCCAATATCTACTACATACGAGAAGATAGTGCTGGAACTCTTTTATGGAGCGCCGATGAAGCATACTTGTTCATGAGCGTAGTTCGCAGAGGCTTTCGTATCGGCTATCTCGAATATCCCTGGGTAATCTTCAAACAATACCTAAATGCTCCTCCGTTTCCGGATGATCGGCGGGTTTCGGTGGTTGTGATCCGGGTCACTGCTTCTGCGGTCGAACGCCAAGTAGTGGATTTTCCCATGAACTCCGACCATGGTCCCACCTTCTTGACCCTGCTCGAGAAGAGTATCTACGCAAACTGTCAAGGAGTACTGTGCAGGTGGACAGGAACTCGCTTCGAATTGGCGTCTGATACAGAGCAGCGGAGGCTTGACGGGATCAACCGACTCTCTGTCCCAAATTTTAGCGGCGTTGAAGGCTGGTCTAGGCAGGGGGTGGGATCCGTCACCGGAGACTCTCAGTTCTTGGCTGACGTGGGAGGGAAGGTTACGCTCGTGGTCAACCTTGGAAATAGTACCAAGTCAGCCTACAGCAGCGCGTCGGTCGATTTGCTGCGTTCCGGCCAAGTTCCACAAAGAATCTGGTATCTTGACGGGAATCCCCGAAGCATAAGCAAGAAGGAATACCAGAATCGGTTTGGGAGCCATTGATCGATGTGGTCTCGGAGACCGAGGTGGAGACTACTTCCGACGGTAACCCGCAACTTCCTGTCCCCCGGTCAAAAAATACTTAGTTCATTCTGAACTAAAGTACCCTAGCCAATCTCGCGATACGCCCACATCATAGGTACTTCTGGTTGTCTGGCCGGACACCATCGCGTGGGTCCGCCAATGCCGCTGGACTGTCTTTATGCCTGGTTCTTGTATCCACGAGTTTTTCTGGCCGCTGCGAGGCGCTGACGCCCGCTATTACCAGGTGTGTCGTCGGTGCGGGGCGCAGTGCGAATACGATTGGAAGAACATGCGGCGGGTGGAGGTAGAGACGTCCGCGACGGAGCCGTCCGGAAACTCTGCTGACGTTCAGCACCAGGCTCAGGTGAAAGACCTGCCACGACTCAAGCTGCTGGTCGAACTGGAACCGGCGCACCGCGTTTTCCTGCGAAACCTGTATGACACGCTGCGATCGATCCCGCCCCGGGCCCATGAATTCCGGTCTTTGTCTTTCTGGCGGGAGGTCTTTTACTACTCCGGCCTGCCCTGGCGCCGCTTTGGGCAATCGCTGCTCGGCCATGCGGTCGTGCTTGCCCTGGTGTTGATCGTCTCCCAGACCTGGACGCAAGACCAACCGCTGCGGCGAAGCCCCTTCGAAAATACTCACCTCACCTACTACAAGCCTGACGCAACATATCCCGCGCTTCGCGGCAACCCGGCCCCGGTACAGCGAGCGTCCCGGAAACAGATTGACTCGGCGCGCCGCGGCGCTATCCGTGTAGCGCCAGAGCGCGCCCAGGCAGCCATGAAAGCGCCCGACATCAAGCTGAAGGGACCAGCGCGGCCCACCATCGCAGCCTTGAACCCGGTCCTTCCCGCGATGCCGCTCGCGTCCACTGGGTCTTCTCGATTCAGCGGACCCTCGAGTTCAACTGCGATAGTGGCTCCGCCGCCCGAGGTCAGCCAGGGAACGTCTCGCCGGCTGGGTTTGCTGCAGGCCTCGGGCATCGCGCCCGCACCTCAGGTTGGAGTGGAATCCTCACGACGTGCGATGACCGTGCCCGGTGCCCCCGTGGTTGGGCCGCCGCCCGTCTTGCAAGCCTCGATACGCCGGGTTGGAGACATGAATATCGGCCCAGCCGCGGTCGTCGTAGTCG
>JBARIF010000365.1:0-1659 GCA_049799615.1 Terriglobales bacterium
GGCAAGCCTGCCGCCACGGCGGCCGGCATCAGGATCCTGGAACACGGCGGAAACGCCGCCGACGCAGGCGCCGCTACCCTACTCGCACTGTCCGTGATCTATGTAGGCGCGTTCTGCGTGGGGGGAGAGGTTCCGATTCTGGTTTACAGCGCTGGCCAGAAGGATGTGAAGCTGCTGGAGGGACAAGGGGAAGCCCCCCGCGACCCCGAAGCCATCTCCTGGTACATGAAACATGGAATTCCGGACGGTGACGTCAAGGCCGCCGCCGTGCCCGGTACCATCGATGCGATCGTCACCCTGCTGAAGCTTTATGGAACCAAAAGTTTCGAGGAGGTCGTGCAGCCGACGCTGGCTATTCTGGATGCCGGCGGGCCCACTTGGTATATCGACACTGGCAGCGATCAGAGGATCGAAACCGGTGTGCACTGGCAGAAGGACATGGCAGTGACCTTTCGCAAGTTGGTCGAGTCTGAAAAGGCCGCGAAAGGTACGAGGCAGCAGAAACTGCAGGCTGTCTCTGACCGTTTCTATCGCGGCGACATTGCCGACGCCCTGCAAGCCTGGTACATCGAAAAGGGCGGTTTCCTTCGCAAGTCAGATCTGGCCGCGCACAAAACTCCCGTGGTGGATCCGCTCAAAACCAAGTACCGAGGCTACACGGTATATAAGGCCGGTCCGTTGACGCAGGGTCCTTATCTCTCACAGACGCTGCGCCTGCTGGAAGGCTTCGACCTGAAGAAGATGGGCTTCAATTCGGCGGACTACGTCCACACAGTGATTGAAGCGGAGAAACTGGCACTGGCAGATCGCGATGAGTATTACGGCGATCCGAACTTTGTGAAGGTGCCGATGCAGCAGTTGCTTTCCGATCAGTACACCGAAATGCGCCGCCAGCTGATCGATCCAAAAAAGGCATCTCTCGAGCTTCGACCGGGCGACCCCTACCATATGAAACCGACCAAGCCACCCGCCATCACCGGACCCTGGCATGGCGGAACCACCGTCATGTGTGTGACGGACAAGTTTGGGAACGTCATTGCGGCCACTCCCAGCGGCCTGTCAAGCACAGCGGGCGTGGCCGGACGCACGGGCATTATTCACGGAAGCCGCCTCAGCAGCCTGAATACATTTGCTGGAACTCCGAACGTGATCCAGCCCGGCAAGCGGCCGCGCATCACGCTGAGCCCCACGCTGCTCTTCCGTGACCGCCAGCCCGTAATGGCAATCTCGGTAGCGGGAGGCGACCAGCAGGATCAGGCAGCCATTCAGGTCATCCTCAATTACGTGGAGTTCGGCATGAGTCCGGAGGAGGCGTTTAAGGCGCCGCGCTTCTCCACCACGCATTTCATCAGCTCCTTCGGTCAGGACCGTGCCAACCTGGGCAGCCTCTCTGTTCCCAACACCCTCCCCGAAGCAGTGCAGGCCGAGTTGAAGGCTCGCGGCCACGTGGTTACCGCCAGCCGCGAGGGGGTGGGGGGAGTAGCGCTGATCGGCATTGACCCCGAGACCAAGCAGGCCACCGCCGTTGGTCCCGCCGCGGGCAAGATCAATTAGACTCCCGGTGCTTCCGATGTAGGTCGGTTCAGGTCCGCACGTGCGACAACCTTGCCAGTCTCCATGCTAGGCGGGGAAAGTCTTTGCAGTTAGATAGTGTACCGC
>JBARIF010000366.1:0-43275 GCA_049799615.1 Terriglobales bacterium
ATCCTGCATCTGTGAACGGTTGAGGGAATTAAATCTGCGGATCACGCTGTTGGCTTCTGATCCGCTCGAAGCAGGGGCCTGGATAGCCTGCAGCAGGTCGGAGGTGCGGCCGTCATGCAGGAAAAACAGGCGCTGGCCGATACCCCAGAGCGGAGCGGAACGGAACTGGTCCGGACCGGCCGCGCCCTGATTGATACCGTCCGACAAGCGCGACCCCATATGGTGGAGGGCGAAATCGGAGAATGGGTGATAGGTAACGTTCGACATCCCGGTAAATTTCGACATGCCGGTGGTCAGAGTGGAAGTGTGGCACAAGGCACAACCCACGCTGTTAAACAGGTTGGCTCCATTCAAGGCCGATGCCGACATCGCTGCCGGGGTCGGCGGCGCCGAGAGCCGCATAAAACCGGCGAAGTTCACCAAGTCAGAGGACAACGCCGCTGCTGTGCCCGTTGGGCTGCCGTTGTCGTTCATCTTGGTGGCATCTTCCGGCGATCCGTTGTACACGCAGCCGGCCACGGCGGCGCGCTCGTTGCCGAACGCCTCGTTCGACACGCCCTGCTCGACGTTGTAGGCTTCGCCGGCGAAGACCATTAACGATTTGTTTTGTGCTTTCCAGCCGAAGCGGGTAACGGTGCCGTCGTTGCCGCTGCTGTTGAGAGTGCCCCCTATACCGAGCTGTGACTTGATCCTGCGATTGGCGGCCAGGTTGGCTTGCAGGGTCGAGTCAGGTGTCGCTTCCACCAGGCCGAGCCCAAAGGTTGGAGTCGGGATACGGAAGATCACGTTGTGATTGGCCAGCTGCCGGGCGAAGTCAGGCTGGGCCAACGTACACCCCTCAGCATCGGTTCGACCCATAATGGTGTACAGTCCATGCACCCCGCCATCCAGCGAACCGTCGGGGTTGCGGATGAAGCGAGCTTCCCGCACCGGGCCGTCGGTAGTAACGAAAGACGGAACCGTGTTCTTGGCGCCGTCCAGGACGGCCAGTCCGACCTGCGGATTCGTGATGGGACTGCTGCCGCCGGCCGCCGGGTATGCATGACACTGGGCACACCCGTTCCCGTTAAAGGTAGGCCCCAGACCCGATCCTTCTTCCCCGGAAATAGTTCCACTCACTGAATCGACTTCCATAAAGTCAACCCGGGCATCGTTAAAAAAGGATTGCAGTTCCTGACTTAAGCCGGGCAGAACTCCCCCGGCCGCTGCATCCCCCGCACGCGGCCCAGGATCGTGCTGGGCCGCAATAGTCCCCGTGTTCAAGATCACGCTCAAGGCGAGACCGGCAACTGCCAATAGGCGAACTCGTTTCACACTGCACCTCCGTGCACGCGAAGACACACTCCTGGCTCAGCCAGGTCGTTCACTACTTGGGAGAGGCGCGATTTTTGATTCTGCCGTTTCGACTACGCCAAATGGTTTGGCGTCGCTGCTTGCAGTCGTAACGGTCTGGAAGTGGCTACAGGCACGGCATTCCACATACCGGGCCGAGCATTAAAAAACGTTAATGGAAGGTACGTCGCAATTGGAAAGCTGTCAAGATGGCCATTAGTACATCCTGACGTGTGCAAAACACTTCGCTCTCGGGAGAGTCTGGGCGCGGCGAAATTGGCGGATTTTGTGCCTGAGGAGGGACTATGGGCCGGATTTCTCCGTGCCACTCCATACCATTTCCCCGCCTACGAACGTTTTCAGCACTCGAACATCTCTGATTTTTACGGGGTCGATGTTAAAGATGTCGTCGCTGAGCAACACCATGTCGGCCAGCTTCCCGGGGGTAATCGATCCTTTGTCTTTTTCCTGAAATTCAGCGTAGGCGGAACCCAGAGTGTAGGCCTCAACCGCTTCCGCCACCGTGAGCTTCTGCTCGGGAAACCAGCCATGAGGATTTTTGCCGTCGAGCGTGGCCCGAGTCACCGCAGCATAGAGGCCGAACATCGGGTTGAGGGGAGCCACGTCCCAATCGGTGCCGAAGGCGAGGCGCACACCGTGATTCAGGAAGGTACGAAAGGCATAAGTGCGGCTGGCGCGATCGTGGCCAATGCGCTCTTCTGCCCAGCGCCCGTCATCGATGGCATGGTAAGGCTGCATCGATGCAATCACGTGTAGCTGGACGAAGCGGTCGAAATCTTTTGCCGCCAAATGCTGCGCGTGTTCAATGCGGAAGCGGCGGTCCCTCTCGCCATGGGCCTTCACGATATCGCTGTACAGATCAAGAATGATCGAAATACCCTGGTCGCCGATGGCGTGGGTGCAAAGCTGCAGTCCGGCGGCATCGGCTTTCATCATGCGGTCCCGCATCAGTGAAACCGGATGCATTTCGTCGGAGAGCAGGCCGTGGTTGTTGGGCTGGTTGCTGAAGGGCTCGAAGAAGTATGCGGTGGAAGATCCCAGTGAGCCGTCAGCATAAGCCTTGAGAGCGCCGATACGGAGATAGGAACCGCCAAAGGCATGCCGGATGCCGATTTTGACCTGATCATCCACTCCGGTGATAAGAGGCGCGGCATAAATACGCGCGGTCAGTTCTCCCCGTTCCAGCAATTCGGAGTAAACGGCGATGTCGGCGTACTCCGGATTCATGTGCTGCACGCTGGTCACGCCGAGCGAAGCCGCATGGGCCAGGGCGCGCTTGACTGCCCGCAAACGCTCATCGTGCGAGAGCGGCGGGGCGATCTTGTACACGTAGTCCATGGCCGCGTCTTTCAATGCGCCGGTCGGATTGCCTTGCGCGTCACGCACAATCACGCCCCCCGGAGGGTCCGGAGTTTGGGCGGTAATGCCTGCCAGCCGCAACACGACCGAGTTGGCCAGCGCCATGTGGCCGTCGTAGCGACCCACAAATACGGGCGTGTCCGGGGTAAGGGGATCGATCAACTCCCGGGTGGGCATGGCCGCGGGAGTCCACTTGGTTTCATCCCAATCCCCGCCTGTCACCCACTCGCCTTTGGGCGTCTGCCTGGCACGCTCCCCGATGCGGCGCGCAAATTCCTCGGCGCTGGTCGCGTCGTTGAGTTGTACCCGGTCAAGGGCCAGACCGCCGTCCACAAAATGCACATGAGCGTCGTTGAATCCCGGCAGGAGTAGTTTGCCGGAGGCATCGATGGTTTGGGTGCGGGTGCCGCGCCACGCATCGACCTCCTGGTTGGAACCAACCGCCACAATGCGGCCATTGAGCACCGCAACTGCCTGGGCCGTGGGATGGCCCTTGTCCACCGTCCAGATGTTGGCGTTGCGAATAATGAGATCGGCGGCGGGCTGCGATTGCGCCCGGAGACACGGCAGCAGCGCGAATAGCACCAACAGCGTGACGCCTAGCGCATGATCGATGGCACGAGGAATGGTTTTGAAATTCAGGTCCATACGAGGACTATCCATACGAGGACTAGAAGATACAGGATCGAGGCCGGGGTTGAAAGTTGCGCTTTAAGACGCCGAAATATCTAAGGGTTTTTCTTAACACCTTTGTGCCACGCCTTGCACGACCGAGCCATTGCCTTGCACCATCGACGCGGTTAGGCTCGGCCATCGCAATAAATTTTTATCTGGCCAGCTTGGACGCAGCATTGACGCGCCGACGGATAAGCCTCGCGCTTTTAGATATACCAGGCTGGCAGAGTCGAAGTATGCATATGGCAACATCGACAGTCTATGGTTCGCCTCATCCCCGGGTCCGGATTTTGGTGGCCGACGATCATGAGGTAATGCGCCTGGGAATTCGCAATCTGCTGGAACTCCGGCCCGGCTGGAGGGTTTGTGCTGAGGCCAATAACGGGCAGGAGGCGGTGGAAAAGACGCGTCAGTTTCATCCCGACGTGATTATCATGGACATCACCATGCCGGTGATGAACGGTCTGGAAGCGGCCAGCCAGATTACCAGGAAACAACCGGAAATCCCCGTCATTCTGTTCTCGCTGCACCTGTCCGACGATTTGTTTCGCCACTTCAAAACCGACGGAATTCGCGGAGCCGTCGCCAAGGGAGATGCGGCGCGCGACCTGGTCCTGGCGGTGGAAACGGTATTGGCGGGTGGAACATTCTTTCCCGGGAAAAAGCCCCTGCCAGCTGAATAGGGGTGTTGGAGAGCTGTTCGGGAGGATCTTATCTTACAGGAGGGGCAGACGCTGGCCGGTTATGGGGAGTTACCAGCGCCTGCCGTTCGCTCCTTCGCGTTGGGGTAATCCATTAATACTTGCGTGGGGATGGAGTCGGCTATCAGGGAAATACTGTAGTACGGAACGAAAGATCGTCTATAACTTCTTACTCGCCGACTGACGTCTAGGTCGAATAGTCCGCGTTGATGCGGACGTATTCCGCCGTCAGATCGGTGGTCAGAAGGCGGATGGAATCGCCGCCTCGACCCAGAAAGATGCGAACCTCGGAGCACGGCCGAGCCAGGGCTTGATGTGCCCGCTTCTCGTCAAAGGCGCAGCCCATGCCGTTGCGGTAGACCATTTGCTCGCCGATCTGGATGCTGACCTGCGAGGGGTCAACCGCGATCCCCGACCTGCCCACTGCTGCCAGAATGCGCCCCCAATTCGGGTCGGCGCCCGCCCACGCAGTCTTCACCAGTAATGAGTGCGCGACGGTTTGCGCTATTTGGCGGGCCTCGCCGCGGCTCCTTGCCTGCTCTACCGAGAGTCGAATGACGTGCTTCACGCCTTCACCGTCGAAGACAATCTGCTCGGCTAGAGACCGGCAAACCGCCAGCAGCGCTTCCGAGAATTCCCTTCGCAGCGAGGAGTTCTTCAAGCGCAACCCGCTGCGGCCGCTGGCCAGCAGGAGCACGGTGTCGTTGGTCGAAGTGTCTCCATCAATCGAGATGCAGTTGAAGGTTTGTTCGCAACCATCTCGTAATAGGCGCTTTAGCTCGGTAGGAGTGGCCGCCGCGTCGGTCAACAGGTAAACCAGCATGGTGGCCAGCTGCGGATGAATCATGCCCGCGCCTTTGGCCATGCCCAACAGGTTCACTGCGGACTTACCCGAACGAAAGCCTGCGCAAGCCAGCTTGGGACGGGTGTCGGTGGTCATGATGGCGCGGGCGAAGCTGGCGATTCCCTGCTTGGTCGCGGCGCGGGCAGCCGTCAGCTCGGGCAATGTTGAAACTATTTTCTCTACCGGCAGAGGAACACCGATGATGCCTGTGGATGATGGGAAGATTTCGCTGGCACTCACTCGAAGAAGCCGCGCCAGTTCGCGACAAACTTCCTGGGTGGCTCGAATCCCGGCTTTGCCGGTGGCGCAGTTAGCATTGCCCGAGTTCACGATCACAGCCCGCACCCTTCCGTGAGTGGCCGCCAGCGACGCACGTCCCACCTCCAGCGGTGCAGCTACCACCCGATTTTTCGTGAACACCGCCGCCGCCGTTGTGCCCGGACAGGCTTCGACCAGCGCCAGATCAGGCCGGCCGCTGGCCTTGATTCCTGCACGCGCCGCTGCGAAGGAAAAACCCGCAGGCAAGCAAATGTTGTTGTGAGGAAGACCGCGAACTCTCATACTTCGATCTTCACCAGCCAGTTGGTGGGCTGAGGAAGCATGGCGAATTTGGGCAGTTCACCGCGCACCATGGCGACTTCATCGCAGTGATCGAATCGAGGGCAGACGCAGCAATCTTTGTGGATCTTGTCGGGCAGATCTTCACGCTGCGCCATGGCGAATCCCAGGCGGGCGAAAAATTCCGGGATGCGGGTGAACAGGCAGATGGAATCGACATCGTGTTTACGGGCCTGCGCCAGCAATGCCTTCACCAGGCGCTCGCCGCCTCCCGAGCCCTGGCGCGCGGGATCGACAGTGATAGAGCGGATCTCCGCCAGATGGGGACCATAGAGATGGAGCGCGCCGCAGCCGATGATGTGGCCGTGATCTTCGAGCACCACGAAGTCGCGGACGTTCTCGCAGACCTCGGCAAACGTGCGGGGCAGTAGCGTCCCATCGTGAGAGTAGGCCGCGATCAGCTCATGTATCTGCTCGGCATCGGGCAACAGGGCCTCACGCGTTCGCATGGACGTCCTCCCGCATGCTGTCCACCTTGCGCCTGGCGTCGGCGATGGCCTGCCGAACTCGTGCCGGCGCAGTTCCGCCCGGAACATCGTGGATATTGAGCACTGCCTGTAGAGTCAATGAGGAGTAGAAATCCTGATCAAAAGCGGGATTCAACTGGCGTAGTTCCTCCAACGGCACATCTGCCAACTCACACTCTCTTTCGATGCAGGTTTGCACCGCTTTGCCAACTATTTCGTGGGCCAGGCGGAAAGGAACTCCGCGGCGAACCAGGTAAGTGGCGCCCGCCCAGGCATTCATGAATCCCGACTCGGCGGCCGCCTGCATGCGTTCGTGATTGAATTCCACAGCCTTCATCCAACCGGTGGCCATGGGCACCAGAGAAAGTACGGTGCCGGCGGCGTCGAACAGCGGCTGCTGGGTTTCCTGCAAGTCCTTGTTGTAGGCCAGGGGCAGGCCCTTTACCGTGACCAGCAGGGCGGTGGCGTCGCCAATGATGCGGGCGGCCTTGCCGCGCGTGAGCTCAAGCAGGTCTGGATTCATCTTCTGCGGCATGGCGCTACTTCCCGTCGAATAAGCCTCCGGCAAACGGATAAATCCGAATTCCTGCGACGAAAACAAGATCATCTCTTCCGCCCAGCGGCTGAGGTGCACAGCAAGGAGAGAGAGCGCTCCAACAAACTCCAGGATGAAATCGCGATCGCTGGTGGCGTCGATGCTGTTGGCGGTGGGAGCGTCGAAGCCCAGCTCTTCGGCCATGTCGCGGCGGTCGAGCGGCAGCGTCGCGCCTGCCACGGCGCCCGAACCCAGGGGCGAAAGATTCATCCGCTTGCGGCAGTCAGCCAGCCGTTCCGTATCTCGGAGAAACATTTCCACGTAGGCCAGCAGCCAGTGCGCGACCAGCACCGGCTCCGCCCGTTGCAGATGGGTGTAGGCGGGCATGGCCGCAGTCCCCGTCTGTTCAGCACGATCAATTGCAATGCTCAGCCACTCCGCCAGATCGGCGCGTATTTGATCGATCGACGCCCGCACGTAAAGACGGAGATCGGTCGCAATCTGCTCATTACGGCTGCGGCCGCTGTGCAACTTGTATCCCGTATCGCCAATCAACGCCACCAGTTGTTTTTCGACGAAATGATGTACGTCCTCGGCCTCGCTGTCGTCCAGAAATGCGGGCGACGCGGCAGCCTTTTCGCCAATCTGCTTCAGGCCCTCAAGAATCGTGATGAGCTCGCTCGAAGTCAGGACTCCGGCATTCTTCAACGCAGCCGCGTGAGCGCGGCTGGCCAACAGCTCTTCCCGCAACAATCGCCGGTCGAAGTCGAACGACCGCTGCCAGCACTCGAAGTCGGCATCGAGCGGCTGGCGGAATCGTCCTGACCACATCTTCATCGGGTCACCTCAGGCTTCACTGCGTCCGCGCGCAGACGGGCGCGCGAGCGCGACGGCAGCCCCAGGATGCGAATGAATCCTTCCGCATCCTTCTGGTCATAGCTTTCGCCCATGGTGAAAGACGAGAGATCCGTGCGGTAGAGCGAATTGTCAGACTGTCGGCTGACGACGGATACGTTGCCCTTGTATAAGGCGAGCGTGATCGTGCCCGTGATGTCTTGTTGCGTGTTATCGACGAACGCGTCCAGCGCTTCGCGCAGCGGAGTGAACCACAGCCCGAAATAAGCGAGCTCTGCGTATTTCAGTCCGATGTGCTGCTTAAAGTGCATCAGGTCGCGCTCCAGGCACAGCGCTTCGAGCTCGCGGTGAGCGGCAATCAGCAAAGTTCCGCCCGGCGTTTCGTAACATCCCCGCGACTTGATGCCGACAAAGCGGTTCTCCACCAGATCGACGCGGCCAATGGCATTGCGTCCGCCAATCTCATTCAGCAACTCGACCAGCGAAACCGGATCGAGCTTCATGCCGTTCACGGAAACCGGAGTTCCTTTTTCAAACCCGATCACGACCTGCTCTTCGCGATCCGGGGCCTCCTGCGGCGAACGAGTCAACTGCCAGGTGCTGGGGAAAGGCGGGTTGCCCGGGTCTTCCAGTTCCCCGCCCTCGTGGCTGATGTGCCACAGATTGCGATCGCGGCTGTGTATCTTCTCCCGGCTGGCGGTAACAGAAATTCCCCGCTTCTCGGCATAGTCGAGGCAGTCTTCCCGCGACTTCAAATTCCATTCCCGCCAGGGCGCAATCACTTTGAGTTCCGGTGCGAGCGCCTGGTAGGCAAGCTCGAAGCGCACCTGATCATTTCCTTTTCCAGTGCAACCGTGCGCGACCGCACTCGCACCCTCGCGTAGCGCCACTTCCACCTGGTGCTTGGCAATGACAGGACGCGCCAGCGAGGTCCCCAGCAGATATTTATGTTCGTATACTGCACCTGCCCGCAATGCGGGAAACACGTATCCGGTGAGAAATTCCTCGCGCATGTCCTCGACGACTACCTTGCTGGCGCCGGTCTTGTATGCCTTTTCGACGACAGCTTCAATGTCGTCTCCCTGGCCGACGTCTCCGACCATGGCAATCACGTCGTAGGCGTAGTTTTCCTTCAGCCAGGGAATGATGATGGAAGTGTCGAGCCCTCCCGAATATGCGAGCACAACTTTGTCAGCCATTTGCGTTCCTCGAATTCGTGCGGCCCATCTTGCCGCCAAGCAATAACAACAGAATGGCCTTCTGCACGTGCAACCGGCTTTCGGCCTGATCGAAAACTACGGAACGATCGCAATCCATGATGCCGTCCGTGATCTCCATTCCGCGGTGCGCGGGCAAGCAGTGCATGAAGACGGCGTGGGGCGCCGCGCCGGTCACGAGCTCTTCATTTACCTGGTAGGGCGGGAAAATCTGGTTCCGCTCCTGCTCTTCGTGCTCATGGCCCATGCTAGTCCAGGCATCAGTATAGACGGCGTCCGCCCCGTCCACGGCCTGCTTCGGATCGTTGAGGATTTCGATGACCGCGCCGGTTTGCCGCGCGAGATCGCAAGCATCCGCTACGATTTGCGCATCGCAAGCGTAGCCTTCAGGAGTAGCAATACGAATCCGCGAACCCAGAGTTGCCGCAGTCAGCACCAGAGAATGCGCCACATTGTTTCCATCGCCCACGTAGGCCAGGCAGATTTTCTTCAGATCGCCGAAGCGCTCCAGCAGGGTGAAGTAATCGGCCAGGGCCTGGCAGGGGTGCTCCAGATCGCTAAGCGCGTTGATCACCGGGATGCAGGCGTGCTCGGCCATTCCCTCGACTGTGCCGTGGGAGTAGGTGCGCAGCACAATGGCGTCCACCCAGCGCTCGACGTTGTGCGCAATGTCACTCAGCTTTTCGCGCGCATCGAGGCGGCCTGCGGTCTGGTCCATGAAGAAGGCGTTGCCGCCCATGCTGGCCATGCCGGCCTCGAAGGTGAGCCGGGTGCGCAGCGATTGCTTTTCGAAGAACATCACCATCTGCTTGCCGGCCAGCGCATTGCGGAAATTCGAGGGACGCGCCTTGAGCAGTCCCGCAAGATGGAAAATCGTCTCAATCTCGATCGGGCTGAGATCGCGGATTGAAATAAGATCGCGCCCCGGAAAAGTCGCGGTTGCCGGCGGAGTTGCAACCTGTGCGGATTGGAATGGCTGGCTGCTCAACGTAGTTGGCTCCTTCTTTTGGACTTTGCGTCACTGGTCAGATGTTTTTTCGGCTGAGTGGAGGCTAGCGCCGTGTCGAGGGCGCGAACCACCAAGTCCACGTGGGATTTCTGAATGATGTAGGGCGGCAGGAAACGCAGCACCGTGTCCTGCGTACGGTTAATGAGGATGCCGCGGTCCAGCAACTGTGCTACCACTGCCTTCGCCCGGTCGGCTGAATCCAGATTCATCCCCAGCATAAGACCCATGCCGCGAATTTCGCGCACGCCCTCATGCCTGGCTTTGAGGCCCTCTAGTTTGGCTTGAAAGTACTCGCCCGTCTGGCGGATGTGCCCTAACATGCGATCGAGCACGCGCAGAAACTCGATGGCCACCGCACAGGCCAGCGGCCCGCCGCCGAAAGTTGTCCCGTGCATTCCAGGATGCATGCCGCCGGCCACGCGATCAGTGGTCAGCAGCGCTCCCAGCGGAAGGCCGGCCGCGAGCGGCTTGGCAACGGTGACGATGTCGGGCTGAACTCCGTAATGCTGGTAGGCAAAATAGCGTCCGGTGCGGCCCAGTCCACATTGAATCTCGTCGAGAATCAGTAGCGCGCCGGTGCGATCACACAACTGCCGCGCGGTCTGCAGAAATTCGGTACTGAGCGGACGGATTCCGCCTTCACCCTGAATCGTCTCCAAACAAATGGCGCAGACGCTGCCGTCAAATTGCCGCTTGAGGTCGTCAACATCGTTGAAGGCGACGAACCCAACTCCCGGCACCAGCGGCGCAAAGGGATGTCGGTACTTTTCCTGCCCGGTCGTGGCCAAGGAGCCGAAGGTTCGGCCATGAAAAGAATTTTCCAGCGCCAGCAAACGCCACTTGGCTTTGTGGCCATTATTGTTCTGGGTGCGGGCAAAGGCGCGAGCCAGTTTTAGCGCGCCTTCCCAGGCCTCGGTGCCGCTGTTGCAGAAAAATGCCTTGTCCAGGCCAGAAATTTTCGTCAGCCGCTTCGCCAGCTCCGCCTGGTACTCGTGGAAGAACAGGTTCGACACGTGAATCAGGCGGCCCGCCTGGCGCTTCAATGTCGCCTGAATCACAGGATGCGCGTGTCCCAGGGCGTTGACCCCGATCCCGCTCAGGAAATCCAGATAGCGTTTGCCCTTCGAATCCCACAAATAGACCCCGCGCCCGCGCTCGAAAAGCACGCGCTGGCGATCGTAAGTGGGAAGCAACAGCTTCGATTCGGCCCGTGCGACGGTCGCGAGGCTCATGCGACAATCACCTCCGTGCCACCGTCCAGCTTGGTGAGATAAAACTGCGGCAGAGTGTCGGCCTGCGCCGCGGGCAGGATGCGTACCCGACCCACGCCCTTGCGCAGGGCGTGTCCGCAAGCCTCCAGCTTGGGCAGCATGCCGCCGGCAATTACGGCGCTCTCGACCATCCCGGCAATCTGTTTGGTGTTCAGCCAGGGCATGACCGCGCCCTCTGCATCTTTTACCCCGGCCACGTCAGTAAGGAAGATGAGGGTGTCGGCGTGGCAGGCGACGGCGCACGCGGATGCCATCTGGTCGGCATTCACGTTGTAATATTCGCCATCTGAAGCCAGCGCCACCGAGGACAGCACAGGTATTCCACCGAGGCCCCAGATGGCTTCGAGCCATCGCGATTCCACCGAACAGATTTCTCCCACGTATCCCAGGTCGTAGCCCTGCGTCTGTTTTTTACGAGCCCGGAACGCCATGCCGTCGCCGCCGCAGAGGCCGATGGCCGGACGCCCGGCAGCAACAATGGCCGCGACCAGACTCTTATTCACGATTCCGGCGAGTACCATCAGGGCCACGTCACGGGTCTCGGCGTCGGTGATGCGCAAGCCGTTGATGAAATCGCTTTCCTTGCCCAGAAGTTTGAGCGTCCGGGTGAGCGCAGCCCCACCGCCGTGCACCACGGTGACGTTGTGGCCGTCTTCCGCCAACTCCACGATGGCGCGAGCGCACTTGTGCAAGGTGTCCTTGTTTTCGAGGGCCGCGCCGCCGAGTTTGATAACGATTTTCACTGCAGGCCTTCCTGTTCCTTAAACCCATACATGAGGTTCATGTTTTGAACTGCTTGTCCGGCCGCCCCTTTGAGCAGGTTGTCTATGCAAGAGACCAGCACCAGGCGGCGTCCATCCCGGTCCAGGCAAAAGCCCAGGTCGCAGTAGTTGGTGTGCAACGAGAATTGGATCTGGGGCAGCTTCGGCGTGGCGAAAACGCGAACCCACGGCTTATCGCGGTAGAAATCGTGGAAGCAGGATTCCACCTCCGCCGCTTTCATTTCCTGCTTCAGATGAACATAAATAGTGGAAAGAATACCCCGCGGAATGGGCAGCAAGTGCGGAGTAAAGATCAGCTCGCCAGAATCCAGTTTCAACTGCTCTAAGATTTCTCCCACATGGCGGTGTCCGAAGACCGCGTAGGCGGAGAGATTGTCCGCCACTGAAACGAAGTGGGTACGCGCAGTGGCCTCCTTGCCCGCACCCGAGACACCGGATTTGGAGTCCGAAATGATTCCCTTTCCGCGATCCACCATATCCGCCGCCAGCAGCGGGGCCAGAGCAAGAATCACGGAAGTGGCATAGCATCCTGGATTCGCCACCAGGGCGGCGCCAGGAAGACGGTCACCATTCAACTCGGGAAGGCCGTACACGGCCCTCTCCATGAGAGCGGCCGCGGTGACGGCATTCTCGTCGTGAAAGCCATAGACGGCGCGATTTTGCGCCTCGCGCAATCGCCACGCGCCGCTGAGATCCACCACGCGCAAGCCATGCGCAATCGCTTCCGGCACCAAGGCGCGAGAGACTTCGTGCGGCGTGGCCAGAAACAACAGCTCGATCTTCTGCCGCTGCAGTTCAGGCCATGACCACGGCCGCAGGGGATATCCTCCGTTGCCGGAGATGGCGGGATACATGTCCGCGAGATTGACCTCGGCGGCAGATTCGCCGGAACGCTGAAGCATCACCGGAGTTTCCACGCCGGGGTGGCGCAGCAAAAGGCGAGCAAGCTCGAAGCCGGAGTAGCCGGTTGCCCCCAGAATCGCGGTCTTGAGTTTGGAGGCCATCAGGCGAGCATCTCCTGAATGCGGGCGGCCAGGACCTTTGCGCCCCGGTTGTCCGAGCACACCATCAATATTGTGTCGTCGCCTGCGATGGTTCCGATGGCTTCCTCCCAATCCTTTCCGTCAAGCGCGGCGGCCACGGGCTGCGCGCTGCCTACTGTGGTCTTGATGACCAGCAAGTTTTGCGCCGCCTTCACTTCCAGCACAAACTCTCTCACCAGGCGCGAGACCGGCGGCAAGGCCGGCTCCGACACCGCTTCTCCCGGCAGCACGTACCCGCTTCCGGTCTTAACCAGGCCAAGCTCGTGAATGTCGCGCGAGAGCGTCGCCTGCCCTACCTTCAAACCCCGCTTGCGCAAAGCCCGCTGCAGGTCTTCCTGACTGCTGACTGAACTGCGCTCCAGCACTTCCAGGATGAACTTTTGTCGCAGCGGCTTGCTCATGAATGACTATTCATCGTAATGAATAATTATTCATCTATGGTAATTGGTATGCGGCGGGTGTCAAGTAGAAATTTCGATACGGATAATCGAAATGTAGGCGCGAGCGTCCCGCTCGTGCAGTCCTGGATCGCTACGGAATGATCCGGTCAAACGCTGCCCAGCAGAAGACCGGTCGAGCCTTGCGCGACCGGACAGCCGGGGGCGGCTCTCCCCACCTATTCAGCGGTGATTCGAGTGCTGCACGAGCGGGACGCTCGCGCCTACATTAGTCAGCACCATGCCATACCCATTCGGCCTGGCACAGGGCGAGCGACGCGCTCTTTTCCACCACTGGTTCCAAGTTTGAAAAAAAAGCCCGGTGAAGACGCTGCACCGCCTCCTCGGCGCGCGACTCATCCACCAGGAAGCTGATGTTTCTCTCCGAGGCGCCCTGGCAGATCATGCGCACCTCGATGTCGCCGATAGCGCGGAATGCCTGGCTGGCAATTTCCGGACGGCGCCGGACCTGTTCCCCCACCAGGCAGACCAGCGCCTTGTGGTTTTCCCAGCGGACGTTGGCCATGCCCTTCAGTTCGTCCGCGATCGCCGGCAGACCGGAGACCGAACTCACCAGCAGGGCCAGGCTGCCGCGCGAGGCGGAAAGCAAATCCAGAGTGTGCTGATGACGTTCGAACACATCGAAGACCTCGCGCAGGAGTTCAGGCGCAAACCAGCGCACGGGCTCGACGTCCACGATGGCCACGCCTGGCCTGGTAGTAATCGCCTTGACCCCATCGGCGGCTCCGCAGTGCGCCACAATTTCGGTCCCCGAACACTCCGGGTTGCGTGAATTAAGCACCCACACCGGAATATTGGCGCGCATGGCCGGCACCAGGGTGGCCGGGTGCAACACCCTGGCGCCGAAGTAAGCCAGATCGGCGGCTTCGTCGAAAGTCATGCGAGCCACACGGCGGGCGTCCGGACAAAGGTTCGGATCGGTGGTCAGAATTCCATCTACGTCGGTCCAGATTTCGATTCGGCTCGCGTGCAGGCCCGCAGCCACGATCGAGGCGCTGAAATCGGAGCCGCCGCGACTAAGCGTGGTGGGAATGCCGTCGCGGGTTGCGCCGACAAATCCGCCCATTACCGGGATCTGCCCCGCTTCCAACAGTGGCAGCACGACCGCCTGCAGCCGCTTATTGGTCTCGTCCCATAAGGGCGTGGCCCGGGTATGCGCGGCGTCGGTGACGATGCACTCTCGGGCATCAACCAAAGCGGCGTTCACGCCGGCAGAATGCAAGGCGGAATGTACCAACTTCGATGAGAGCGCTTCGCCCGTCCCCAACAGATTGTCCTGCACCCACGGAAGCAAGGACTTGTCGGACGCAATCCTGAGGACCAGATTGTCCAGCGCCTTAAATTCATAGGCCAACTCGCCGAACAGGCGGATGCCTTCATCGCCCCCGACCAGCGCGCCGGCCACGGTTTCATGGCGCAGCAGGAGGGCTCGAAGAGTCTCCCGGGCGGAATCCAGCCGTCCTGCGGCCGCGGCTTCACCAGCGTTCATGAGCTGGTCGGTGACTTTGGCCAGGGCGCTGACCACCACCACTGGACGTTCCGGCGACGGTCGCGCCACCAGTTGACACAAGCGGCGAATGGCGGCCGCATCCTCCACCGAAGTGCCACCGAATTTCATGACCACACATTCGCCACTTCGGCGTGCTGCTTCGCTGCTCGCTTGCGACGGATCGTTCATCTCATCTCCCTTGTGTCCTTCGTAATCTGACGTTGATCTTCCCGAGAACTAGCGGCAAATAAAAAACCCACCTGCCAGTTGCTTCTGGCGGTGGGTCTTTGTCAGCCGTTAAAGCTTTGTGTTTCTCAGCTCACCTGACGCCCTCCCCCAGAAGCACGCTAATTCGCTTCGACGTGCCTGTGCCCATCGATGTAATTCGCTTAGCCTTCTGGGAAGTTGCTTTCATGGGTTGCTGTCCGCGTAACACGATCTAGTTATGGTGCTCCCGGCTCAATCTGGAGTCCGGAGTCTCTTCCGGTTTGAATTCTTCAAAGAATTGCATCAGCCGGTCGACTAACCTGCGCCTGCCTCCGATGACATGCAGGCCGCTCTCATGCTGATGCTCTTCCAGGATTTTGTTTAATCCGCTTTCCAGTTCTCTCATGCCACACCCCTCAGCTGGGTTCAAGTTAGTTTGATAGCCACGTGGTACCAAGATCTAAGCTTCTGAGGCTTCTGCACGAAGAGTAGCAATTCCTGGAGGTAAAAAGAAATTGGAAATTATGATTGGCTGCATCGACAAATTCGATCAGACGCTCACTTCGAGGCGGTGGCCAGCTGCCGAACCGTGCTGATGAAGGTGGTGGTGGCGCGGGTGTGAGTGCGGTCGCGACGGTAGGCAATGCCCAGTTCCCGCCATAATTCCTGGTCCCGGATGGGAATCAGTTTGACTCGTCCGGCCAGCACCTGGTCCTTGGCAAAACTGGAGCTGATCAGCGAAACCCCCAGCCCGGCGGCCACAAAGCTCTTAATCATGCCCACGCTGGGCAGCTCCATTCGTATTTGCAGTTGGGAGGCATAAGGACGGAACAGCTTGTCCATCACCCGGCGGCTATAACCGGTCTTGGGCAGCAGCAAGGGCTGTTTGGCGACTTCGCTCACCGGCACCACGTCGAGCTTGGCCAGGGCGTTCTGCGGACTCACCATCAGCATCAGCTGATCGCGAAAAATGGAGTGCGTCTTCACGCTGGCTGACTTCACCGGCAGGGTCACGATACCCACGTCGATGCTGCCATTTTCTAGTTTCTCGACGATCTTGTAGCTGAAGTTGCGGTAAATGCTGATCTGCACTCCGGGATACAAATGGCAATACTTGGCGAAGACATCGGGCAGCACGTACAGGCACGTGGCCTCATTGGCGCCGATGACCAGCGTGCCGCGAGGACTGGTGCCCTGATCGGCGACTGCGAGCAGAGATTCATCCCGCATCTGCAGCAGGCGCTCGGCGTAAGCGAACAGTACTCTGCCGGCGGGCGTGAGGGTCACATCCTTACCAGAACGATCGAGCAGGCGATCGCCGTATTCCTGTTCCAACTGGCGGATCTGGGCGCTGACCGCGGACTGGGAGCGAAAAACCTTTTGCCCGGCTCGGGAAAAGCTTCCCAGCTTGGCTACTTCGAGGAAAGTCACTAACTGGTCAAAGTCCATGAGTAGTGGAAGATTATAGCGGACAATTTAGCGGATTGATAAGTCTCGCCGAGGATAGGTAAGACAAAGTTTGAACCATCCTTCGCGACTCGTCGTCATCCTGAGGGACTTTAGTCCCGAAGGACCTGGCGTGCAGCCCTGCACAGCTGCGCATGGGCTCCAGGCCCGATGCTTCGCAAGTTCAGCATGACGCCTTGGATTGAGAGTCGCCCTCAAATCGGGATCACACCACCGCGATGGCACCTACATCCGCAGACTGCGGTACGTAGGCTGCAGCCGGCCGCGGCACCGACGCCGGCTGCCGCCGGAGCCGGGGCAGGATGGGAGCCCACGTTTCTGCCACGGTGCAGGGCAGGACCAGAGGCTCCACCCGCAAAAACGGCAGAGGGACAGTCGAATTCAATAACACCATGGCGCGCGGGCTGCCGGTGAGACGTAAATGTTTGCGCAGGACCCGGCGCAGCCAAAGCTCTTCCCTGACCTCGACGGGCGCCAGGCGTACCGACTGCTGGTTGTATCCGTGGCCTCCAATCGAATCGCGCAGGACATAAGCCAGGCCCCCGGTCATGCCCGCACCCAGGTTCATTCCCGCTGGACCCAGAATGACGGCCACACCCGCGGTCATGTACTCGCAACCGTGTTGTCCCACGCCTTCCACTACGGCGAGAGCGCCGCTGTTACGTACGGCAAAGCGTTCACCTACCCGGCCTGCCACGTACAGTTCCCCTCCGGTGGCGCCGTACAGCAGGGTGTTGCCCGCGAGCACATCGCCCCGCAGGGACGCCTTCTCTCCGCTGGTGATGGCAATCGTGCCGCCGGACAGGCACTTTCCCACATAATCGTTGGCTTCGCCCACCAGCCGGAAGTTCAGGCCCTTGACCAGGAATCCACCGAACGTCTGGCCCGCGCTGCCAACAAATTCATATTTCAGCGACGCATCGGCCGAGGTTCCCGCCTGGCGCAATCTCTCTCCACTCAAATGGGCGCCGATGGAGCGATCAGCGTTGGTAATGCGGAAACGACGGCGACGTGCGACCCGCGTATCAGGGTCGCGATCGATGGTGCGGTTCAACTCGCGATACAGAGTGCTCTGGTCTTCGGCCGGGCAAGCTGGATGGCCTGACGAAGCGATCGAATCCAGCAGCCTGCCCAGCGTCCGTTCCGCTTGTGGCGTACGGGGCCGCAGGCGCTCGGCCTGGCCCACGATGTCATCGATCGAGTGAGCACCCATCGCGGCCAGCAATGCGCGCACGTCCGCAGCCACCGCCCGGAAGTAGGTCTCGACCATCTCCGGTTTCCCGGTAAAGCGGGTGCGCAGTTTTTCATCCTGTGTGGCAATGCCAACCGGACATGTATTGAGATGGCATTGCCGCGCCATGACACACCCCAGAGCCAACAAAGAGGCGGTGCCGAATCCGAATTCCTCCGCCCCCAGAAGCGCGCCGATAATCACGTCGCTGGCGAACTTGAATCCGCCGTCCACCCGCAGACGAACACGGCCGCGCAGCCCGGCCCGTACCAGCGCGGCGTGAGCGTCGCGCAGTCCCACTTCCCAGGGGAGGCCGGTGTTCTTGATCGAAGTAATCGGCGAAGCCCCGGTGCCGCCGTCGTGGCCGCTGATGGTGATGACGTCGGCTCCGGCCTTGGCCACTCCGGTCGCAATAATTCCAACCCCGGCGCTGGCCACCAGCTTCACTCCAATTCGGGCCTGCGGATTGATCGCCCGCAGGTCGTAGATCAGTTGCGCCAGGTCTTCGATGCTGTAGATGTCGTGATGTGGCGGCGGCGAAATCAGCATCATCCCCGGCACGGCATGCCGCAAGCGCGCGATATAAACAGAAACTTTGCTGGCTGGGAGCTGGCCTCCCTCGCCGGGCTTAGCGCCTTGCGCAATCTTGATTTCGAGTTCGTCGGCGTGCACCAGATATTCCGCCGTCACTCCGAAGCGCGCTGAAGCCACCTGCTTGACCCGATTGTTGGCCTCGCTGCCCTTGCGGTAAACCTCGGGGTCTTCGCCACCCTCGCCGGTATTGCTGCGACCGCCCAGCCGGTTCATGGCGACGGCCAGAGTGTTGTGGGTCTCGGGCGAAATCGCGCCTAGCGACATGGCTTGCGTGCTGAAACGGCCCAGGATCGAAGCTTCGGTTTCCACCTGGTCGAGGGGCAGCGCATCGTTGGGCACAATCTCCAGCAAGTCCCGGACGGCTACGGGCTCCCTCTGCTGACCGAGTTCCCGGAAGGCCCGATGATTTTCTTCGGTGGGAAATTTGATGTAGCGATGCATTCGCCGCACCAGCTCTGGCGACGTAGCGTGCAGCTCTCCCTGGTGGCGGAAGCGATAAAGCCCGTGGTCCTGCAATTTCGCGCTTACCGTCATGGTGGGAAAGGTCAGGGCAAAAACCGAATCGTGCCGGTCGAGACAGTCCTGCAAAAGCTCGGTTAGGCCCTTGCCGGCGAGCGAGCAGCTCGCATCCTCAAAAAATTGGTCGCAGACATCGGGGTCCAGACCGATGATCTCGAACAGATGACTATTGCGGTAGCTGGCGATGGTTGAAATGCCCATGCGCGCGATCACCTTGCGCAGCCCTTTTTCCACGGCGCCACGGTAGGCAGTCGCGCCACCCGGTTTCAGGTGTGCTGCCTGTTCCAGCGCCAGATAGGGAAATACCGCGCTCGCGCCAGCGGCCACCAGCAGGGCGACGTGATGGGTGTCGATGACCTGCCCGCTCTCGATCACCAGCGGAATGTCCTGCAGGCCTGCCGCAACCATGGCTTTCCAGGCCGCAGCCAAGGCCAGCAGGGCGGGAAGGGCTATCTGTTGCGTGCCCACACTGCGATCGGTCAACAGAATGAGGCCGGGAGGATTGGCCGAGGCCGCCATTATGTTTTCCTGCAGATGCGCCAGCGTGGCCTTCGCTGCTTCCACTCCATCCTCTGCCGGAAAGGTGATGGGGATTCGATCCGTCATTCCTAATTCTTTTTGCAGCAGTCGCAATTGTCCGGCATCGAGCAACGGCGAGTTGATGACGGTTTTGCCCAGAAATACTTTCAGGGACATCACATGACTTTCACGCAGCGAGTCAATGGGAGGGTTCGTGACCTGGGCGAAACGCTGCTTGCAGTAGTCCCACAACGGCCGGAGAAAGCTGGACATCGAGGCCGGCGGAGCATCGTCGCCCATGCTCCATACCGCCTCCTGCCCTTGTTCGACCAAAGGTTGGAAGAGCAGCCGGAACTGGTCTTCGCTCCAGCCCAGCGCCGCCATGGCCTGCTTGGGCTCCGGCGTGATCTCGAAATATGGTTGATCGGTGGGATCTACGAGCACAGCGGGCTCGGATGAGACGGCGCGGATTCCCTGGCGCAGCTGCAGCGAGTTCATGGGACGGACAAACTCACCGCTCACCGAATTTAACAGCAGAACTTCTCCGGGCCCCAGCCGTTGTCTTTCGGCAACCTCTTTGTCGTGCAGATCGGCAATACCCACCTCGGAGCCGACCACCAGCAACCCGTCCGCGGTCAGGGTGTAACGCAGAGGCCGCAGCCCATTGCGGTCGAGCTTGGCGCCCACCGTGCACCCATCGGTAAAGATCAACGCTGCCGGCCCGTCCCACGGCTCCTGCACGCGGGCTTGCTCTTCCAGGAAGTTCCGCAACTCTAGCGCCGCCTCGGGCGAACGCTCCCACGCCGGGGGCACCATCGCGAGCATCGCTTCTGCCGGGCTGTAATCGCGGCGCAGGAAAAGTTCAAACCCGTTGTCGAAACTGGCGGAGTCGCTGACTCGCTCCTCCAGCAGGCGGACCTGTTCCGTAAGTCCCAGTTCGTGACGCAGTGCCGGTGCCTTAGCGCGCAGCCAGCGCCGGTTGCCACTGATGGTGTTGATTTCGCCGTTGTGCGCTACGAAGCGGAAGGGTTGCGCCAGCGACCAACTGGGCTGGGTGTTGGTGGAGTAGCGCTGGTGAAAAATAGCAAACGCGCTCTCAAAATCCGGGTCGCGCAAGTCGGAGTAAAACGCCGGCAGTTGGAAAGGTGTCAGCAGCCCCTTGTACACCACGGTCCGGCAGGACAGCGAACAGAAATAAGTGCCCAGCGGAGCCCTGGCCTCCGCTTCCTTGCGGAAACGGAAGAGAAGCATTTCAAGGTTCGCCGCTTCCGATCGGGGAGTGAAAAAACATTGCTCGATGATGGGCAAAGCATCGTGAGCACGTGGTCCAAGAACTTCAGGACTGATTGGTACCGCACGCCAGCCCAGGCATTTCAGGCCGCTCCGCTTCGCCTGGGTCTCGATAACTTTGCGCGCCGCCTCTTCCTGGCCCGGCGGCATAAAAACCATGCCCAGTCCGAACGAGGCCGGCAGCTTGATTCCGGCTTCACGCGCTTGCTTGCGAATTAATTTTCCCGGGATGCGAGTCAGCAGGCCGGCACCGTCACCGCTTCGTCCATCGGCGTCCACACCCCCGCGATGCGCCAGCCGGACCAGCGCCTCGAGGGCGCGGTCCACGATCTCGCGCGAGGCCGCACCGTCGATTCGGGCGACCAGGCCGACACCGCAGGCGTCGTGGTCTGTGGTTTGGTGAGTCGGATTCATCTTTACAGTGTTTATCGTCAATCGACGGTGGAAGTACAATCGAGAATTTCGATGACGCTAATGGATTTTTTGGGCAGCGAGGAAAAGCCTTAACCGCCAAGGACACCAAGGTACACGAAGGAAAACCTTGCACTTAAGCTGGTTCCCTTGGTGAACCTTGGTGTCCTTCTTGGTTGACGATTTTGCTAGTCCTCAACGCTAAATGAGGTTTTGGCCTGGAGATTCTTGATCCCCACCAGGGGCGCGATTTCCGCGGGCTCGCCGACGTGCAACCCGCACTCGGTCTTCTCCGATCCGGCCCAACGCCCGGCCCGGGCGCCTTCTCCTGGACGGATGGCCCGGGTGCAGTGGGTGCATCCGATGCTGGGATAATTCTTGTCATGAAGTGGGTTGTAGGGCACATTGTGCTTGAGCGCGTGACCCCACACCATTGCCGAAGTCCAGTCGGCTATGGGATTGACCTTCAGCAGCTGAAACTTCGCATCCCATTCCACCTTGCGGGCGGAGGCGCGCGACGAAGTCTGGTCACGGCGGATGGCGGTGATCCAGGCGCGAAGTTCGGTCAGCTTGGTCCGCAGCGGCTCCACCTTGCGCAGACCGCAGCACAGGTCAGGGTCGCGTTTCCACAGGGCTGCCCCGTGTTCGCGCTCTTGTTCCTCCGGAGTCAGCGTGCTGTAAACCCTCTCAATCTTGATTCCGTACCGCTTCTCGACCCGGTCCATCAGATCGTAGGTCTCAGGAAACAAAAATTCTGTATCCAGAGTGAAGACGCGAAAATCCGTCCGCACTCGCGCGGCCAGGTCGAGCAGCACCATGCCTTCAATGCCGAAGCCCGACGCAATAGCCACATCGTTTCCGTAAGTGGCAAAGGCCCAGCCCAGTACTTCTTCCGGCCGCCATCTTTCCGCTTCGGCCGGTATCTCGACGTGGTCTCTCACTCCGCACGCTCCTGGGAAACTGAGGACACTGCACTATTCGAGGCAAAATCACGTTGCCATGCGAATTGCTGAAGCAACGCGGACGGCTTGGCCATTCGCACCACCTCGCCGACTACGAGCAACGTAGGCGATGGGAGCCTCGGAGAGGTGTGCAGATCATCCACCGTGGTCACATGAACCTGCTCGTTCGCCGACGTGGCCTGCGAAACGATGGCACAGGGAGTCGCGCCTGCAACGCCCGCCTGCAGTAGCTGTTGCGTCGTGCTGCAGTAGTCGTAGCCAGGCATATAGACCACAACCGTGGCGTCGGTCGGAATCTTCGCCGGCCAATCGGCAAATTCCTCGGTGCCGGCATGGTGGCCGGTGACCAACACCACAGCAGACGACACTCGGCGATGGGTGAGCGGAATCTGCGCATTGGCGGCAGCGCCAAAGGCAGAGGTAACGCCGGGAACAATTTCAAACTCGATACCGGCCCCGCGCAAGGCTTCCATCTCTTCTCCGGCGCGGCCGAAGATCAGTGGGTCGCCACTCTTGAGGCGCACGACTTGCAGGCCCAGCAGTGCATTCTGGACCATCAAGGCATGAATTTCCGTCTGGCTGATACGCTTTTGTCCGAAGCGCTTGCCCACGTTGTGAACCTCGGTCAAGGACGGAATGAACGCCAGAATCTCCGCGCTGATCAGGTCGTCATGCAACACGACGTCGGCTGTCTTCAGAAGTTTGAGGGCTTTGAGGGTCAGCAGTTCGGGATCGCCCGGCCCCGCTCCCACCAGGTACACCTTACCGGTCATGACATTTTCTCCAGACGGATGGCTTCGAGATCGAATCCCGCCGAGCGCGCCCTTTCGAAGGCCTCGCGGCTGGCCAGTTCGTGCAGCAGGTGACGCCGCTCCTCAGGGTCAAGTTTGCTGGCAAACAATTGCTGCCGGATCGTGCCCAACTGCTCCAGCCAGTCGCCGTATTCGGGACCAAACTGGACTTCGAGTTCGCGCCTGATCCTTTGCGCCAAAGCCGGGCTGTGGCCGTTGGTTGAAATAGCAAGCTGAAGCTCTCCCCGCCGCACTACCGCGGGATAATAGAAATCGCAGTACTCGGGATCATCCACCACGTTGCACAAGATGTTTCGCTTCCCGGCCTCGCGGAAGATTGTGGCGTTCACATCGCGGGAATTGGTCGCGGCAATCACCAGGAAAACGCCATCGAGGTCGGAGGGCCTGAAGGCCCGCGCTTCCCACGTGATCGCTCCCGTCTTCGCCCATTCGGCAACCGCCGCCGTAGCTGTGAACGCAACCACGCGCACCGACGCGCCCGATGCCAGCAGGCTGCTGATCTTCGGCTCGCCAACGGTGCCGGCGCCCACGACCAGGCAGGAGCGGCCTTCGAGTTTCATGAACATGGGGAACAGCGTCATGGCATCAGACCCTGTCATCCTGAACTGTGTCATCCTGAGCGAAGTGGCCCCTTCGCGAAGCGAAGCAGCCGCGCAGTCGAAGGACCCCTGTTCGCTTCGAGCTTTCGCCGCGCAATTCCATGAAACCGTCCTCAACTCCCAAGGGTTCGCGAGCCGCCGGGGATCCTTCGACTCCACCAGTCCATTCGCAAGCGAATGGACCGGCTGCGCTCAGGATGACATTGCCGGTTTTTACGTGACTTCCCAATTCGTGCTTTCCTCTACCCTTCCACCGCATGCGGCACCTTTCCCGGCGAAGCGTCGCGCTCGACGGCAGGCAGAAACTTCCCCGCCAGGCACTCACGCAATTCTTCATCGCTATGGCGCGCAAAATAGTGGCGCAGATTTTCCTCGGGTAATCTTTCCTCGCGATAGCGAAGCAAGAGGCGCTCGATGGCATCCGGAACCTCGCTGGCCAGGCAGCGATAGCCGATGGGACGCGCCACCGACTGGTGCAAGCCGACCGCGCCGCCCACGCAAAAGTAGTAGGCATCCTGCTGACGGCCATCCACCTTGATCTTTTTGCCCTCGATGCCGATATCGGCAATCCAGTGCTGGCCGCAACTGTTGGGGCATCCGGTCACATGTAACTTCAGGTGCTGCTCAAAGCCGGGCAAGCGCTCTTCGAGTTCTTCCACCAGCCAGCGGGAGAAATTCTTGGTTTCGGTAATCGCGATCTTGCAGAATTCCGAGCCGCTGCAAGCCACGACGCCCCGCCAGAACGGAGAACCGCCCACCGGCATCTTGTTGGCTTCGAGTTCACCCGCGAGCGCCGCGGCATTGCGGTTGGGCACATTCACGATCAGCAGGTTCTGCATGTTGGTGGTGCGCAACTCACCTGCCGCGTAGCGGTCCGCCGCGTCGGCCGCGGCGCGCATCTGCTGTGACGAAATCCGCCCTCGCAACACTGCCGCTCCCACGTAGGAATAGCCGGGTTGCTTCTGAGCATGGATCCCGACGTGATCGCGATAAATGTCCGCCGGCGGTCTTTCTTCCGCCGCCGGATCCAGGTGGAAGCCGATGCGCCGCTCCAGCTCTTCCTGAAAACTCTCGGCCGTCCAGCCGTGCCTCAGGAAGAGGAACTTCAGCCGGGCGCGTTCCCGGTTCTCGCGCAATTTTTCGCTCTCACGGAAAATCTCAGCGACGCCTTTCAAAACCGGAATCACCTGGTGCCGATGCACAAACGCATTGAGCCGAAGGGCAAGATGAGGATCGGTCGAAAGCCCGCCGCCCACCCGCAACGAGAAACCGACTTCGGCATCGCGGCGGATCGCGGTGAAGCCCACATCATTGATTTCCGGATAGGCACACCAGACGCGGCAGCCGGTAATGCAGACCTTGAATTTCCGCGGTAAGTTGTAGAAATCGCCGTTGCCCACGAAAAAGCGGTTGGCTTCGAGCGCCAGCGACGAGGCGTCGCAAATCTCATCGGCATCCACGCCGGCCAGCGGGCAGCCGGTGATGTTGCGGGTATCGTCTCCGCAGGAGCCCATAGTGGTCAGACCGGCGCGCCACAATCCGTCCAGCAGTTCGGGCAGGTCCTGGATCGTCACCCAGTGCAGCTGAATGTTCTGCCTCACAGTGAGGTCGGCGCTTCCACGGGCGTATTTCTGGGTCACGTCAGCGATGGTTCGAAGCTGGTGAGAGTGAAGCAGGCCATTGGGAATGCGGATACGCACCATGAAGAACGGCAGCGCTTTGCCTTCCCCGTTCTTGCCGCCGATCACTCCGGCGCCGTCCCCCTGCGTGTACACGCCCCACCAGCGGAAATATGTGCCCAGCCATTCCGGCGTGATGGAATCGAAGCCTTCACGGGCGAATTTGCGAATGTCGTCGAGGCCTTCCCAGGGATTCTTTTCCCGCTTCAGCCGCTCAACCCGCTGCGCTTTCGTTTCTGCCACTGCACTTGTCATAGAGATTTTTGACCACAAAAAAACCCACCGCCAGCGAGTTGCACTGGCGGTGGGTTATAAGTGCCGATTTCTAAATTATTCTTAGGTCAGCAACCCCCGAGCGCCAGTGGACACACACATACAACAACAAGTACAACACTGGCAGCGCGTTAGGCAGAAAGCTGACATGAACCTGCTTATCGTAGAGAGCAGACCGAAACCTGTCAATCCTCTTCTGGGTTCCTTAGATGAAAACTTTGAATGCGACGCATCAAAAAAGTTGCGCTGCACACTGGGAGACGCTGCGGGAAGAGTCTCTAAATAGCGCCTTCCCTGCTACTTCGCCTCCTGCACAAACGCAAGGTTCGCCGGCTGGATCGGAATCGCCTTAAATGATTTACCCGCAAGGAGTTGCTGCTGGTCCTCCACGCTCTTCTCCCACGAAGCGAAGCTCACATTGAGCGAAACCATGGCCGCGCGAATGGTTCGGGTAATCGAGATGATGTCCTGCACGCTGGATATCGCCCCGATTCCACCGAAACCCGACATGGCAATGTCTGCGCTGGCGCTGGCGATCTTGTATCCCATGATGAACTTCTCGCCCCCGCTCATGCCTTCGGTTCCAAGCTTGGAATCTTCCAGCCCGGGATAACGAATAAACAGCCGGGTGTAGGTGTTGGCGAAGCGGCGTGCCTGGGGGCCCTCAATGGGCGTAAAGGACGGCAAATAAATCGGGGCCAGCCAGACATCTTGCTTGGTCAGCTTCAGCTTCAGCATGCCTTTGTCGGTCTCGACCTTCTTGATCTCGTTTAGGGTGACGTCGAGAGAATCGAAGCCCTGCTGCCGCGGAGTCGAAGGATCGATCACCAGATCTCCGAGGCCGTCTTCGCCGGCCGGCTTGCTGGGCGGCGCCGGGTTCCCTTTCTTGTCATACGACGAGAGATAAATCAGCCGCACCCGGTCGTGACTTAGCTCGCACTTCACCGCCTGGTCGTGCTTGCGGTCGCGCAGCTCGGCATAGAACGCCACTGGCAATCCCTGGCTGGCGACCACGTCAAAACTCCTGGTGGCGGATTGACCGTCGTTGGCCTGCATGAAAACCAGCCCCATCAACTGGTTGGCCTCGGCGCCCAGGGGAAACAGTGCGAGAGCGATTTGCAGATGCTCGCTGGCCCGCGCCAGCTCCTGTTGGGCGTACGCAAAGGGGATGGCAAAGCCTCCGACTCTATACTTGGCCTTGGCTCTGTCTTCCTTCTTTTTCACGCGAGCGCGCTTGGCCCGCAAGGCGCTGCGGTTTTCGGGTCCATTGAAAGTGAGGTTCAGAGCGCGATTAAACAGATCAGCGAGGATGTCCTCGGCTTCATCCACCTCTTCGTCGTACTTCGTCTTCTTCGGATCCAGGGTGCTCAGGTGGAGATCGGCTTCGTCTTTGGCACTCTGATCGGAAGCCAACTGCTGGTAGCGGGTGAAATTCTCCCGGGCCCGGCCGATGTCGCCCATGGCTTCATAGAACAGCGCCAGTTTCCATTTGGTCAGGGCAAATTCCGGAGCGAGGTCGCCCGCCTTGGTGAATGCGGTCAATGCACGATCATATTTACGTTCCGCGAGTGCGCTATACGCCGATGCATACAGCCTGCGAACTTCCACTCCGTTCTGACCGGGCAGGGTCAGCAGCGCTTTCAGGTCGGCGATGCGAGCGCGTGATTCTCCGCCATCGAGCGCGGCAGGGGACATTTCCAGATACTTCTCCAGCATCTGCACCGCCTCTTTGGTCCGTCCGTTCGACTCCGCACAATTTGCCAGATCAAAGGTCGCGGACGGACTGCCCGCTAAAGGACCCTTGAGCTCGATCAGCGCATTGCACAAGCTCGATCTGTGGCTCGCGCGGGTGTCACTATGCGTGGCCGGTGGCCGCTCCGTCTTCAGAAACAGCTGAGCTGCCGGTTGTGCCGGCGCAGTTTCAGGTGATGCAGCATCGGGTTCTGAGAACGACTCCTCTGCTCCAATTTCGTCTTCAAGCGATGCCTCCAGCCCGACGCTGTCCGCGAGGGTGTTGACTCGAAGGATTCGATCGCGGTCGCTCTCATTCACCGATAGCCCATCCTCTCCCGTGGTAAAGAAAGTCTGAAGCTGCTGGAGTTTCTGCATTTGCTTTGGGTCCGGCGTACCGGCCTTGGCTTTTCTCAGGTATTCGAGAGCCTGGCTGCGCTCGCCGAGCTGGTGATAGCAGAGCGCAAGATTGTAGGCCAGCACAGGTTGGAAAGCCTTCAGCTTCATGGCCTGGTCCAGCACCCCGACCGATTCCTTGAACTTGTGCATCTCGTAAAGTTTGCGCGATTCGTTCAGGGCGTCCTTCACCTGCTTGTGAATCTGTTCATCTAGGCGCTTGATGGCGTCGGTGACCTCATTCACTTCAATGAGCGCCTGGGATTCCGCGTACTTGGTGCGCGCCTCCGCCAACTGTCCGGCTCGCTCCAGCCTTTGGGCTTCCCCAGTCATGGTCTTCACTTGAGCTTCGAGTTCCTTCTTCTGGGTCTTTTCCAGATTTTCGGCTGCCAGCCCGCAAGCCAGGAAGAAGATCACGAGAATCGTCTTGGTTCTCATAAGTCCCTTTCAGGTAGCTCTTCGATTGTCCCTCTCTCCCTATGACGGGAGTTCCCTGTTCCGGTTGGTTCGCCTCCAAAGGCAGCCCATTGTATGCTCAATATCGCCAGATGGACCGTCTCTGCCTCCTTTACGAGTTTCTGGGCGGCCTCTATGGCTACGCTGCGACTGGATCGGGCGTCATCCTGAGCTTTGCGAATCATCCGGCGTGGAGCGCGTCATGGGCTGGGTTCGTACTGGTACCCGCGAGATCCTTCGGGACTAAAGTCGGTCAGAATGAGGCCGGATCAAAGCGAAAGGAGTCGGATCGTGACTGCAACCGATTTTCGTCGCGTCGCTCTGGCTTTGCCGGAAGCTGTCGAAGCTTCCCATTTTGGGAAGGCTGACTTCCGCGTGGGCGGCAAAATCTTCGCCACGCTGGCGCTCGAATCAGAAGGCTACGGCGTACTGCTGCTGACACCGGAGCAGCAGGCCGGGATGGTAGAAGACGAGCCGGAGATTTTTTCTCCCGTCCCCAAAGGTTGGGGGCGCATGGGCGCGACCAGAGTCTGCCTGAAGAAGGTACCGAGGGACATTCTGGCTGCCGCTTTGCGTACGGCGTGGCAAAGAAGAGCGCCCAAGCGCCTCTTGCTTCCGAAGTAGCCACTAGGGCTTCGCCGGCTCGGAATCAACTTCAATTCCTGACCGTCGAAAGCCGAAATGCAGAATCCACGCCCTGGCAGCCGTCTGAGCTGGAGAAAACTTCCACTGTTGCGCTGCCTGCATAGCCTGCCGGGAAAAGTATTTACTCGGGCCCGCGGAAATAAAGCTGGCATTCTCTACGTTCCCCGAGGCATCCACGAGAACTTTTACCCGGATCCTGATGGTGCCGCTGATCGTATTCTGCGCCGATTTCGAGACGACCGGAGCAACCTGCTGCAGAACGCTGCCCTGATCGGAGCCCGGGGCGGATGTTGAGCTGGGTACGACGGCCGGAGCAGACGCCGGAGCAGCGGAACGAGGATTCGAACGCTCACTGCGCGTTTTGATCGCGGAAGGTTTAGCTGCGTCCGTTGCTGACGGCTGCGCCTCAGGGGCTACGCTTCGGGTTTCAGGCGTGGCCGCCGGTTCAGAGACGGCCTGTGGACTGGAGGAAACAGAACCCGCTGGTTGAGTGTCCGGACGCGGGTTCAGCAGCCTCGAACCAAGCCACACAGCGGCTACCGCCAATACCACAGCAGCGATAATAAGAATATAGCGCCACTTGGCCGATCCCGCGGGTATCCTGACCGTCGAAGGCTGCGACGAACTCGATGGAGCAGACTGCAGCCGTGTAGCAATATCCGCCACCGTGCAGCGGCGCTGCGGATCGAGGCGCAGACAGCAGTGGGCGATTCCCATGAAGGGCGCCGGCACCGTCTCCGGCAGCGGTTCCGCGATGCCCTCGCAGGCGGGCAGGCGCTGGGTGAGCGCTTCCATCACCGTCATACCCAGTGACCAGGCGTCGGATGCCGGAAAGATGTGGCCGTTCGCGATCTCGGGAGCATCGTACGCGCTGGGAGGAGAGATGACACCAGCCGTCTCGCCGCTCCGAAGCAGGCTGTCGCTGGATAGCTTCAGCTGGTCCTGCGCCGCCAGGACATTCGAGGGCTTCAGCCGGCTGTGAACCAGCCCCTTGCTATGAATAAAGGTCAGCGCATCCAGTGCCGGCTCCAGCAGATCGCGCACCTCTGCTGGCGTGAGCGCGCGGTGCGGCAGAATCTGCGCCAGGTTGTCCTCGGCATACTCCATCACCACATAAAGGAGGACGACTTTGTCCAGCTGGCAACTGCCCGATTCGAAGAGCCGCAGCAAGTGGGGATGGGACAACTTTGCCGTCGCTTCCCAGCGTGAAAGCTGGACTCCGGCAGTAGCAGGATCCGCTGGAATAAGTTTGATGACGGTTCTCTGCGGCTCCCGTCCACGGCGTTCCGTCAGAAAAACCGCGCTGTTTGCGGAGCCGCCCAGATATTGGCGGAGCGGGAAGGTGCCATTCACAATCTGGCCCTCCCACTGTTTCCAGTCCCGGATCATTCTGGTCCCCGTTTGTCCGCTGGTCTGCATGCCCGCTATTGTAAGCGAGCACCCGCCCGTGTGGGCCAGCCTGTCCGACAAAATGTAGCACCGGCGTGCATGGCCGGCTGTGTCGAGGGCTTCTCACCCTGGCGGGCGGACTGCCCGCGGGCAACTGCCAAGATAGCGAGGCTAACTTATCTTGAGCATTCTACCCACTGAGGGGTCAGGACGCTTCGGTGCGCCACTTCCTGTCCTGCTGCTGCATGATGCCGTAGCATTCGCAGCAGGCGCCTTCCAGACGGCGTCGGTCAACGATGTTGACGTGGCCGCGCGAATAAGTGATCAGCCCAGCCTTCTGAAGAATGCCGGCCGCGACCGTGACGCTGGCCCGGCGCGTGCCCAGCATGTGAGCCAGAAATTCCTGAGTCAAAGGCACCATGCTGGAACCGATGCGGTCCTGACACATGAGCAGCCAGCGCGCCAGTCGTTCATCCACTTCGTGCAGCCGGTTGCAGGCTGCCACCTGGGTGCCCTGCATGGCCAGCATCTGCACGTAGCGTTGCAGGCGATTGGCCAGGGCTGGACATTGGCCCACCGTTTGGGTGATGGCACGCGCGCCGATTCGGAAGGCGCTGCCTGCAATCTGGACCACCGCCTGGGTGGGGCCGCTGCTGAAGCCGACGATCAGGGGCAATCCCACAAAACCGTCTTTGCCAGTCAATCCCACTTCGACGCTCTTCCCCTCGGCCAACACGGTCAGGATGGAAGTCATCCCGCTATTCAGAAAATAGCCAAACTGGATCGGCTCACCTGGTTCATGCAACACGTCATGGGTTCGCAGCGCGACGAACGTTAACTGCGGAAACAGCACTTCGCGTTCCCTTGCCGGCAGGCTGAGCAGAATCTCATTCTCCACGGGTTGCGCATCGATTGAGGGCGGGCCTTGACCGTCGGGCTTCACACGAAGACGAGGTGGTTTATCAGGCATGGCGGATCCTTGCGCAAAAGGTTTAACTGTCTGATTTCGCAGGGAACCGTCACCATCAGACGCGGCGGGAAGATGCGTTATGAGACCTCTTTAACAGTACGCGCTGGCAGAGATGTTTACTAGGCAATAATCATGCCCAAGCCATGGAGACGATGCGAAGGTAGCTTCAACCTGCAACCGCAGTCCAAGCCGCATTGCGGCTCGAGGATGCGAGAACCGCGGAGATGAATTGCATGCCGGCCACGCCATCTTCGACCGTCGGCACCAGTAAAGAAGATGCGGCTGCGGAACGCTTCTCCAGGCGAGCGCTGATTTGCTCGGCTATGTCAGTGTAGAGCTGGGCGAAGGCCTCTAAGTAGCCCTCAGGATGGCCCGACGGCACACGGCTGGCGTGCGCGGCCACAGCAGTCGCGCCTGGACCGGCGCGATAGATCAGCGTGGGAGCCTTGCCCAGCGGGGCAAACCACAGGCAGTTCGGATCTTCCTGCCGCCATTCCAGGCCACCCTTTTCTCCGTAGATCCGCAAGCGCAGATTGTTCCGGTTTCCGGTCGCGACCTGGCTCGCCCAGAGCATTCCGCGGGCGCCTTCGGCGAAGCGCAGCATGATTTGCACATGGTCATCGAGACGGCGACCGGCTACGAAAGTGGAGAGCTCGGCGGCCAGTTCCTGGCAATTCAGACCGCTAACAAAACAGGCGAGATTGTAAGCGTGGGTTCCAATGTCTCCTAAAGAACCGGCGGGGCCGCTCTGGGCTGGATCGGTGCGCCAGACGGCTTGCTTCTGTCCGCTCTGCTCCAGCGGCGTGGCCAACCAGTCCTGCGCATACTCAACCTGGACTACGCGAATCGCTCCCAGCTCTCCGCCGGCCACCATCTCCCGAGCCTGCCGCACCAGCGGGTATCCGGTGTAGTTGTGCGTCACCGCGAAGAGGAGGCCCGTACGGCTCACGATTCGGGCAAGGTCCTGCGCATCCTCAAGCGTTGTAGTCAACGGCTTGTCGCAGATGACGTGGATGCCGGCTTCGAGAAATGCCTTTGCCGGCGCGTAGTGCAGATGGTTCGGGGTCACGATGGCGACGGCATCGATGCGATCTTTTCGCGCCGCCTCCGCCGCCGCCATTTCCGTAAAACTGCCGTAGGCTCGCTCCGGAACAATATGAAGGTCGAGCGCAGCCGTTCGCGCCCGCGCCGGATCGGAAGACAAAGCCGCCGCCACCAGCTCGAAGCGATCGTCAAGCCGGGCCGCGATGCGATGCACCGCCCCGATAAATCCGCCCGGTCCACCGCCCACCATGCCCAGGCGCAAACGGCGGCCGGGGGTTTCATCGCGTTTTATTTCCAGACTCACGAATTCATCCTTTTTGAACCGAGAACTGAGAACTGACAGCTGATAGCTTCACTCCAGCCCCATCATTCGACGATTCGCCGCCTCATCGGAGCCGGCGCTGGCGAAATCATCGAACGATTGATCGGCCGCCTGAATAATATGGCGGGCGATGAAGGGCGCTCCTTCAGCCGCTCCCTGCTCGCTGCTCTTTATACAGCATTCCCACTCCATCACGGCCCAGCCGGCAAAGCCGTATTGCGTGAGTTTGGAGAAAATACGGGCAAAATCAACCTGCCCGTCACCCAGGGAGCGAAAGCGTCCTGCGCGCTCGATCCACGGCTGGTAGCCTCCGTAAACACCTTGCCGCGCCGAAGAATGAAATTCAGCGTCCTTCACATGGAACATTTTGATGCGCGCATGATAGAGGTCGATGAACTCCATATAGTTGAGCTGTTGCAGCACAAAATGGCTGGGATCGAACAGCATGTTGCAGCGTGGATGGTTCTTCACTCGGTCGAGAAACATTTCGAAGGTGACGCCGTCGTGCAAGTCCTCTCCGGGATGGATCTCGAAACACAAATCCACTCCCGTCTCGTCAAACGCATTCAGAATGGGCAGCCAGCGAGCGGAGAGTTCCTCGAAGGCGGTCTCGATGAGTCCAGCCGGGCGTTGCGGCCACGGGTAAACGTAGGGCCACGCCAGCGCACCGGAAAAGGTGGCATGCGCCGCGACTCCAAGATTTGCCGACGCCTTGGCCGCAAACCGGAGTTGTTCCACCGCCCACTCCTGCCGCGCCTGGCGGTTTCCCCGGACCGCTTCGGGCGCAAACCCGTCAAACATCGCGTCATAGGCAGGATGCACCGCCACCAACTGGCCCTGTAGATGAGTCGATAACTCCGTGAGTTGCAGGCCATGCGTGGCCAGCGTGCCGAGCACCTCATCACAATAGGTCTTGCTCTCGGCGGCGCGTTTCAGATCGAACAAGCGGCCGTCCCACGACGGAATCTGCACGCCCTTGTAGCCCAGACTTCCCGCCCAGTGCGCGATATGTTCCAGGCTATTGAACGGAGCAGCGTCAGCCGCGAACTGCGCCAGAAATATTGCCGGACCCTTGATGGTTTTCATCACCCGACTTTGACCCTCGCAAATATTCGCCAGTTAATTTACACCGGATGAAGATGCCGCGTCATTCTTGACTGCACCTTTGCGTCCTTTGCGGCATTTTCTTTGCGTCCTTTGCGGTTCAGGCTTTGATCTCGCTCCCATCGCCCAAAAGAGCCTTTACCGCAAAGGACGCAAAGGGAATGCAACCTTGTGCGAATAGTCAGCCTGAGGGAAACTGGTCATCACCCACGATTGCGTCCTCGCGATTCGTTCGAAGGGAGCTTTTCATGCGCGGTAGCCTGCACGCACTCTTTTGCCTCTTGCTGCTGTTCCCTGTTTCTCGCGCGCAGGAGACGCCTGCTCCTCAGGCCAGTCCCGTTCCAGCGCCCGGATCGACTCCGGCGGAGCAGACCACACCTCCCTCCAAACCCCGGCTGAAAATTGGCGTGGCCCTTGAAGGCGGCGGAGCCCTCGGACTGGCGCATATCGGAGTGCTGCAGTGGTTTGAAGACCATCACATCCCCATCGACTATATCGCGGGCACAAGTATGGGCGGTCTGGTGGGCGGGCTTTACGCCACCGGCAAGAGTCCACAACAGCTTCGCCAGGTGGTTGAAGAACAGAATTGGGATGTCATCCTGGGGGGAGCCTTACCCTATGAGGACCTGTCCTTCCGAAGAAAGGAGGACAAGGTCGCGTTTCCCAATTCGATTGTGCTGGGTCTGCGGCGAGGCCTGGTGTTGCCCGGAGGACTGAACGCGGGTCAGCAGATCAGCCTCCTGATCGACCGCGAGACTCTGGCCTATTCGAGTGTGCAATCGTTCAACGATCTTCCCATTCCCTTCCGCTGTGTGGCCACCGATCTGGTGAGCGGAAAACAGGCCGTCTTCAAAGATGGGCCTCTTTCCACCGCCATGCGTGCGACCATGGCGATACCGGGACTTTTCTCTCCCATCCGCGAAGGGGAGCATGTCTATGTCGATGGCGGGCTGGTGGGCAACCTGCCGACGGACGTAGTGCGCGCCATGGGGGCGGACATCGTCATCGGCGTGCACCTGCAAACCTCGCCCGGCGAGGCGGACAAAATCCAATCCCTCTTCGCGATCCTGGGCCGCTCCATCGACGTCGTGGTTGCGGGCAATGAGATTCGCGGCCTGGCCGGGGCGGACCTGGTGGTAAACGTCGGATTGCAGGATTTCAACTCACTGGACTATCCGAAATCGAAGGAGATCATCGCCAAGGGAACCGAGGCCGCGGCCCAGAAATCGCATGTGCTCGAGACCTATGCGCTGGATGATGCAGCCTGGGCGCAATACATGGAGCGCCGCCAGTCACATCGCAAAAGCGATATCGCGGTGCCGCAGTTTGTGCAGGTGCGGGGCGCTAGTCCGGAGGCAGAGAAGAACATCGAACGCTTCCTGCGGCCCCAGGCCGGGAAACCGATCAACACCCACCAACTGGAAGGCCTGCTCACGCGACTGACCGGAATCGGGCGGTACGATACGGCGGGCTACCAACTCACCCAACAGAACGGGCAGGATGGGTTGCTGGTGACCGTGCATGAAAAGCTTTACGCTCCGCCCACGCTGCAATTGGGCTTTGAAGTGGATGGATCGGAGAGCAATGACGTCGATTTCACTCTCGCCACCCGCTTGACGTTCCTCGATGTGGCCGGCTACCGGTCGGAGTGGCGCACCGATTTTATTTTTGGCAACACCTACGGGATCGAGAGCGAACTTTACCGTCCATTCTCGCCCGCCAGCAAGTGGTTCTTCGCTCCTCACGCTGCCGCCAGCAGTTCGGCCTTCAAGATCTACCGCAAGAGCGATCCCCTGGCCGAGTATCGCTTTAGCCGCACCGAGATTGGCGGAGATATCGGATACGGATTTAGCCGCTTCAGCGAGATCCGTTTCGGCTACGAAGTGGGTACGCTGGAAGCCAGGCTGCGCCTGGGCACGCCGGAATTCTCGTCCATCAACGGACGGACCGGGGCCGCGCGCTTTCGCTGGCTGTTTGACCACACCGACGATCCCGTAGTCCCGCGTCGCGGAGTGACCGCCGAGTCGAACTTCCGGTGGTACGACACCAGCCCCGGCCAGACCAACAGCTTTCCGGTTGGCGATGCGCGCATCGCATACTTCCAGCCCATTACCAAACCAGCGTCTTTGTTCGTGGTGGGCGAAGGCGGGACCACGTTCGGTTCCACCGCCAATGGATATCCGCAGTTCTTCCTGGGCGGTTCAAATCGCCTGAGCGCCTACGGCACCAATGAACTCTTTGGCGACCAGTTCTACTTCTTCCGGGTGGGATACTTGCACGATCTTCTCACCCTGCCTCCGTTGGCCGGGAAAAAAGTCTATGCCATCGGCGCCTACGAGTTCGGCAAGATGTACGGCTTTCCCAGCGCCAGTAAGTTCCCCAATGACGTTGCCGTCGGCGTTCTGGCCGAGACTGCGGTAGGGCCTTTGGTTTTGGGGGGAAGCATTGGCGACAGCGGACATCGCAAGTGGTTCTTCCAGCTGGGCCGGGTGTTTTGATTTTCACCGCTGCCAGAATCTTGCACTGCGGACGCCAGGACTGCTGAATCGGCCACGATGCAGCTTTGGGAGTGTCCTGCTTTGAAACTTGGATGCCGACTAGCCTTGAATGAACCTTGAGTCACTCAGGGGGGCAGAATAAAATCGTTGCAGTTTCAAAACTAATGAATACGCACGCACCAACTCCGTCGGAACGCCACAAGACAAACTGGTCGGCGATGCCTCTCGCGTTCCGCCCAACGCTTAGCAGTCCCATTAGGATTCCAACCATCGAGAAAGGAAAGGCCGATGTCTAAGATCCATAGTAAATGGGTGGTTAGTTTCGTGCTTGTTCTCGCCTTTTGCACATCCGTATATGCCCAAAGAGGACGCTGGACGTACCTCGGGGCCTCCCATGTGGATGGCGCCGTGGACCATGACAGCATCAGGGTAGGAAGGTCGGTCGGCCCGTTTCGGGCCATCCAGTTGCGCATCAGTGGTGGCGCGATTAATTTTGATCGCGTCATTGTGCGCTACGGAAATGGCACGCGGGAAGAGATCCCGATACGCTATCGCATCCCGGACGGCGGAAGAACGCGCGCTATCGATCTGCCGGGTGCGCGCCGAATGATCCAGAGCGTGGACCTCTGGTACGGCAAGGACCGCTGGAGCAGGCGCCCCAGGGTCAGCCTGTACGGAATGCGCTGAACTCAGGCCAAGCTTCTTGGCCAGGATTGCCCGAAGGCAAGGTCGGGAGGAACGCCAGGCAGGGACGGGCTGAAAGTCAGGAGAAGTTCCTGTTTCAGAGTCGGCCCGGCGTTCCCCTCGAGGAGCGCGGCGAATCATAGGCCGTGCCTTCACTACTTCGCCAGGTTTTTGGGCGATCTCTTGCGTAGCGTGGACAGCAACACGCTGGCAGATTTGGGAGCAGGCACGGCTTTGTTAAACACAATATCTTTCGCGCTTACCTCTTTTCCGTAGAGCTTCTTGTTGGCGTCATTATCGGGACGCAGGGTTGATCCGGCCAGCGATATTCCAGCGAACAATCCCCGGGCGCGCGAGTAGGAGAGAATTTCCGCTCGTAGACTGACGTCCGTCTCGGCCGAAGCGTTGCGCCCGACCGGCCCCGCTGCGGCTGAAACATCCCCGCCCAGCTTCACTTTGCTGCTCAAAATACTCGAGGCCGATCTCGGACTCATGAGCAACAGCACAAAGTCCGTTGCCTGCCCGCCCAGTTGCAATCCGAAACTGCCGCCTTCCAGCGCCATCATGGTAGGAGCGCTCCAGGGTCCGTGGAAATTCTTGCCGCTCCGGCACGTCATCACCCCCCGGCCGTAGCTGCCCCCAATTCCGAAGGCAAATTTGATGACCGAAGGCAACACCACAACACAGTCCGCTTTATCAATCACGTCCTGCGGGACATCGTCCGGAATATTCATGATCTCTTTGATGACTTTTCCCGCATTGGCTACCCGTTCCTCTTCCTTATCCTGACCCAGCGCGGGCAATACGAGCAGGGCGAGCAAGCCTAAACTTATGATGATCTTCTTCATATTCTTTCCTCAAGTCAGAGTTTCTCACGTGGCGGTCACTTCTACGCGCACGCCACCCCACGGGTCGAAAATAACGCGCCAATGATAGCAAATTTCATGGACATCGAATTCAAAGCCAGCCGGGTCTGGTAACATTTGGCCTGTTCAGGCTTCGTCGAGGATCAAAATGTCCAATTTCACCAGACGTGAATTCCTGAGAACGGGGCTTGCCGCCGGAACATTGGCGGTTGCTGGAAGCCTCCCGCTGATGGCGCAGCGCCGGACAGCCACCGACTTCATAACTTTGGGAAGATCCGGGGTAAGAGTGACGCGTTTGGCCTTTGGCACGGGAAGCTTCAGCGGCCGGGTGCAGCGCGATCTCGGTCAGGAATCGTTCACCCGGCTGGTGCGCTACGCCTACGACCGAGGCATTCGCTTCTTCGAGACTGCCGAGTCCTACGGTGAGATGCACAGGATGCTGGGCATCGCCCTGAAGGGCATTCCGCGGGAAAGCTATCAGCTGATGTCGAAGGTGACCACTCATGCCGGCGCAAGCCCGCAGCAGAAGTTCGACGAGCTGCGCACCCTGGCGAACACCGAATATTTCGACATCATGTTACTGCACTGGCAACACACCGCGACCTGGCCGGCCGACACCCGCCGATGGCAGGACGCGATTCTGGAAGCTCAAGTGAAGAAGGTTATTATGAGTCACGGCGCGTCGGTCCACGGTCTGCCCGCGCTGCGACGGGTCCCAGGGAACGATTGGCTTGACGTCGCCATGATCCGGGTGAATCACAAGGGCAAGAGTATGGACGCCGAAGACTACGCCACCCAAGGGCCAGGGAATGTGCCCGAAGTTGTTACACACGTAAAGCAGGTTCGCAGAGAAGGAATGGGCGTAATTTCCATGAAGCTGATCGGCGAAGGCACCTTCAACCGCGAGGACCGGCGACAGGCCATGAAGTTTGCATTCAAAAATGCCGGCGTCGATTGCGTGACCGTCGGCTACAAGAGCACCGCCGAAATCGACGAGGCGATCAAGAATCTGAACCTGGCGCTGGCGTAGCTGTGCGCGCGGCCCCAGCGATGGGCGCACGAGTGTGGTCATTTCCCGAGCACTCTATGCCGGAATGTGGGCGCGTGCCTGGCCCGGCTGCAAGGAACTGTAGTTCGCCACAACTCGCAGCACTTTGCCGTCCGCAGACAGTTCCATGAACTCTGCCGTGTGTGTTCCTTTTTGATTTACGTAATAGAGTACGATGCTGTTCATGCCCCAGAACACGTCCTCGAGACCGAACTGGAGCTCCGGGTAGGCTTCCAGCCCTCGCTGAAAGTAAGCTCTCAAGTTTAGCTTCCCTGCCACCTTGCCGTCCGGCGTTCCCAAAAGACGGGCGGCGACGGGCGAGATCAACTCAATGGCATCGTCATAATGCGTCATGATCAAGTCCAGATCGTGGGCGTTCCAAGCCGCAACCCAATGATTAGCCAGACTCCAGGCTTCATCTCTCGTGACCGCGGTTCCTCCTCTTGACGGCTGAAGCAAAAGCCCACAGCAAAACTGTACGCTGGTCGAATCCTCGCGAAGGGGGAAGGCCATCTGTTCACCAGGCTGAACCAAGACAAGCCCTATCGCCTCGCAGCCGCTTTCTCCAGCAATCGCTTGACCAGATCGAACTCGACTTGCCTGGGATTTTCGCTGGCCACCGACAGGTTCAGGTAACCGCCTTCAACCAGAAAGCACGACGTAGTGAGCAGGGGTCTAGCCAGCGGTTTGCCGCCGAATGCTTTCACCATCTTCATGGTCAGACATCCGACTTTGCCAAAGTCCATGGTATGGGCTTTGGGAGCCTGTTTGGCTTCGCCGAACATCGTGCGGGCTCCCACGAGTCCCTGGGCGATTGAGGTCGGCACTCCTGCACTTCCCGGCGCCGCGCTCTGTAGTTTGACGGCGAGTCCGCCAATGTTCACTGTGCAAACCGAAGAATCTCCGTCGCTGCCATGCGGATCACTGACCTTGCCGCCATAAGTGGCCTCGAGGTCAGGCGTCGGCATGAGCTTACACGCCTTCGCCTCTGGACCATAGTAGGGAGATGATTGCGCAGCCACGGAACACGGACCGGCAGCGACGGTAGGAATGACCGCAAGGAGCGCGGCGGCGGCAGTCTTTTGCAATCCGGTCATGGCACGGTCTTCCCTGCCAGGCGAGTTCCCCGATGCGCGGAGTATATCCGTAGCGCCACCGTCCCAGCGGCTGTCGTAGGGGCGCCGCCGCTCACGCCACCGAGGGCGGGATGCCCTCGGGCCAGCCGGCGTGACCCTGGCGCTACCCGGTGCTCACTCCGATTGGGATTTTGAATCCAAACGCAGCCTCCCGATGGGTAATAATGATCGCTCATATCGCCTGGACAAAGGCGCGCTGTCCGGTCGAGACCGGAATCGGGAAAGCTCCCACATGATGATACGTCTGGGTTATGACATTCAATTCGAAATTCCGGAGGCTGTGGCAATGGTCGGGATGTTGCATGTGCATCCTTCCCGCCTGCCCGATCTGCGCGAACCGGATGAGGTGAGCATCAGCCCCAGGGTAGATGTGGAAAGCTACATCGACAGCTACGGCAATCGGTGTGCGCGATGGTTGGCGCCCGCGGGACCGCTACGGCTGACCAGTTCTACCCTTATCGAAGACCCGGGCACGCCCGACGCAGGCGATCCCGACGCGCAGGAGCATCCAGTGAACGAACTACCTCCGGAGATGCTGCGCTACCTGCTCAATAGCCGCTATTGCGAAGTGGACCGGCTATCCAATATCGCGGTTGAATTGTTCGGCCACCTCAAGCCGGGATGGAGCCGGGTGCAAGCCATTTGCGGCTGGGTAAACTGGAAGGTGGCATTCGGCTACCAGCACGCGCGTTCATCGAAGACAGCTCTTGATGTATTCACCGAGCGCACCGGGGTCTGCCGCGATTTTCAGCATCTGGCCGTCACCTTCTGCCGCGCCCTCAACATTCCGGCCCGCTACGCTACCGGATACCTGGGCGACATCGGCGTGCCCAAAGGGTCCACGCCCATGGACTTCAGCGCCTGGTTCGAAGTCTATCTGCAAAACCGCTGGTGGACGTTTGACGCGCGCCACGTCCAACCACGGATTGGGCGGGTATTGATGGCGACGGGCAGGGATGCATCTGATGTTGCCATTACCACGTCTTTCGGGATTGCGAATCTGACAGGATTTTCGGTTGTGACCGAAGAAGTTGTGACTTGATTTCAGAATGTGGGGCGGGCGCCCACGCCCGCCGCCTTTGACTTTAATTTCGACTTTGCCCCTGACTTTGATCCTGCCTTCGCCCTTGAGCCGTCAGATTCACCAACAAGAAATCACCAGCGGCAAATCAAAAGCGGCGGGCGAGGGCGTCCGCTCCACACAAGTGGTCCGAGGCCGCCTCTACGGCGCTTCGATCAGTTCCAGCTTTCCCTCCCGGTTGCGGTGCAGGACCATCACTTTGCCTTTGGGATCGCGGAAGACGAATACGTCGCGATCGCGGAAGTGCGCCTCCTTGATGGCTTCCTCCAGCGTCATGGGGCGCAGGGCGACAGCGTCCTCGGAGCGGACCAGGTGGACTTCGGTCGACTTGGCGACAGCGGGAAATCTGTGCACCACCAGCGAGATCTCGGTCTCCGTGGTTTCCATGAGCCCGACCTTGGCCGGCAAGCTTTCCTGCTGGGCTTCCTTGCCATTCCATTTCTTCAGGTCGTGGCGCTTCTTGCTGCGCCATCGCGTCTTGTACTTGACCGCCTGCTTTTCCAGATGATCCAGGGCTTCATTAACGGCAGACTTCATGTCGCCGGCCTGGGCTTCACCGACCAGCGGTCCATTTCGCGGGCTGATCGTGATTTCGGCCTTGTGGCGGCGCTTTTCGATGGCCAGGATGACCTTGGTATCAAACTTGTCGCCCAGGATTTTGCGGATTTTGGTCAGGCCAGTTTCGACTGACTTGCGGATGGTAGGAGTGATTTCGTAGTGTCTGCCGGTGAATTCTACGTTCATGAGCGCCCCTTCTCTGGATTCTTGCTGCTCGGCCCGGGCACCGCATTCATACCTGTAACGCTTTCGGCTCGGAGGGCAAGATGCCGTCCGGACAGCCGGCGGGACGCCGGCGCTACGTTACTTCTTTACCCTGCGTTGATGAGTGCTGGGGATGCGCATGTCTTCCCGATATTTCGCCACTGTGCGGCGCGTGACCTGGATACCTTGTGATTGAAGAATCCTGGTGATCTGCTCGTCGGTCAACGGGCGGCTTGGGTCTTCTTCCTCGATTAGCTTTTTGACCCGGCGCTTGAGGATGAGCAACGAAGTGCCGCCGCCCTGAGGGCCGTTCACGCTCTCGCTGAAGAAATAACGCAACTCGAATACGCCCTGGGGGGTGTGGGCGTATTTACTGGCAACCGCACGGCTGACCGTGGAAGGATGCACGCCGATCTCCTCGGCCACTTCTTTAATCATCATCGGTTTAAGCTGGTCGATGCCTCTTTCCAGAAAATCCTGTTGCCGGGTCACGATGGCATAGCAGACCTTGGTGATGGTCTGCTTGCGCTGTTCGATGTTCTTGATGAGCTGGATGGCGCTCTTGTAGCGCTCCTTGACGTAGTTGCGCGTGTCTTTGTCGTTGGTGTCGCGGGTCAGCAGGCGCTTGTAGGCGGGATTCAGGCGCAGCACCGGGACATCGTCCTCATTCATCATCACCAGCCACTCGTCGCCATGCTTGATGAAAGCAACATCCGGCTCGATCAGGCGGGGCTGGCTCTTGTTGTAGCGCAGACCGGGACGGGGATCGAGTGTCCGGATATAATCCAGGGCTTCCTGCACCGCTTCCGGCGTCCGCCCGATGGCACGCGCGATTTCTTTATATTGCTTGTTCTGTAAGGCGCGCAGATGCTGGTCCACGATGGCAACCGCGTCGGTCAGGATCTGTGCGGTGGCCTCGCCATTTCCGTTCTTGTGCGTGGCCAGTTGCGCCTGATGGTAGCGCAATTGATAGAGCAGACAATCGCGCAAGTCGCGGCAGGCGACTCCGGGCGGATCCATCTGGCGCACCAGATCAAGAGCTTCGTGCAGCTCAGCAAGGTTGAAACTGGGCTGGAAAACAGGCGGAGTCGGCTTTTTCGCCGCCGCTGGCTCGGGCTGAGGAGCGGGCGCTGGAGTGGGAGCCACGGTTTCCGGGGCCGCTGCAAAAGCAGTTCCGTCAGCGCCAGCGGAAGGCTGCATTCCGGGAGTATCGCGCCCCTCCCGTTCGGAAGAACCCCCCTCGTCACTCTCATCTACCGGCGATTCTGCGTCTTCCAGGTCCGTGGCCAAACCCAGCGCAGCCGCTTCCTTGACCACGTTTTCCGCGATGGTCGCATCCACTTCCGGCGCTGCCGGCGGAGCGATGCCCAGCAACTCCTCATCGCTGGCGATCAGGTAACCATCTTCGCTCAGGTTGCCCATGATCGTTTCCGCGGCCTCGCGCACCTCCGGAGTGACCGACAACGCGCCCAGCTGCCAGGCCAGATGATCCGAGAGAGTCGTGGGCTTGGAGAGAAAGTTCTCGAACGACGGCCGCTCAATTTCTTCCATTTCGCTCCGGCTGCGATAACCCGGATCGAGGTATTCCTGAAAGAACGACCCAAAATCGATCTCTTCAAAAGGGTCTTTCTTTTCCTCTGCCGTGACCGTGTTTTCTTCAGGCTTGATGCGCTCGCGATCTTCCTCCTGGCGAGCGGCATCATCGAGCAGCGGAACTGTATCCTCCAGTTCCTCCAGCACAGGGTTCTCCACCATTTCAGCGGTGATCATGTCGCGTAGTTCGAGCTTGTTGAGCGCGAGTACGCTGACCATCTGCACCAGGCCGGGCGTGAGAATCTGCCGCTGCGACAGTCTCAGGTGCAACTTGGGTTGGAGAAGAACCATAATCAGTCGTCGGTCGTCAG
>JBARIF010000367.1:0-9419 GCA_049799615.1 Terriglobales bacterium
GATAACAACAGCTGACTTCCGGTTTGCCCGTCAACTGCCCAGAACTCCGAACCAGTGGTTGGGGTGCGGAAGGCAGCATCACTGGTTCTCCGCTGGCTCCGCCACGATCGAATTGGAGTCAGTCCCCAATCGGCGGAGCCAGCGTCCCATCGGACCATTTGCCGACCCAGACCATGAAAATTGTCACCCGTTCTTCAGGATCATCCGCCGCTATGACCGGTGAGCCCGGCAGATTGCCTCCCCAGCTTTTCGATGCGTCGCCCGGAACAACAAACATCAAATGGGGATGCCAGCTCATGCCGCGGTCGTTTAAGTACTGCTGCTTCGACAGCATGTAGCACATCGCTCCCGGCTCCAGCCCAGGCAGTTCCTTCTTATCCAGTGCCGATGCGGTCGCCTTGACGATTTCCGTCTTCGATTTTCCCGCAATCACTAGTTTGGTCTTCATCAGGAAGATGGGCACGAAGGTCCTTGCGGCTTGGGGATTGAAGCAGATGGGGGCGCGCACTTTGGGATTCCAAAACTCCAGTTCATCGGTGGCGGCGCCCCATGATCGCTCCACGAGGCAGAGAAAGCCATTCGTGCCCTTCACTGCGGTCGTGTATCCCGTCGGTCCCAGCACCATCACTTCGGCTCCGTCCGAAATGGATGCTGGGGCAGCACTGCGAGCCAGCGCGATTTCAGAATCCCCGTCGCGTATCAAATACTGCTCGAGAGGAGCCATGGCGGGATAGGAAGCCTTCTCGGCCTGCGCCGTTGCCTGACTGATCGCGCCGGGTACGACAATCTGCACGAGAAATGTAAACGCAAGGAAACTGAGCGTTTTCTTCTGCATTGACCTCTCCGGTACGCGTACTCTCCGCTGCAGGCGTGGGAACACTGGTGAGATTGCGAAGCAATTGGTGTAGATACTACATCAAAGGCCCGTCCAACCGTGTCTCGCCAATCGAAAATGCAATTACTGATTAGCCGGCTACGCGATTCCGGCGAACATCAACTGTTCTCAACAGCCTGGGGCACGCATCCATATGGGCGGAAGGTCAAATGGCGGAGCTCGGGTCGGTTTGTCGGTCAACCGGAAATAATCCAAGCCGCCAGCAATCGTCTCAACTGGCGATGAATCGCCATTACGCTCATGACCGGATCGCGAGTCGCCGGTTCCGCCCGCGAAGTCCCTTGCCTCCCAAACTGCACCGACAATTACCGCAGCCGGGGTCAGCTTCACTTCTGGTCCGCCCCGGACAAATACACTCCAGCCACGTGCTCCGCGATCTTTCCCGGGTCGGCCTCGGCCAGATTGGCCAGCACCACCACAGTCAATTTGTCGTCCACGTACCGGGAAATCTGGATTTTGAAGCCCTGCCACGAGCCACCATGCCCGATCATCCGGTGCCCGTGGACTTTTTCAATCTCCCAGCCAAACCCGTAATGACCGGAATTCGGTTTACCGTCGTTCAACCCGGCGACAGTCCACATCTGCTCCAGGCTGGAGCGCTTCAAAAGCTTTTCGGTGTATAGCGCCGCGTCCCACTTGGCTAGATCGAGAATCGAAAAATAGAGACTGCCATCAGCCGTGGTGTTCAAGGTTGGCGAAACCCACTCCTGGTTCTTCAACTCTCCCTTGACCAGCCGATATCCTGAGGCGCGATTGGGAATGATGTCAGCTTCGCTCATGATGCGGGTAGTCGTCATCCCCAGCGGCCGGAAGATGCGCGCCTGCAGCATGTCTCCATAAAAGTTGCCGGTCACCCGGTGAATCAGCACGCCCAGCGTCAGGTACCCGAGATTGCTGTAGCTCCATTTCGTCCCCGCCGGAAACGCCAGGGGAATTCCAGCCACGATTTTCAGGAGATCGGCCTCGCTGTAGTCCTTGCGAAAATCGAAGTTTTTCGGATAGTCGGTGAACCCGCCGGTGTGAGTCAGCAGATGGCGAATCGTGACCGGCTTCCAGCTGGCCGGGGCCTCGGGGAAATATTTCGTAATCGAATCATCCAGCCCGATCTTTCCCTCTTCCACCAGCATCATGATGGCGGTAGCGGTGAACTGCTTGCCCACCGATCCCGACTGGAACAGAGTCTCCGGCTTTACCGGCACCTGCAGCTCGACGTTCGCAAAGCCAAATCCCTGCGCGCGGACAATCTCTCCATTGCGAGCGACCAGCAGCGCGACTCCCGGAATATGCTGGCGAGCCATTTCTTTGTTCACATACTGCGCGACCTGGTCCGACTGTGAGCCGGCATTCTGCCCGAGAGTCCTGCCTACCATCAGCAGACCGCAAAGCAGTGACCACAAAATCGGCCTGTTCACGGATTACACCTCCCCTTTGACCGTCCTGATGTGCGAGTGACGAAGTTTGTCATACTATTTCATTCTGGAGGGGCCGTGATCGTTGATGTGGTGACCAGGATCGTGATTTATCGCCCGCGAACCCTGGTGGCGGCGTTTGCCGGCGATCCTTCGAATGCGCGCCGCTGGTACGAGAACATCAAGTCTGTTGAGTGGAAGACTCCACCTCCCCTTGCTGCCGGCTCGCAAATAACATTCGTCGCGCATTTCCTCGGCCGCCGCATGGCCTATACCTACGGGATCATGGAATATGTGCCGCCGGAAAGACTGGTCATGGCGACCTCCGAGGGCCCCTTTCCCATGGAAACCACCTATACCTGGCAGTCCGTGGATCATGATCGTACTGAAATGACGCTCCGCAATCGAGGGATACCCACCGGCTTTTCCAGACTTCTGTCTCCGCTCATGGCTTTCGCCATGCGCCGGGCAAATCAGAAGGACCTTGCGCGCCTGAAGGCCCTGCCGGAGCAAAGTTGATCACTACCAACTGCTCTTATCATTGTGGAGTTTTCCGGAGACTGCTGGACTGATGGCGCAATGGTGCGGATATCGGCAGTACGGTGCGGCGGACAAAATGCTGCCCAGAGATACCGGTCACAGTTGCGACCTGACGGCTCTAACCTGAATACACCAGTTCCACGACGGTGCAATCATCGCTGAGCGGCGTGCCGCCACAGAAGTTGGCCACGGCGGCAAAAATATCTTCGAGCGTTGCGCTCTTCGCAGCCACGGCTTCCAGGCGTGAATCCTCAAAAAAGTCGCCGCGGGCGTTCTCCGCTTCGGTGACCCCGTCGGTGACCAGTATTAGCCGATCTCCGGCATGCAGGCTGACATGGTCGCTCTCATAAGTAGCGTCAGCCAGCAGTCCTACCGGCAGGTTGCCATGAGGCGGGCGTATTACCTCTTTATTGCAAACCAGTAGCGGCGGCACGTGGCCACAATTGACGTATTCCAGTTCCCCGTCCCGCCGGATCCTCGCGATAATCAGCGTAGCGTACTTCTCTCCAATGTGTTTGTGGGTAAAGAAACGGTTGGCGGCTACTACGATATCGATCAGCGGCATGCCGGCGCTCAGTTGGGAATAGATCATCCCTTGCAAAGTGTTGGCCAAGAGCGCGGCCGAAACTCCCTTTCCGCTGACATCCGCCAGCACTACCGCGAGGCCTTCTTCGGTGTTGACGGCATCGAAGAAATCACCTCCAATCTCTTTACAAGAGAGATTCCTGCCTTTTACGCGCGCAAAGGGAACTTCAGGAATCGAGACCGTCATCAACCCTTGTTGGATGGATGCGGCGATAGACAATTCCTGCTGGTAACGGCGCGACGCTTCTTCAGCCTGCACCAGGCGAGCGTTTTCGATCAAGGACGCTGCTTCCGTCGCGATGGCCCGCAGAATATCGTTGCTTACACTCGAGATGTCCCGCGAAGCGAAGCGCGAATCCACATACAGCGCGCCCATCACTTCAGCCGAGCTTTCGGTGGACACCACAGCTTGCGCGTCGCGCGTGGCCTGCACCTGGGGTTTACGCAATGGAATGCAGATCACGGTGCGCAGATCGTATGCCACGATGCTGTGCCGGCCGGCCAGGTCGAGCGACTGGCTGGTGTCCGTGATCACAAACTCCGAATTCGACTTTACCCCTTCATCCAGAATGGAGTGCGAAATGGTGGTGTCATCGAGCAGCGGTTCGCCCTTAGAGTTGCGTCCGGCGGCCAGGCGCAGGTTGTTCTCTTCGTCCCGCATGAAGACGTACCCACGCTCGGCGCGGGTAAGTTTCAAGGTGGCGTCCAGCAGCGTCACCAGGATTTCGTCGAGCACGCCGGTCGTATTCAGCTTGCGCGCGGCTTCAAGAAACAGTGTCAGCTTCTCCAGATCGGTGGTGTCAGTCGAAATCTGGATTCCGGAAATCTGGCTGAGAAACTCGCGGGCGGTATTGGAGCTGGCATGATGAGGATGAAAGATAACGTAGGAAACATCACGCACGCCAAACTCGACGCGATCGTTGCGCTCGAGAGTCTTGCGCTGCACCCTTTCGCCATTGACGAACGTTCCGTGCTTGCTGCCCTGATCGACGACGCAGAATTGTCCGTCTTCGGAGGTGATCAAGGCGTGGTCGCGGGAGACCCGAGGGTCGGCGATGACCAGGTCCTTGTCCACCTTGCGGCCCACCGTGAACGGCGTGTGGTCAAGGTTGATGGTGCGCTGGTCATTCCCCTGCACGAAAACCAGGGTGGGAAAAATTCCCGACCCCGGGGATGAAACCGGGCCCGTGATGGGTTGAAATGCCATGTGGCGCTGGCCTGCCTATGCTTCCGTTCTGGAGCACCGACCCCGGCAGGCAGGAGTGCAATCCCCCAGCCTTCCCGAGACTCAGGAAGGCTACCTCAAGCGCTCAAGCGACCCCTCGACCGAGAGCCGTGAGCGCCTCCTGTTCACTGTCAAAAACCTCGAAAACCGTTGCCAGCTTGGTAATCTGCAGCACATCGCGCAGGCGCTGCCCCAGGCCGGTAAGCTTGATATCGGCGCCGGCCCCGCGTGCCGAAGAATAAACCCCAACCAGCGTCCCCAGGCCGCCGCTATCAATATATGTCACGCCCGCAAGGTTTAGGACCATTCGCGGGGTTTCGGTCAGCACCTGCTTAAGAAAATCGCGCAAAGCATTGGCCTCGTCGCCAAACATGATGCGGCCCTGGCACGAAACGATGGTGACCCCGTCCACCCGGCGTTTCTCGACTTTGAGGTTCATACCGTCCTCCGAAACGTTTTCGTGGCCGCAGCGTGGGAGAAGACTAACCTGTGATCGCAGCCCAATGCAAGGCCGATGCGGCTTGAGCGGGGCGGAAGGGCAGGACCGTCGGAGGGGTAGCAGGTGGGGTCAAAAACACCCGCAAACCGGTTGAAACCGCTTGCATGAAGAACTCTAATACTTGGTGTAAAGTCCTGGTTCACCAACTCAAGCTAGAAGTTGCGCGTGAACGGCCAGGAATATCAGGATTTCCGTGCGGTCGAGAGGAAATAGTCAATGTCGCCGCCACAAAGCTGAGAGCGACAACACCGAAACAATCACGAAAAATAACCCGACAAGTACGATTAGCAATCGGTCTTTTGTTTGCGGTTTAAACGCAACCCGCTCTTCTCCAGGTTTCCAGGCTCGGGAGCGAAACGAAAACGTTTTGGCGGTGAGGCCATACACGATTGAGTAAATTGCTACTAGCAGTATCACGCCAGAGCCCAGCTCCCTTCGAAGCTCCACGGCAGCTACCATCGTCCCTCCATGTTTGCAATCACCCATCTGAGCAGTCTAATTTTTTCTGGATTGCCGCTTGGAATTGGCGCCGGGGCAAAGAACTTTCATAGCTACACGCGCCGGTAGCATACGCTCAGTTGGTTGCCAAAGTCTCTACAGTTTGGGCGCACCAACTGCCGACGACGTCTGCAATCGATTGCCAGCGCACACGCTAAGCAATCCCAAGACAACCAGCGGAATGCCCAGACTCGTATAGAGAGGTGCGGTCCAGGCTTTTTGGAGCGAGCTCGCGGGCACAAACCGCGAAGCCAGCATCAGCCCGCAGCAGGCCAGCCAGGGCCAGCCCACCACCGCCAACCCCAGCGCAAATGCCATGCGGGTAAGCCCGCCCAGGCGCCACAAATCTCTCCACGACCTCGCGATCAGAAATACGGCGGGAAGCAGAAGCACCTGGTTGTAGGGCGCGAAGCTGGGCACGATCACCAGGGTCACAGCCAGCACCATAGCCAGCATGGTGCTGAATGCTTCTGAATCAAGGGGGGCGTGCCGGACCCTCCATGCCATGATCATGACGGCGAGCACCGCCACGCCGGCCAGGATTCTCCCTAGCCATGGCGTGGTCAGGACGTCAAGCAACGAACCCGCGCCTCCGGTGTATTGGCGATAGGCGGCAACCGCGTCGCGAAACTCTCTCATCCACCCCGGCAAGACGTACTCCGATGCGGCCAGAAAAATTCCTGTGGTCAGAGCAAAGCTCCAGACAAACAGCTGACGCCTGCGCCAATCGCTCACCGCCCACAGCGTCAGCCAGCCGGCGATGGGCAGAGCGAGTTGAGGCTTGATCGTTGCCAGGGCCAACAAAAAGCCCGCGAGAGAAAAGTTCCCCGCGACCAGCGCGGCGCCGCATCCTGCCAGCAGCGCGCTCACTACCAGGGTCAACTGCTGCAGCTTGATTCCCTGCACCACGCCATAGCTGCCAAAGGTCAGTACGATGAGGATCGCAGTCGTCGCGACGGACGGGCGCCAACGCAATACCCGCAACCACAGCAGCACATTCACCAGCGTGAGGATGACCAGCAGCCAGCGGAATCCGGTCTGCACCACGGGAAACGGCAAACCGATGGTCGGCGCCAACAGAAAAATCACATGCAGCGGATACGCAAAACCCTGCTGATCTTTGGGCTCGTCGAACCGGGGATCGCCCATGCGCCCGGGGTCGAGCGGGCGCCCGTAGTATCCAATCTGAATCTCGCGCGTGACTTCGGAGCTGTAGGGGTCGCGATGGTGCAACAGCAATTCGCGCGTTCCCAGCCAGCGGGGATAAAGGTCAGACAGATTGCCGCGCGGCCGTCCATGGGCCGCAGCGTCCGCCGTCTGATAGGGCACCAGCACCCTCTGCACGTAAAACCACATGCTTCCCGCGAACAGCAGCGCCAGCAGCAGCCCGAGTCTGGAGTCTTTGAACAATCGCTTGACGGAGGCAAAAGCCGCTCCATGTTACAACTTATGCGGGCAAACTTCCGTTGCGATTGCGAATCTGCATCTCCGCGATGATTGGCGTGGCCAGTGCAGTGTTCTGCTATTTCCTGCTGCTGCACTTCCACCAGGGAGCGGCCGATTTCGGTTGGGCCGTGCGTGCCGCCCAGCATGTGCTGGCGGGTCAAAACCCTTACGACACTCCGCTGGAACAATATCCGCTGACGGCCGCATTCGTCGGAGTGCCGTTTGTCTGGCTGCGCCCTGAGATGGCGGCTGCTCTCTTCTACGGCATCAGCTCTGCCTTGCTGGCCTTTGGCATCAGCCGTCACGGCTATCATCGCCTGCTGGTTTTTCTGGCTTATCCCTACTGGGGAGGTTTGCTGGCGGTGCAGTGGTCAACCCTGATCTTTGCCAGCGCATTCTTCCCTCTTTTGTTGCCGGTCACCATGGCTAAACCACAGCTTGGCTTGCCCGTGGCCCTTACTCATTTGAGCCGGCGCGGCGTTGTGGCCTGCGGGGTGGTGGTGCTGCTGACGCTGTTCGCCATGCCGCACTGGCCGCTGCTGTGGCTGGGACAACTGCAGCACTACGAGCATTTCATTCCCCTGCTGATTCTGCCCGGACCGTTAGTGGTCCTGGCGCTCTGGCGTTATCGCGACAAGGATGCCTGGTTTCTGCTGTTGAGCGCCCTAATGCCGCAACGCTGGTTCTTCGACGCTTTCATTTTGTGGCTCATTCCCAAATCCCGCCGCGAGGTTCTCTTTACCGCAGCCCTCAGTTGGGGAGCGGGCATCTGGCGTTGGTATCACATCCCACACAGTTTCGCCCAGGTGGGAAGGTGGGCCGTGCTGTTCATGTACTTGCCGATGCTGGCGGTGATACTGTTGCGCCAGTTTGCGCGCGAAGATAGTGGGTCAGGCTGAATCGCAGGTGATTGCGGAGTTCGGCGCCCGGTAGCAACCGCCGGACTATACTCCACCTATGTTTTTGGCTCCGCGCGCGCTTGACCCCTCATCGCTCAGACGCATTGTTGTCACCTTTCTGTTTGCGATGATTGTCCTGCACGCGTGGATGTTTTTCAGCCTGCGGCGAGAAATCGTAACCGGATATCCGGACTTTACAATTTTTTATACCGCGGGCAAATGCATTCTCCAGGGTCATGGCCGCCAACTTTATGACCTGGAAACTCAATTCGCCATCCAGCGTGAGTTTGCCGCCGAGGTCAAGCACCGCGAGAATCCTCTCCCTTTTAACCATCCGCCATTCGAGGCCTTGCTGTTCGCGCCTCTGGCCCGCCTGCCCTATGTTGCGGCGTACCTGGTTTGGGCGGTATTTAACCTTGCCCTGATCCTGGGGTTCTGGATTCTGCTTCGCCCCCGCCTGCCCAGCCTGCACGGTTTCTTACCCGCCTTGCCGCTGTTGGCAATGTTCGCTTTTTTCCCTTTAATCATGGCATTGCTGCAGGGACAGGACTCAATCCTGCTGCTGTTTCTGTATGGCCTGGCCTTCACGGCTTTGACGACAAGACGCCCCTTTGTCGCCGGACTTTGTCTCGGTTTGGCTCTTTTTAAGTTTCAGTTAGTCCTGCCCTTTGTGCTGGTACTGTTGGTCAGGCGTCAGTGGAGAGCCATTGCGGGATTTGTGGTTACAGCCTTTGGCTTGCTCCTGGTCTCAGCGGCGGTGGTCGGTTGGGGCGGTGTGCTGGCCTATCCTGGATTTGTCCTCCGTTTGAGTCGCAGTGGCGCCCAAGCCGGCATTTATCCGCGGGACATGCCGAACCTGCGCGGTCTGGTTGCTGGATCACTGCACCTGTCAGGTCTGCCGGCGACGCTGCTCATCATCGCGCTTTCGGTTGCGCTCGTCGCGCTGGCCGCACATTGGTGGCGTGTACAAGCAGGGCGCCAGTTCGTGCTCGGCTTTTCGCTGTGTCTGACGGTGACAATCATTATCAGCTACCACATGCTCGTGCACGATCTCAGTCTGCTAATCCTTCCTATCCTGCTGCTCGCGGAGCTGGTCATCTCTGGTGAAATCGTTGGTCCGGCGCGCCGCATCCTGATGGCGTCTCTCGCGGCGCTGTTTCTAACGCCTTTGTACGCCCTCCTTCAGTTCTCCATACGGGAGATGAATCTGATGGTGTTTGCGGTTGCCATGTTTGCGGCAGGTACCGCAATCGCGCTGATGGGATCCCCTGCGGTCGAAAAGCCTGCTGCACAACGCTCGATGTAAATTTTGTCCAACTCCCAACGGATCGAGCCTTTCGGGATAAACCCACGTAGGCCCGGACGTCCTCGTCCGGGCGGGCGAGCACAGCTCGCCTGGTTTTCGATTACCACGGACGAAAAA
>JBARIF010000368.1:0-2803 GCA_049799615.1 Terriglobales bacterium
GGTGATATCGAGGCGTCCAATCGTCCTTTGCCCATCGGCTTTTGGAAGGGTTCGGGACTGGCATTGATGCTGGACTTGCTGGCCGCGATGTTGTCGGGAGGAAAGGCCACGCATCAGATTTCGACGGAACCGGAGCGCGAGAACGGCCTCTCACAGGTTTTTATCGCATTCGACGCGTCCTCTCTCAACCCAAACCACGCTGCATCTCGAATCGCAGATCAGGTCATCGAATACTTCCAGCTGCCTCCGAATTCTGCTGGAGAACGCGTGCGCTATCCCGGCCAGCGGGTTTTGGCCACGCGAAAAGAAAATCTCGCGCACGGCATCCCGCTAGAGCCCACTATCTGGCAGCAGTTGGATTCGCTCTAGGTTGACGCCCCGCTTCAATTGAGTCTGGCTGAATTCAGACTTCAATTTTTATGGTTTAACAGGTATGACGCGATTTCTATACTTGGAATGACTTTTATATGGATTAGTCAGAACGAACCCGCATTTGGCATTCAACTTGTGTATAAACGTACTGACTATCCGGAAGTGGTCGCGTGGTGCGCGATGGCGATGCGGTGTTGATGCCCAGTGGATATCATCCGAATGTTTCGGTGCCTGGTCCCCGCATCTGTTTTCTCCGGGCGATGGCGGCACACCCGAGAGCGAGGACCGGCAGTTCGGCGTGGTCAACGTGCCGGATTCGACCAGGGTCCTTCGGGACTGGAAGCGGGCCGTAAGAACTAGCAACCTCAACTATGGACCGTGCCGCCAACTCAGCGAACCGGGTCTTTCCAGCGGACTCCGAAGTGACGACACCGGGAACATCTTCAGGGGCGGGCTATTTCCGCTGGGTCATCTGTGCCCTCCTGCTATTCGGCGTCACCAAGAACTATATGGACCGCCAGGTCCTGGGAATTCTCAAGACCACCCTGCAACACGATCTGGGATGGAACGAAATCGACTACGGCAATCTGGTGTTTGCCTTTCAGGCGGCTTACGCCGTGGGCATGGTGGTGGTGGGCCGGCTGGTGGACCGACTGGGAACCCGGCTAGGCTACGCCTTGGCCATGGTGTTCTGGAGCCTGGCTTCGATGGCGCACGCCTTCGGCAGCTCCTTCCCCAGCTTTATCGTTGCTCGATCGGCGTTGGGTTTCGGGGAATCGGGAGTTTTTCCCGCCAGCATCAAGACCGTAGCCGAATGGTTCCCCAGGAAGGAGCGAGCGCTGGCAACAGGTATTTTCAACGCCGGAACAAATATCGGCGCCATCGTCACACCTCTGGTGGTGCCCTGGATCACAATTCAATGGGGCTGGCGCTGGGCCTTTATCATCACCGGCGCGTTAGGGTTTGTCTGGCTTATCTTCTGGCTGCTGCTCTACCGCAGGCCAGATGAACATCCGCGCCTGTCCAAAGCCGAACTGGCTTACATCCGCAGCGACCCCCAGGTACCGATGGCGAAAATCAAATGGGCCCGTCTCATACCACATCGTCAAACCTGGGCCTTCGTAGTAGGTAAGTTCCTGACCGATCCCATCTGGTGGTTCTACCTGTTCTGGATACCGGATTTTCTGGAACGCAAACACGGTTTGTCGTTGATGAAGATCGGTCTGCCCATCGTGGTGATCTATGTGATCGCGGACGTGGGCAGCGTGGCTGGCGGCTGGCTGTCATCCTGGCTGATCCATCGCGGCCGGAGCGTCAATTTCGCGCGCAAGACTACGTTGCTCATATGCGCGGTATGTGTCGTCCCCATCGTCTTCGCTTACAACATGGAGAGCTTATGGGGAGCAGTCTTGCTGATCGGGCTCGCGGCGGCGGCCCACCAGGGCTTCTCCGCCAACCTATTTACCCTGACCTCTGACACTTTTCCGGCCCAGGCCGTGGGCTCGGTAGTGGGTATGGGTGGAATGGCAGGCTCGATTGGGGGAATGTTGATTGCAACCATTGTAGGCCACGCCTTGCAGTGGACGGGCAGTTACATGATCCCCTTTCTGATGGCGGGCTGTGCCTACCTGCTGGCCCTGGCCGCTATTCAGTTGCTGGTACCCAGGCTGGAACCCGCCAATCTCGGCTGAGAGAACCCAAGTATGATTGCTTGGCAAAGCTCACCGAGGCACTCGCCAATGAATGGGCCTCGAAGAGCATAGCCGAGGCCGGCTGTCCCCACGTGACTTGTTATTGATTCACGCCGCTCGCCAGGAAGCCTCCGTCCACGGCCAACACATGACCGGTGACAAAACTGGCAGCTTCCGATGCGAGGAATACGGCAGCACCGCCAAGCTCATCCAACTTCCCAAATCTTTTCATCGGCGTGCGCAGCAGGAATTCACGGCCGCGGTCGGTGCCGTCGAGCAGGGCGGAATTCAGGTCAGTGCGGAAGACGCCGGGAGCGATGGCATTCACGCAGACGCCGGACTTCGCCCATTCGATGGCTAGAGATTTGGTCAACGATGCCACCGCCGCCTTACTGGCGCTATATGCGGCAACCTCATAGAGCGCTACAAATGAGGACAGCGAAGCGATATTAATGATGCGGCCGTAACCACGCTCGATCATGTGCCGGCCAAACACGCGACAGGCGCGCAGAGTTCCGTTCAGGTTGGTTTCGAGGATCGCGTTCCATTCTGAATCGGGTACTTCGAGAGTCGGCGTTCGCTTGGTGCGGCCGGCACAGTTGACCAGGATTTGCACGTTGCCGAATTCGTCGGTTACCGCTTGCAGAAGCTGGTCGAGGCTGGCGGTGTCGGTAACGTCGCAAGTTTTGGCAAGCGAGCGCCGGCCGAGCGCTTTGACCTCCGACGCAGCGGCGTTCACC
>JBARIF010000369.1:0-2247 GCA_049799615.1 Terriglobales bacterium
CCGGTGGGTCATGCGGGCGCCCAGACCGACGCGTTCCAGTGCCTGCCGGGTAAGGGCCTGGCGCTGGCTGCGGTCCACTTCCGCGAAGCGCAGCGGCAGATCCACATTCTCCGCCAGGGTCATCCGCGACACCAGGTTGAACGACTGAAAGACCATGCCTACCGTGCGCAGGCGATGCTTGGCCAACTCTTCGCGCGAGAGTTGGGCCAGGTCGCGATCTTCAACGACTACCGCTCCCGAGGTTGGCCGGTCAAGGCCGGCGATCAGGTTCAGCAGGGAAGATTTGCCCGAGCCGGAACTGCCGAGCAGAGCGACGAACTCTCCCGGTTGAATTTGCAGAGACACGCCGTCCACGGCGCGTATCAGCGCCTCGCCCATCTGATAGTGGCGGCAAAGATCAACGATTCGGATCGCGGGCGCGCCGTTCTGCCTATTTGCCTGGTTGGGGTCGGCGATCATTCGTTGGCTAATTGCTGGGCATTTCCTTTGCGACCTTTGCGTCCTTTGCGGTTCAAGCTTTTGTCGGCTTATCGAACTTCACGCTTTTTCCCACAATGCCGTGCGAAGGCAGGTCCCTCCACTGCGCTCGCTCCGGTCGGGATGACAGAGATATTTACTAGCGCACCTCTCCTCTTATTAGACGCAAAGCCTCGGCTGAGCTTACGTCGCCATCGCCATTTTTTGTGGGGACTCCATCCTCGGCTGGCACCGCCGCGTCGCCTTCGCCCGGAGCCAGAAACAGATTATTCTGCAGACCCTGTTGCCTGGTGTAGAGATCGAAGTAGCGGCCCTGCAAGGCATACAGTTCTTCGTGAGTGCCGCGTTCGACGATCTGTCCCTGCTCGACCACCAGGATCTGGTCGGCCCGGCGGATGGTGGAGAGCCGGTGAGCAATCACAAACGTGGTCCGGCCCTGCATCAGATACGACAGCCCGTGCTGGATCATCTCTTCGGACTCGGAATCGAGGCTGGACGTCGCCTCATCAAGAATCAGGATGCGCGGCTCGGCCAGGATGGCGCGGGCGATCGAAATCCTCTGGCGTTGTCCTCCAGATAGCTTTACACCGCGCTCGCCGACGATGGTGTCGTATTTTTCCGGAAAGCTTTCCGCGAATTCGTCCACCCGGGCGATGTGGCAGGCCCGCATGATCTCTTCCTCCGTTGCCTGCGGGCGTGAAAAGGCCACGTTCTCGCGAATGCTGCCGTCAAACAGGAACGACTCCTGCAGCACCACTCCTAGCCGGGTCCGGTAGGAATCGAGCCGTACTGTGCTGATGTCGACTCCATCAACCAGCACGCGCCCTTCCGTGGGGACATAAAACGCCGAGATCAGCCCGATGATCGTTGACTTGCCCGAACCCGACGAGCCTACCAGCGCCGTTACGGTTCCCGGCTCGGCCTGAAAATCTACATCGTGCAGGACCATGCGGCTGCCGTCGTAGCTGAAGCTGACATGGTCGAATTCCACTTTGCCGAAAATATCATCCAGTCTGACCGTCCGCTTTGGATCCTGGTCCTCGGGGCGCTCACGCAGAATTTCCTGGGTACGCTCCAGACCGGCCAGGGCCTCTGTGATCTGCGTGCCGATATTCACAATCTGAACGATGGGCGCCACCAGAAAGCCCAGAAAGAGCGTGTAGGTAAAGAAACTGCCGATGGTGAGAGTACCCGCCATGATCCGGTGCGCGCCCATGTACATGATGATGGCGCCCACCACGCCCATGAGCAGGCTGGCGGAAAGGCTCATGACCGACGTGGCGGTCAGGGTTTTCATCACATTGTTCAGCAGACGCCGGACGCCTCCGGCGAAAACCTCTTCCTCCCGCTCTTCCGCGTGATATCCCTTGATCACTCGCACCCCTCCGAGGGACTCGGCCAGGCGGCCCGTCACTTCGGCATTGATCTTTCCGCGTTGCCGGAAAATCGGCCGAATCGTTCTGAACGCTTTGTTTAACGCGATGGCGAAGCAGAGCAGGAAACTGAACGCCAGAATGGTCATGGCCGGGCTGATGCGAAAGAGCACGACCATGGCAATGCCCGAGGTGAGCAACCCGCCCACCAGATCAACCAGACCGGTGCCCAGCAGATTCCGCACTCCTTCCACATCGGTCATGATGCGCGAGACCAGGGTGCCGGTTTTGTTGGAATCGTAGAACGCCACCGGGAGATGCGAAATGTGCACCTGCACCCTCTGGCGAAGTTCAGCGATCAGGCGCTGCGCCGCTTTCGATAACAACTGGGTAAGCG
>JBARIF010000370.1:0-2288 GCA_049799615.1 Terriglobales bacterium
GGCTTGGCACGCGTCGCGCCGCGATATACTGAGCGCATTGCGGGACTAGGCGGCGATCGGCGGGCGGGACGCCCGCCGGACAGCCCGCGGGATGCCGACGCTACTTTTTAGCCGGCGCTACAAAAAAAGTATGCCGATTGATGCAAAACACGAAGACCTGCGCAGCCTGAGAATCGATCGCTCGGCGCGAACCGGCGGCGACGGCGAGCCTCCGGTCTGGGCACGCCGGTACATTCTTATCGGAATCGCGGTACTGGTGCTTCTGGGAGTGGTGGCTCTGTCTTACCGGCTGCTCTCGCACGATGCTCCGGAGGTAACGGTGGCGCGCGCTTCCGCCCAGAGCAGCGAAGTGGGTGGCGTCGTCCTCTCCGCCAGCGGCTACATTGTCGCTCACCACAAGATCAACCTGAATTCCAAAGTGACCGGGCGCGTGAAATGGATTGGCGTCGAAAAGGGTGACAAGGTCAAGGAGGGCCAGGTCCTGGTGCGCCTCGAAGATGACGAGTTCCGCGCCCAATACGATCAGGCCAGAGGCGCGGCTGAGAACGCCAGGGCTTATCTGGAGGAACTGCAGAACGGATCGCGTCCCCAGGAAATTCAGCAGGCCCAGCACAATCTCGATGAAGCCCGGGCGACGTTGGCCAACGACAGGATTACGCTCGACCGCACCCGCGGCCTGGTGACCCAGGGCGTCCTCTCCAAGCAGGCGCTCGACGATGCCACTGCCAGGTTTGAGGCTGACCAGCAGCGGGCAAATTCGCTGGAGCAGGCCTTCCAGCTGGCCAAGATCGGTCCGCGGCAGGAGGAGATTGCCCGCGCCCGCGGAGCCCTGCAACAGGCCCAGGGCCAGGCGGACTATGCCAAGTCCCTGCTGGACGCGACCGTGATCCGCGCCCCGGTGACCGGAACCATTCTGGAGCGGGCCGCGGAAAAGGGCGAGTTGGTGACTTCCGGATTTGCCAGCACGGCAGAAGGCGGTCCGCAGGGCCTGGTCGTTTCTCTTGCTGATCTCAATGACCTGCAGGTGGAACTCGATATCGCGCAGGACGACTTTGCCCGGCTCAACCCCAAACAGAAAGCCGTGGTCACGACCGACGCCTTCCCCGACCGCAAGTACGATGGTGTGATCGCCGAAATCTCGCCCCAAGCCAACCGGGCCAAGGCTACGGTGCAGGTAAAAGTGCAAATCCTAAAGCCGGATTCGTACCTTCGGCCGGACATGAACTCGACGGTCAAATTCCTGGCCGACGAAAGCAAGCATACGAGCTCGCAACCACAGGGAGTCTTTGTGCCTACCGCGGCCATCAAGGACCGGGATGGCAAGAAGATCGTTTTCCTGGCGTTTGACGGCAAGGCCATGGCGCGGGAAGTGAAAATCCTGTCGCAACGCAGCGACGGCGTGCTGGTGCAAGGTCTCAACGGCGGCGAGGACGTCATCACTTCAGGGCCGCAGGATTTGAAGGACGGCGACAAAATCAAGATCAAAGGACAGTCATGAGCGCAGCTACCGTTCCCCACACCGCAATCCAAACCAAGGTTGTGCAAGCCCGCAACGTGAGCAAGGTCTTTAAGCGCGACGCCTTCGAGGTCAAGGCGCTGGACGATGTTTCCATCGAAATCGGCGGCGGCGAATTCCTTGCCCTGATGGGCCCTTCGGGCTCGGGCAAGACCACGCTGCTGAATATGATTGCCGCCATCGACCGGCCCACCGCCGGCGAGTTGCTGGTGCTGGGCGAAAACATCTTTCGCTTCAGCGATTCCCAATCCGCGCACTGGCGCAACGAGCATATCGGCTACGTGTTCCAGACCTTCAACCTGATTCCGGTGCTCACAGCATTTGAGAATGTCGAACTGCCGCTCTTGCTGACCAAACTCTCCGCGCAGCAGCGCCGCGATCACGTGATGACCGCGCTGAAACTGGTCGGCCTCGAAGAGCGCGTCGGCCATCTGCCCAAGCAGCTCTCCGGCGGACAGGAACAGCGCGTGGCCATCGCCCGCGCCATCGTGAGCGATCCCACCCTGCTGCTGGCGGATGAACCCACCGGCGATCTGGACAGCCACTCAGCCACGGAGGTGCTCGAAATCCTGAAGCGGCTGAACGAAGACTTTCACAAAACCATCGTGATGGTGACCCACGATCCGCACGCCGCGTCGTACGCGCACGTGACCCGTCATCTGGAGAAAGGCATGCTGCTTCCCGCGTAGTCCACGTAGGGGCGGGTGCCCTCACCCGCCCAGGCCGAGCGCAGCTCGGCTGGGTTTGCGGCGAATTTAGGGAAGGAGAAATT
>JBARIF010000371.1:0-6368 GCA_049799615.1 Terriglobales bacterium
CCCCTAGAAGGTGATGAGTCCGCGGCCAGGTAGGGGTCCCTCGACTTGCTCTCACCGCGCCAGCGCGGTTCGAGACTGCGCTCGGGATGACTCGCTTTCTCCGGGGATGCGAACCCGGGTGCCATGCGGAGAAGTGCTCTTCCTGGTAGTAACTCAGTCTGAACAATCCGCCGCAACCCGGAGTCGTCCTGAGGGACTTCAGTCCCGAAGGATCTGGCGTGCACAGCGCCCGGGCTGTCCAAGCCACGCACCTGGCACACGCGCCAGATGCTTCGCAAGCTCAGGATGACGCATTGAATTGAGAGCCAGACCTCAAACTGAGACATCACTATTCCTCGCACTACCGGCTATCCGTCAATTCTCCGTGCTATGCTCGGCTAGTCGCATGCGGATTCTGACCCGCTATATCCTGCGTGAAGTGATCTCGCACGCCGCTATCGGCGTTGCCGTGTTCACGTTTGTGTTGTTCACGCGGGACCTGGGACACATTCTCGACCTGGTGGTGCGCAACAGCGCGCCCTTGCCCAGCGTGCTGGAAATCTTCCTCTATACCCTGCCGGTTGCTTTCACCTACACCATTCCCATGGGTGTGCTGGTGGGCATTCTGATCGGACTAAGCCGCCTGGCCGCGGACAGCGAAATCACCGCCATGCGGGCCAGCGGGATCGGGGTGTGGACGTTTCTGCGGGTAGTTTCGATTTTTGCCGTGACCGCCTGGGCCCTGGCGATGTTCAACGCTGTGTACCTGGCGCCGGCATCACAGGCGGCGCTGGGCAGACTGGAGGATCGGCTCAAGACCTCGCAGGCATCCTTCGAAGTCCAGCCGCGAGTCTTCTACGAGGGCTTCCCCAAGTTTGTGCTTTACGTGCAAGACGTAAAGACCGCGCAAGGCGCCGCCATCTGGAGGGGCGTTTTCATCGCCGACATCAGCAACCCGGCCTCGCCGCGGATTACCCTGGCCCGGCAAGGCATCCTGGTCAGCGAAGGGCCGCAGATGCTGCACCTGCACTTGACCAACGGCTCCACGCATGAGACCGATCCCGCCTCCGCCGACCATTACCAGATCTCGACCTTCGACCAGACCGACATACCGCTTCCGATCCCGCAGACTGACAACCGTGATCAGGAACCGGTGCCGGCGGCGCAAATGGGTACCTGGCAGCTGCGCGACCAGGCACACAAAGTGAAGAAGTATGTAGCTCCCTGGTACCTCATCGAGTTCCACCGCCGCTTCGCGCTGCCTACCTCGTGCCTGGTGCTGGCTCTGGTAGGAATTCCCCTGGGGCTGTCGGCAAAAAAGGGCGGCAAGTCGGCGGGATTCGTTCTCACTATCCTACTGGTGTTCGCGTATTACTCGGTCACACTGATTGGAGTCTCCCTGGCCCGCCAGGGCAAAGTGCCGCCTGCGCTCGGGGCATGGCTGGCCAATATCGTCTTCTTTCTGGGCGGCACTTTTCTGTTGTGGCGGGCGGAACGCCGGCCGATGGAGATCGGCCACTTCCGCGCCCGCTGGAATCCGGTGAAAACCAGGCTGGTGCAATGGGGAAGGAACCTGCTCCATTTCAACCGGCCTGAGGACGCCTTCCAACGCGCGGTCAGCCGGCGCCGCGTATTCAGCGCCAGCTTCCCCATGATCCTGGACGACTACGTGCTGCGGGACTTTATGGTCTATCTGACCATGATCCTGGCGTCGTTTCTTATGCTGTTGCAGGTGTTCACGCTCTTTGAGTTGTTGGGAGACATCCTGCGCAACCGGATTTCGCCGCTGGTGGTGGGCGAGTACCTGCTCAACGTCGCTCCCTTTTTTCTCTACAACGTGCTGCACCTGAGCATTCTGCTGGCGGTGCTGATCACGCTGGGCCTGATGCAGCGGTCGAATGAAATTACCGCCATCAAGGCGACCGGCATCAGTATCTACCGCGTGATCGTGCCTATCCTCGTGGTTTCCACCATGCTGGCTGCGGGGCTGTTCTTCTTCGACCAGTTCTATCTTCCCCACGCCAACAAGCGGCAGGACGCGTTGCGCAACCTGATCAAGGGCAAGCCGGCACAGACCTATCAGAATCCCGATCGCAAATGGATTTTCGGCCAGCACTCGACGATCTACTACTACCAGTTTTTCGATTCCGACCGCGATCAGTTCGGAAATCTGTCCGTCTTTAAGTTCGACCCGGCAACTTTCCGCTTGACCGACCGGGTGTACGCCGACCAGGCGCACTGGGAAGAGCGCCTGCAACGCTGGGTGTGCACCCAGGGCTGGGAACGCAGCGTGCACGATTCCGCCATCGTGGATTACCGCACTTTCGATGTGGCCACGTTTGCCGCGATCAGCGAGCCGCCGGCGTACTTCAAGAAGGAAGTGCGGCAGTCGTCCGAGATGAATTCCGAAGACCTGCGGCGCTACATTCGCGACCTGCAACAGAGCGGCTTCGACGTGGTGCGGCTGCGGGTCCAGTTGCAGGAAAAATTTGCTTTTCCGCTTAACTCGCTCATCATGGCAGTGCTCGCCATTCCCTTCGCGCTGGCCGCGGGCAAGCGCGGCGCGGTGGCGGGCGTCGCTACCGCCGTGGGCATCGGGTTGCTGTATATCATGGTGTCGCGGTTGTCGGAGTCGATGGGAAATGTTAGCCAGCTGCCACCTTTTTTGGCGGCGTGGGCTCCTGCTTTTCTGTTCGGATTAGCGGGCGGCTATCTGATTCTCAAGGTACCCACGTAGAAAGTAGCGCCGGCGTCTAGCCCGCGAGGCGGAGGGCAAGGCTCGTCCTGAGCGCAGTCGAAGGATGCCCTCCGGACAGCCGGCGGGCCGCCGGCGCTACTTTTGATCCCAAACCGGATCATCCCCTGTAAACTGTGGAACGCAACTAACTCCGCGTACCAGGGGAACGCTTCATGTCACGACCGTCCGCCTTCCTATATGTTGTCTTGGCAATCGTGCTCTGCTGCGGCTTGTGGCCTGGAGCAGCCGGCGCCGAGGTGGCCGCAAAGGCGACTCAATCCGCTTCTCCGGTGCCGCTCGATGCCGCGCCTCCCTCCTATCCGGAAGTGCAATCCGACGGCACAGCAGTGTTTCGACTCGCCATGCCGAACGCCGCGAAAGTGGAATTGCATCTGGAAGGCGCGAAAGATCCGTTTCCCATGAGCAAGGGCCCGGAAGGCGCCTGGAGCACCAGCGTGCCTAAGCTGGCTCCCCAGTACTACAGCTACAGCTTCAACGTGGATGGCACCGAGGTGCTTGATCCGCACAATGTTTCGATCAAGACCAGCTTCTTCGGTAATCAGAATATTTTTCTGGTTGCCGGCCAGCCGCCGAAATCGTGGGAGGCCGCGGATGTTCTGCACGGCGTGGTGCACCATCACTACTACCACTCCAACATTGTCGGCATCAACAGCGAGTATTACGTTTACACTCCGCCCGGCTTCGATCCCGGCAGCAAGCAGAAATATCCCGTGCTCTACCTGCTCCACGGATACAGCGACGATCCCAGTGCGTGGACCGGCATGGGCAAGGCCAACGTGATCCTCGACAACCTGATTGCGCAGGGGAAGGCCAGGCCGATGATCGTGGTGATGCCGTTGGGGTATGGCACCATGGAAGTGATCACGCGAGGCTGGAGCGCATGGAAGGATCCTGAACTGGTTCATCGCAACTACTCGCGCTTCTCCGAGACGCTTTTTCAGGAGGTCATGCCGCTGGTCAAGAAGCAATATCCGCTTTCAGATAAACGTGAGGAGCATGCCGTGGCTGGGCTGTCCATGGGCGGCGCGGAGAGCCTGCTGGTCGGGCTCAATCATCTCGACGACTTTGCCTATGTCGGCGGATTCAGCTCCGCGCCCCTGGGAGGCCAGAATGGTTTCGAAGCGTCCTTCCCCGGAATCACGGCGCAGGCAGCGTCCGATATCAATGCCAAGCTGCGGGTTCTTTGGGTGGCGTGTGGAACCGAAGATGGCCTCTTTGAGGGCAATCAGAAATTTATCGCCTGGTTGAAAGAGAAAGGCCTGAAACCGACGGCAATCCAAACCCCGGGCATGCACGTGTGGATGGTGTGGCGTGACAACCTGACGAATTTCGCGCCGCTGCTGTTTCGGGGGAAGTAACGGCGCAAAGGCCAAAACATGAACCACTAAGGCCCCGAAGGTACACGATGTAAAGGCCAAGAGCTCGAGATACTTTTGGACCTAGAAACCAGAAACTGGAAACCCGCCCTACTCCGCCGCCAGCGCCGAGGGCTGCCCGCCGTTGATGGTGATGGGCTGGCCTACTCGGCCCAGCGTGCCCTTCGTCGAATCGAACATGTAAATCGAGATCGAGGACGCACCCAGCTCGGCCACATACAGATAGTTGGTGGTGCCGCCGGTGGTGGCGTCCGTCGTGGCGCCCACGCGAATCGCCGCCCAAACCGGATTGGACGCGGTTGAGATCGTGGCCTGGGAATTGGGGGTCAGGACCCCGGTTCCAGTGGCAATCTTATATTCGGAAACCTGGTTGGAGAGCCGGTCAACGACAAACAGGAATTTACCCGAGGGCGCGACCACAATATTCGCCGGTCCCAGTCCCGCCGAAAAGGGCGAGCCCGTGATCGGGGCGAGAATACCGTCCGGAGCGTTGGGATCGTTGCAACTGGTCACAATCTGATTGCAGATCGCGAAACCTGACACCGTGCTTGCATTGGCGACATACAGAAAGCCGCCGTTCGGAGTAATAGCCAGGGCCGAGGGGGTGGTACCCACGGGCACAACCAGTCCCCGCGTGAGAACCCCGGATGCATCCACAGAGAAGCTTGTAACTGTGCTGTCGAACTGATTGGAAACGTACAGGAACTTTCCGTCGGGCGTGACCGCCACGCCGGCAGGCCCCGTCCCGCTCGCCGCTCCGAGTTCGGCAACCTGAAATGGCGAGCCCGGCACTGCGGTCAAGGCCGCGTCCTGGACCGCGAATACCGATATCGTGCCGGAAGCCGGATCGACCTGCAGTCCCTGATTGGCCACAAAGAGGAAGTGCCCCGTCGAGTCCATGGCCATGCTTAGTGGCGTCATTCCACCCGTTGGAGTGGTCGCGCCGGCCGTTAGGGTGCCGTCCGACTTCACGGTGTAGGCTGAGATATCATTCGTAGCGCTATTGGCGATGAACAAGGCCGTCCCGGAAGGGGACAAAATCATAGCCGAAGGTACGCTGCCGGTAGCAGCACTCTTGCCATTCGCGGTCAGGGTCCCCGCAGACAAGTCGATGAGGTAAGCCGAAACTGACGAGTCTCCCTGGGTGGCTACGAATAAAGCCCCCGAGCCCGCGGGAGTTGATGAACTGCTGGTCTTGCAAGCACTCAGAGTGAGCAGCAAAACTGGAACCACTACTCCTGCCAGGAACCGGAACCTCGTCCCCATTCTTTTCCTTCTCCCTGTGTTCTCAAGTTTTCCGACACGCGTGCACGGCTTATGCCGGAAGATTGAGGTCCAAAAGTACCCTCATTTGTGTATCAGGAATAACCGGGAAGAGCAAACCGCGCTGGCTGGTTGGAACCACGATAGAGGCGGAGAGTTGCCCGCCGAGCGGGGTTGTTTGTTGCTCAATTTGAGTGGCCCGAACTGGCTTCCACCGGCTCCCTTTGTTCGACCAGGCGATCGGGTTCGGGGCCGGCACTGGCAGCCAAAGGCAGGCGAATTTCGACCTGCAAACCGCCCTCGGGCCGATTGCTGGCTTTGACCGTCCCACCATGCAAGCGCACGGCTCGCTCGGTGATGGCCAGCCCCAAGCCCACACCACCCGTCTTACGCCCACGGGCATCGTCGATGCGATAGAAGGGGCGGAACAGCTTGTCCAGGGCTTCCTCAGGTACACCCGGACCCAAGTCCACGATGCGGATGACGGCCTCGGCTCCGCGCTTGTCCTGGCCGCGCTCCAGCGTGACTTGCGCGCTGGTGCCCTCCCGGGTGTACCGGGCGGCGTTGCGCACTACGTTTTCAATCGCGCTGTGCAGCAAACTGGGCGCACCCATGACTACGCAGTCTTCCTTGATCACGCTCTCCACTCCGCAATTACGGCCCTGGGCCTCGAAATTTGCGTCTGCGGCTATGCCTTCGATTATCTCCCCTAAAAGAACCGGGGACTTCTGCCGGGCGTCGTTGCCGCTTTCGAGGCGGGCGATGGTGAGCAGTCCTCCGATCAGTTCGTTCAACCGTTCGGCTTCGAGATCAATGCGCTCAAGCGCGCTGTGCGCTTCCACTCCGGCCCGCTGATGGGCCAGCGCCGAGGCAACGTTGAGACGGGCAAGCGGAGACCGCAGCTCGTGAGAAATATCGTTGAGCAACCGCGCCTGGGCGTGGACTGCAGCCTCCAGGCGTTCCGCCATAGTGTCGAAATCGCGGACCAGTTG
>JBARIF010000372.1:0-1541 GCA_049799615.1 Terriglobales bacterium
TTGGGTTTTCACCCTCCATGCCAATACCCAGTGCATAACTCACTTGCATGTGTCGACCGGCTCGATTCTGAATACCCTGCAACGGGGTGATGGAATATTTCGGAGCGACCAGCGAGCTGCCGCCTCCCCCCGTTCTTGCCACCGCCGCGTTGGGGCCGATGACAATCACGGAATGAATTATCGATGGATCGAGAGGGAGTAAATTCCCCTCATTCTTCAGCAGAACTATGCTTTCCGCTGCCGCTTTGCGCGCCAGTGCCCGCTGCTCGGGCGTGTCAACTTCACCACTGGCGGCGTGGGGCTTATCAAATTGTCCACTGATAAAGAGCACCCGCAGCATGCGGCCGACATTTTCATCAATCGTTGCGGGGGAGATTCTACCCGCTGATATTTCCGGCAGCACCTTCTCCGCAACCAGCCAGCCCCCGCCGTTGCCTGCGTTTATTGTGCGCGGCCTCATCAGCCAGGATTTCATGGGCTCGCCGCCAGGCATCTCCAGATCCATACCGGCGTTCACCGTTGCGGCGGTGCTGTAGGTGCTGCCCCAATCGGACACCACAAAGCCCTTGAATCCCCATCTTTTTTTCAGGACGTCTTTGAGCAGAGCAGCATCTTCGGCGCAGTACTCGCCATTCAGCTTGTTGTAAGCTGACATCACAGACCAGACTCCAGCTTCTTCGACTGCCGCTTTGAACGCTGGAAAATAGATTTCGTGCAGGGCTCGCTGGTCCACTACCTCATTGATGCGATGGCGTTCGAATTCCTGATTGTTCGCGGCAAAATGCTTGACCGTCGCGATCACTCCTTCGCCCTGAACGCCCGTGATGTAAGCCACCGCCAGCCGGCTGGTCAAATAGGGATCTTCTCCATACCCCTCAAAATTTCTTCCCCAGAGAGGCGTGCGGTTGATATTCACCGTTGGTCCCAGAATCATGTCCCTTCCCAGCGCTTTCATTTCTTGAGCGATCGCCTGCCCTTGACTTTGCAGCAGCTCGGTATCCCACGTGGCAGCCATGGCGACTCCAACCGGAAAGGCAGTGGTGGCAACTGGTTTGGCAGCGCCCGGCGCGTTGGTTTCAGACGAAGGTCCGGCCCAGGAGCGGATGCCGATCGGGCCGTCGGCCATCTTTATGGAAGGGATACCTAGGCGTTCATTGGGGACGCTCTGCATCCAATCGGCGCCGCTTAACATTGCCACTTTCTCCTGCAACGTCATGCGGCCCAGCAAATCCTGAACGCGTTGATCGACCGACAGGCCAGGATTCTTGTAGGCAGGAACGCCGGAGGCGCTTTGGATCTGGGCCACACCAAGCAGGGCCGGAAATAGGATTAAAGCCAGACAGAATGAACGTCTCATGGTCTTCCCTCCAGATAATCGCGTCTTTCTAAGAGCCAGCCGCAACAACATATCAAGGACTTCCGGTCACTCAGCTATCTTCAGCAAAACCGCTGAGCTTTCTTTGTGTAAGACGCACCGATCCATCTCCTTGCGCCGCAATTCAGTCCATCCTCCGGGCGGTGAAGGTAAACTCGCCAAGGAT
>JBARIF010000373.1:0-4362 GCA_049799615.1 Terriglobales bacterium
AGCTTACAGGCCCTTGCCTGCGATGTAATTGATCAGGTCACGCACGCGGCACGAATATCCCCATTCGTTGTCATACCACGAAAGCACTTTTAGGCAATTACCGCCGACTACCAGAGTCATGGGCGCATCCACAATGGAAGAGCGTCCGTCCCCCTTGAAATCGGCGGACACCAGTTCCTGTTCTTCGTAACCCAGATAGCCTTTCAGCGGACCGCTCTCGGAGGCCTTTTTGAGGGCGGCATTCACTTCTTCTTTCGTCGTCTTCTTTTCCACGAAAACCACCAGGTCAACCACCGAAACGTTAGGCGTGGGCACGCGCATCGAAAAACCATCCACCTTGCCAGCCAGTTCGGGGATCACTAGCTTCAATGCTTTGGCCGCGCCCGTTGAAGTGGGAATCATGTTGAGCGCGGCAGCCCGGGCCCGGCGCAGGTCGCGATGCGGAAAGTCCAGGATGACCTGGTCGTTCGTGTAGGAGTGGATCGTGGTCATGGTGCCGCTGACGATTTTGAAATTGTCGTTGATCACCTTGGCGATCGGCGCCAAACAGTTGGTGGTGCAGGAAGCATTCGAAATGATGTGATGCTTGGCGGGATCGTAAATCCCTTCGTTCACTCCCAGGACGACGGTGACATCTTCGTTCTTGGCGGGCGCCGAAATGATCACTTTCTTCACCGGGCCGCGCATATGCTTCTTGGCCTCGTTGGCGTCGGTGAAATGGCCGGTGGATTCAATCACCACCTGGGCTCCAACCGATTCCCAGGGCAGTTTTCCCGGGTCTTTCTCTTTGAACACCTTAAGAGTTTTAGTTCCGATCGTGATGCTGTCCTCACCGGCGGTAATTTTGTGCGACAGATTGCCCAAAATGGAATCGTATTTGAGCAGATGGGCCAGAGTTTTGGGGTCGGTCAGATCGTTGACCGCCACGAATTCGATATTGCTGTCATTGAGCGACGCTCGCAGCACATTTCGCCCGATGCGTCCGAATCCGTTGATTCCTACTTTGATTGCCATTTCGCCTCCGAAAAGTTGTCTTAAACGACTGGTGGAAAGTTGTCGAATCTCGGTGGAAAGAAAATGTTAACAGGGAAACGGAGAATGCGCCAAATTACGATCTGTTCAGACTCGCTGTCGTCTCAAGGCCTTGACCGCCAGGTTCGCAAAGTTACCGCAAAATCAGCAATGGGGTTACGGCACGACTTCTATTTCCAGATAGACGTTCTGCTTGCTCCACAAGAAGGGAATGCGCGTCAGCCAGTACTTGCGCTTGATGGTTTTGCTGGCCCGCGGCCATTCCTCCGGCCCAAGAATCCGAGCGGTCGCCGCGAACTCGGGGCCGGTAATTTTTCCGCGCATGGTGCACGGGGCAATGCGGATCTTGGGATGGTTCCGGATGCGCTTGTACTTGCCCGAGTCGCTGCGAGTCATTACGTAAAGCTTGTCATCGGTTTCGCCGAACCATACCGGGGTGTGCACGGCGGTGCCGTCCTTGCGAAAGGTGGCCATGTTTATGTATTTCTGGCCGTTGATTTCAGGGGGTACGGGCATGGGCATATTGTACGGCGGGAAGGGTTGTGAATGCGGTGGCGAGAGCGTCCGCCACACAACGACCCAGACTCTTTCTTGACAGCCTTTCGAGTTGAGTCGAGAATGTGCGCGTCAACAATAGAAATGAGGATCGGCCTTGACCTCCCCAACCAGGCGTGAGTTTCTTGGCAGCGCTTTTGTCCTGATGAGCGCGGCCAGCGTCCAGCTTCCCATCTGGGCCCAGACGATCGCGAGTCTTGCCGGCACTCCCGCAGCAGGGCCGCTCCTGCTCGGGGTTGACTACTATCCCGACCAGACGCCGGAAGCGCTTTGGGAAGAAGACGCGCGCATGATGGCTGAAGTCGGCTTCACCAACGTGCGCATCGCCGAATTTGCCTGGGCGCTGATGGAGCCGGTGGAGGGCAAGTTCGATTTTGCCTGGCTACGCCGCTCGATCGAGATATTGCACCAGCACAACATCGCCGTCATTCTGGGCACTCCGTCGGCGGCGCCTCCTCCCTGGCTGACGGCCAAGTATCCCGACATCGTCGAAGTGAACGAGAAGGGCGAACGGTTGCATCCCGGCGGACGGCGCTTTACCTGTCCCACCAATCAGGTCTATCGCCGGCTCTCACTGATCATCGCCAGCGAGATGGCTCGAACATTCGCCGGGACGCCAGGCGTGATCGGCTGGCAAATCGACAACGAGTTCACCCTGGGCTCATACCAGCGTTGCTACTGTAACTACTGTCAGGCCGGATTTCAGACTTGGCTTCGCTCCAAGTACGGCACTCTGGACAAGCTGAATCAAACCTGGGGAACAGTTTTTTGGAGCCAGACCTATACCGATTTCAGCCAAATCCCGGTGCCGCTGCCGTCCGGTGGAGACCCCAATCCCGGACTGGCCCTCGACTACGACCGCTACCAGTCCTACGCCAATGTGTCTTTCCAGCAAGAACAGTTGGACATGCTGCGCACAACGTGTCCGCGACATTTTGTCACCACGAACAATGTCGGTCTGGTGGACACCATCAACATGCGCGACCTCTACGAGAAACTGGATTTTACCGCCTTCGATAACTATCCCGGCTTTTTCGGCATGCTGCTCGCGCAGCAAGGCAGGATGGGATCCTCGGCCTTCGTGGCGAATGCCATCGCCCTTGGACATGACCTCGCGCGCAGCGTGAAGGGTGGCAAGCCATTCATGATCATGGAAGAGCAATCGGGAAAGGCGGGACAGAAAACCTTCTCTCCGCAGCCGGAGAAAGGGCAAGTGCGATTGTGGACGTATCAGGCCGTCGCGCACGGCGCCATGGGAGTTAACTACTTCCGTTGGGACACGGCGACTTTCGGGGCAGAAGAGTATTGGCACGGCGTCCTGAACCACGATCGCTCGAGGAGTCCGGGTTATGACGAGATCAAACAGGGAGTAAAAGAGCTGAAAGCGCTGGGGCGGGAAGTTTTGTACTCCGACTACGTGGCCGACTCAGCCCTCGTCTTTGACTACGATTGCAGTTGGGCGCTCAATATCCAGCCGGGCCACTTCCGGCTGGTATACCTGGACCAGGTCACGTCGTGGTACGGCGCGATCTCGGCAAGCCACTCTGGAATCGATGTGATCGCGCCGGAGATTGACCTCTCCGCCTACAAGATTGTGTTCGCACCCGTCGCCTACGTGATGTCGGAAAAGCAGGCGTCCCGCATCAGGAGTTTTGTGCAGGGCGGCGGAATGTTTGTCACCAACTTCCGCCTGGGGGTGAAAACCGAAAGCAGCCAGATCGTTCGCACGCCCCTTCCCGGGCTGCTTCGGGATGTTATGGGAGTGACGGTGGAAGACTACGTTCCGATTTACTCGGCGAAGAATGGAGTGAAATTCTCTCCTGCTCTGGCGGGAGCGGATGCAGAATGCAGCCTGTGGATGGATGTTCTTCAACCCACAGGCGCCGAGGTGTTGGCTTCGTACACTGCGGGCTCCCATGCGGGACAGGCGGCGATCACCATGAACACCTTCGGCAAAGGCAAAGCCGTTTACATTGGCGCTGACCTGGATGAGGCCAGCCTGGCTCGGGTGCTGCGAAGCCTTTCCGGGATGGCCGGAGTCAAGCAAACCCTGGAGGTGCCGCAGGGAGTTGAACTCACGGTGCGCAAGGCAGGCGACAAGCAGTGGATATTTATTCTGAACCATACCTCAGCTTCGCAGACCGTGAATCTGCCCGCAGCTTTTGTCGATCTGCTCAGCGGGGAAAAGCAAACGGGAAGGATTGAGCTGGGTGCTTACGGAGTACAGGTCTTGCACGCGGCATAGTTGCTCGTGTGTGGGGTGGACACTCTTGTCCGCCGCTTTTGAATTTGATCTTAAGTTTTTGAATTTGTCCTCAACTGCGGGCGACCCGAAGACCGAGCCGCTGTGATGAACGCCAATTGAAGCTCAAGAGCGGCGGACAAGAGTGTCCGCCCCACATCATCCCCAGGCTGGCAGCTTTGGTTCGTTTTCCGTGAGCTGGATTGCCTGAGCTATGTAGCTGTGTTACAAACCAGATATGCGCAAGTGGATGCGCGATCGTCTCAAGCGCCCCAAAAAAAATGCAGAAGCCGCTAAGAACGAGCCTGCACAGGCCCCTCTTCAGCCCGCCTTCTACGATGCCGTGGATACGACTTCGCCGGTAGCGCCAACCCGAGTATCCGAAGCAGAGATTCAAGCCCCCGGGCCGGAATCTCGAGCCCTGCCGGACGAGACTCCAGAGCCGCACCCATCTCAACCACAGCGCCCAGGTGGAAACGGCGACCCGCGCCGCCGTCGCCGGCGGGGAAGAGGCGGACGAGGCCGCGGCGGAG
>JBARIF010000374.1:0-14622 GCA_049799615.1 Terriglobales bacterium
CCGCTGTTCAGGTTGATGTTTGATCTCAAGACTCCAGTCGCGGGAGACCACCTGCGGATCGCAATGCTCATAGCAAAACCCAACCTCAAAAGCGGCGGGCGAGGGCGCCCGCCCCACACCTGAATCGCCTTACTCCGGCAGTCTCTGTTCGTTACTGACGCTGAACTCAGCCTCCACACCTGGAGCATCGGTTCCCGGCTGTCCTCCACCGACGTATAGGCGATGGGCACCGGCGGCGACGATTCGATCTCCGATGGAGTTCACCTCGCTCAAGTCGCGAGCATCCAGGGAGAAGTGAACGTGCTTGGTTTCCCCGGCGGCGAGGTGCACGCGTGTCATCCCGCGCAACGCACGCAGCGGCGCCCCGGGCGATTTCGGAAAACTCAGATAGAGCTGTACTACTTCATCACCTTCGCGTTCGCCGGCATTCTTCACATCCGCGTCAACGCTGAGGGAATCCCCTGCTTTCAGCGTGGTCGCAGAGAGCTTCAGATTGCTATAGGCGAACCTTGAGTAACTCAGGCCATAGCCAAAAGGATAGAGCGGCTGTCCTTCAAAGTAGCGGTAGGTCCGGTTCTTCATGGAATAGTCGTCAAACGGTGGCAACTGCTCCACGCCTTTGTAAAACGTCACGGCCAGGCGTCCTGCCGGATTATTCACTCCCGCCAGCGATTCGGCGATCGCGGTCCCACCTTCTTCCCCGGAGTACCAGGCTTCGAGGATGGCATTGGCATTTTCGCTTGCCCAGTTCACCGAGAGTGCGCTGCCATTCATGAGCACCACCACCAGCGGCTTGCCGGTGCCCTTCACGGCTTTCAGCAAGTCCTCTTCCTCCTTGGGCAGGTCGAGCGAGGTGCGGTCCCCGCCGGCAAAGCCGGGTACCGCGACATCCATCTCCTCGCCTTCGAGGTCGGATGTAATTCCCACTACTGCGATGACCACGTCCGCCTGCTTGGCCGCTGCCACCGCGTCTCCGATCGGGTCCGGACTCAGTCGCCGCCAGACCAGTTTCACGCCGCGTGCCCGTCCCTGAAAGTATTCGATCTTGAGCGCATAGCGGTGGCCCTTCTCCAGCGTAACGTCCGCGACCATCGGACGGGAGTCGTGGCTCTTCTGATCATCCACAATCATCTTGCCGTCCAGCCACAGGCGGTCAATGCTGCCGTCCAGACCCAGACGATAATTTCCGGACGCGTCCGGAGTGAGGAAACCGGTCCAGCGCACCGCGAAAATGTCAGTCCTCGAGGTCGTGCCCGGGGCAAAGGCAAAATTCACGTCCTTGTCCACCTGGACTTTTGCTGGGGTGCCCTTGAAGGCGGGATCCGAAAAATATTCAGCCTTGAGGCCCGGCTTTCCCTCCGGTGTGGACAGGGCCGATGCTGGCACCGGAGCGTATTCAATCAGGAAGGTGGTGCCGGGGTTGAACGTCACATCAGTCCCGGCAAACTGTTTACGAATGCCGTCGAGTGCCGTGGTGGCTCGGGATGGTGTGCCGTTGTAGTTGCCTTCCAGCACGTGCAACGAATCGGCCAGCGGCCCGACCACCGCAATCTTTTTTGCGCTCGCATTCAACGGCAGCACGCCATCGTTCTTCAGCAATACCATCGACTCGCGCGCTATCTGGAGCGCCAGTTGCCGGTGGGCTTCGCTGTCGATCACCGAATCCGGGGTCTGCGCGTACTTCACCATCTCCGGCGGATCGAACATCCCCAACTGGAAGCGGGCGGTGAACAGGCGCTTCACCGCCACGTCAACGTCTTTCTCGCTCAACAAGCCTTGCTTCACCGCATCGACATACTTCACGTAGTCCGAGTTGTCGATGGCCTTCTGACCAAAGTCGGCGCACTCGTTGTCGGTGCCGCGCTTGAGAGAAATCGCGGCCGCCTCCGCCATGGTCTGGGTGAAGTGATGTCCACGCTCGATGTCGGCCACCGCATCGCAGTCTGACACTACATAGCCGTCAAATTTCCAGGCGCCGCGCAGCTGGTCTTCCAAAAGGAAAGCATTCGCGCATGCCGGTTCGGCATTGACACGGTTGTAGGCGCACATCACCGATCTCGCCTTGCCCTCGGTCACGGTGGCGCGGAAGGCAGGCAGGTACGTGTCTTCCATATCGTGTTTGGTCGCGTCCACGTTGACCCAGTGGCGCGTGGTCTCGGGGCCGCTGTGCACCGCAAAATGTTTGGGCGTGGCGATCACCTGAAGATATTTCGGATCGTCGCCCTGCAATCCGGTAACGAATGCTACTCCCATGCGTCCGGTGAGGAACGGGTCTTCGCCGTACGTTTCCTGGCCGCGTCCCCAGCGTGGATCGCGAAATATGTTGATGTTGGGCGACCAGAAGTCCAGGCCTTCGTAAATGTCCCGTCTTCCGGCGCGGACCGCCTGGTTATGTTTGGCCCGCGCTTCCTGACCAATAGCGGTCGCCATCTGGTGAATCAGGGGTGAGTCGAAGGTGGCGGCCAGGCCGATAGGCTCCGGGAAGACGGTGGCGGTCCCGGCGCGAGCAACTCCGTGCAAGGCCTCGCTCCACCAGTCGTACTCCGGAACCTTCAACCGTGGAATGGCGCGCGACTGGTTCACCAGTTGCGATGCCTTCTCTTCGAGCGTCATGCGCGAAACCAGGTCGTCCACCCGGACATTCAAGGGTTGGGCCGGATCCAGGTAAACCGGGGGGCTGCCGGATTTCGCGGTTTGAGCCGCGGAACTGCCCAGCGTGACCAACAGAATGACAACGACGCCGAAACGACGGAGCTGACCAGGCATCAGATTAGGCATAAATGACCGACTCCTCAGCAGTTTGGGTGATGGCTATCCAGATATGCGCGTTGGAGTATATCATCGTTAACGTACACGAAAGCCCCTGAGCTTCCTTGGGGGGGTTCGGGTGCCGCGACGGGTTGTGCGGACAAGAAGAAGTCGGGTCGAGCACCGGACAGGGACATGCGAATGAAGAAAGAAAGACGCGGCATTCACTTGATCGCGGAATTGGCCGACGTCTCAATCGGGACAGTGGATCGCGCCCTGCACGGACGGGGCGGAATCAAGGAAGCCACCCGGCAGAGAATCCTGCAGATCGCGAGACGGATCGGATACACGCCCAATCTGGCGGCGCGGGCCCTGTCCGTGGCCCGGACGAGCACTCTGATCGGCGTCTGCATGCCCCGCGAAATCCATTTTTTCTACGACGAACTGTGGAGCGGGGTTCTGGACGAGGCCCGGCGCGTGGCCCAGTTCGGCGTCCAGTTCCTGAATCGTCCAGTGCAGGTGCTGGGCGAAGGCGACACCGATGCTCTTTCCGAGCTGGTGCAAAGTGGAGTCAATGGAATCATTCTGACCGCCGGAAATCCGAGGGGTCTCAGGCCCCTGATCGATGCTGCCGAGGAGCGCGGGATCCGGGTGGTCTGCGTGTCTACCGACTCTCCGGAGAGCCGGCGCTCCAGCATCGTGTGCGTGGAACCCTGGTTAAATGGATGCCTGGCGGGAGAACTGATGGGCAAGTTCGTCCCTCCGGGTTCGCATGTCGCGGTCGTAGCGGGCATGTTGGCCACGGAAGATCACCGCAAGAAGACAGACGGCTTCGCGGAAGCGTTTCCGCAACACTGCGCCGGAGGAAAGATCGTCACCGTCATTGAAGGCCATGAAGACGAGGAAGAGAGTTTTCAGAAGACCTTTGATTTGCTGCGACGGGAGCCCACGCTGGCCGGGCTCTATGTAAATACGGTGAATTGCCTTCCGGTGTGTCGGGCGCTGGGCGCGCATGGCCTGGCCGGAAAAGTAAAGTTAATCACCACTGACCTGTTCGCGGAAATGTCTCCCTATTTCCAAAAGGGAATCATCACCGCGTCGATTTACCAGCAACCCCATCGCCAGGGACAAATGGCAGTGCGCATGATGGCCGACCACCTCACCAACAAGGTGCCTCTCCCTCCCACCGTCCATCTCAGTCCGGGCGTGGTGATGTCATCGAACCTGCACCTGTTCCGCGAAATCAGGCTGGCCGGCGTCAAGCTGGATGAATCCGCTCTGCGAACTCGCGTGGCACTCTGATCTCTCAAGGACTTCCTCTCACCGGGGATACCGAGGAAGCGGATCGATCTGCGGCCGACTTGCTCGCCTTCGACCATCAGACAGGGTCACACCTTCCAGCCGATCAACTTATTTCTGGTAAACCATCTTTTCGGAAGAAAGAGGAAGTATGATGGCGAACCATCCACGCGCTTGCGCGGCCGCTGGAGGGGAAGAACACAGCCTGAGGCTTCAGATTTTCGGACGCTGTGGATCGCGCCCAGCCTGGGCGCAAGCCGGCATAATACTCTTGCCGCTTCCGGAGGACTCATGTTCAGGAATGCACGAAACTTTCTGCTCTTGCTCCTAAACGCCATCCTGGCGTTGCAGCTTACGGTTCAAGGCCAGCAGGCGACGCCCGCCAATCCGGTCATCGACGCCGTGACTTCTCGATTGCGGGCGTTGACCCGTCTTGAGGCGGATGAATGGCGCTACCACGCGGGCGACCTGCCGCACGAAGAAGATGTCGGACTCGACGACAGCAGTTGGGCTGTGGTCAAGAACCGAACTCAGGCCCCGGCAGATGCGGTCTGGTATCGCAGGTGGATTACGGTCCCACCCACCCTGGACGGTTACGATCTCACGGGCACGAAACTCTGGTTCCGCTTTTCCGCCTCCGCGAACGGGCCCATTACTGAAATCGTGTATTTCAACGGACGCCGCGTGGCCATGGGCGATGACCTGGAGCCGATTGTTCTGCTCGACCCGGCGAAACCGGGCGACAAAGTTCTGATTGCGGTCAAGCTTCTCCAAACCGTGGACATCAAGCAGTTCCAGGACGCCGTGGTGCGCGTGGAGTTTGCCGGCACCCGTCCGAGCCCGCTCGATCTGTCGCAGGAGATCGAATCCGCGGCGGTCCTCGCCCCGTCTGTGGGAGCGAAATCGCCAGCCGTTAGCCAGGGAGTGGAAAAGGCGGCTCAGGCCGTGGATTTCGAGGCCCTTCGCCAGGCCCGGCAGCAGGCGTTCGACGCCTCACTCGAAAAAGCTCACCGGTTGCTGCTGGAGCTGAAACCGGACTTGCAGGCAACCTCAGTCAATTTGTCCGGCAACGCCCACATCGACGCTGCCTGGTTGTGGCCCTGGACGGAAACCGTCGATGTCGTCCGACGCACGTTTGGCACCGCGTTGCAGCTCATGCACGAGTATCCGCAATACACCTACACCCAATCCGCGGCCGCCTACAACCAGTGGATGGAAGAGAAGTATCCCTCGCTTCACCAGCAGATTGTCGATCGCGTGAAAGAAGGACGCTGGGAAATGGTCGGCGGAATGTGGGTGGAGCCCGATCTCAACATGCCGGATGGCGAATCGCTGGTGCGCCAGCTGCTGATCGGGAAGCGTTACTTCAAGGAGAAATTCGGGGTCGATGTGCGCATTGGCTGGAACCCGGATTCGTTCGGCTACAACTGGCAGTTGCCGCAGATCTACAAGAAGTCCGGAATCGATTATTTCGTCACCCAAAAGATGGCGTGGAACGACACTAACCCGTTGCCGTTGAAACTCTTCTGGTGGCAGTCCCCCGATGGCAGCCGGGTGCTGACATACTTTCCGCACGATTATGTGAACGATATTGACCCGGTGAGAATCTCGAACGATATCGCCATCGCTCGCAGACTGAACCCAGGCGCGCCGGTGTTAATGCACCTGTTTGGAATCGGCGACCACGGCGGCGGCCCCACCCGCAGCATGCTGGATAGCGGTCTGCACTGGACCAGCCCTGAGCGGGTCATTCCTGCCATGAAGTTCGGCAAGGCCCAGGATTTCTTTTCCGAGATCGAAACCAAGCTCGACACCCAGCGCTCTCCTACCTGGAACTACAAGGTGATGGCCAGTGGCAACGCCCGTTTGCCGGAGCCTCCCGAAGGCAAGGTGAGTCTTCCGGTGTGGAACGACGAGTTGTACTTTGAATACCACCGGGGGGTCATGACCACGCAGGCAAACCACAAGCGCAACATGCGGGAAAGTGAAGAGCAGTTACTGAATGCCGAGAAGTATTCGTCCCTGGCCTGGCTTTTTGGTATGCCATATCCCCACTCCTCGCTGACCGAAGCGTGGCAGAAGACTCTGTTCAACCAGTTTCACGATCTGGCGGCAGGCTCCGGCATTAGTGTGATTTATAAAGACGCGCAGCGCGATTACGACGTGGTGCGATGGACCACCGAGGAAGCCACGACTGCCGCCCTCAAGACCATTTCGTCTGAAGTGCGAACGGTCAACGCGGCCGGTGGAGTGCCCGTGATGGTTGTCAACCCACTGGCTTGGTCGCGTACGGATTTGGTGACCTTCGACGTGCAGATGCCCAGCACGCCGACCGCTGGACTCTCCGTACGGGATGCTCAAGGCAAGCCGCTGCCATTTCAGGTGCTCTCGAAAGACTCGTCAACCAACACCTATCGCCTGCTGGTGGAGGCGAATGATGTTCCCTCTCTCGGGTATGAAGTTCTGCATGTTGCCTCCGCCGGCAGATCTTCACCGACGGACCTCAAAGCCAACGGACTGACGCTCGAGAATTCCCTGCTTCGCGTAACGGTCGATCCCCAGACGGGCTGCATTACGAGTCTTTACCAGAAACGCACCAGGTTCGAACCCATTGCCACCGGGGGCTGTGGTAATGAACTGCAGGCGTTCAAGGACACTCCGAAAGACTACGACGCCTGGAACATCGACGCCGACTTCGAGAAGCAAGTCACGAAGCTGGACAAGGCCGACTCGGTTGAACTCACCGAGAAGGGCCCGGTACGAGCCACGATCAGGGTCGCTCGCACCTGGCAGAACTCCAGGTTCGTTCAGGACATAAGCCTTTATGCGGGATTGGAGCGCGTTGATGTGACCAGCAACATCGACTGGCACGAAACCCATGTGCTGCTGAAAGCGGCATTCCCGCTGGCCGCATCAGGCCCAGAGGCGACCTACGAGATCCCCTACGGCTCGATCGAGCGTCCCACCACCCGCAACAACAGTTGGGAAGCGGCGAAATTCGAGGTCCCTGCGCTGCGCTGGGCGGACCTGGGCGACGGAAATCACGGATTCAGCCTGATCAACGAATCGAAATACGGATATGACGCCAAGGGCAACCTGCTTCGCCTTTCGCTCCTGCGTTCTCCGACCTGGCCTGATCCTGAAGCCGACCGCGGCCATCACCAGTTCAGCTATTCGCTATACCCTCACGCCGGCGACTGGAAGCAGGCTCTCAGCGTGCGTCGCGGCTACGAATTCAACTACAAGTTGCGGGCATCACAGGTCGAGGCACATCAGGGCAACCTGCCCTCGCAGCATTCCTTCGTCGGCATCGCCGGGGACAACGTCGTGCTCACTGCGCTGAAGAAGGCAGAGGACAGCGACGCGCTTATTCTCCGTCTCTACGAGTGGGCTGGAAAGACCGCTGACGTGAAGATCAGCTTGCCCGAGGGTACCAGCACCGCATCGCTCACTGACCTGATGGAAAAGCCCGAGAGCGCGAAACTTTCCGTGGCGAACAACCAGGTGACCATTCCAGTGCACCCTTACGAGATCGTGTCCGTACGCGTGGAATTCGGAGGGCGTCACTCATCGCCGAAGTGATTCCACATTCATGCGATTTCGGATCAGGCCACTTGAGTTGGTGAATTCAGCCCCGCGCAGCCAAAATTCTGGCGGCATTCTCGTGGTAGACCCGCTGCAGGATTGGACCCGGGAGACCGAATCCGTTGAGACTCCAGTGATAATCGAATTGCTCCGTTTCGTAGAAGTGCTCGTCCAGCGATTCCAGGATGCGAAACGTAACCCGGTACATCGGTTGGTCAAAGCCCATATCGGTTCCGTAGAGAAGACGCTCTGAATGTTGGGCGTAGAACTGGGAGGCAAAGCGCGGTATGGGAGCGGTCTCGGCGTAGCGGGCGGAGATGTCGGCGTACAGGTTCGGATTGCGCTCGAAGAGCTGGCCCAACTGCGCCAGATCGTAATCGAGATTGGCGAAGTGGCAGGCGATGAAGGTGGCCTGCGGATGTTTCTGCACCGTGCGCTCGAGGATGGCGATCATTCCCGAGAGCCCGACGATGGTGGGCTGATTGTCCAGCCGCCAATGGTAGGCGTTCATGAGGCCGTCATTGGTTCGGTCCATCTTCTGATACATCCAGATGGGATCGGCCACGTGGATGCTGATCGGCATCTTCAACTCCGCACATTTTTCAAACAAGGCGTCCATGCGCGCGTCGTCGGGATGTAAGCCCCGGGTCTTCGACTTGCCGGAGGCCATGCCCTGGCCTTTGTCATGCAGTTCGCCGACGCCGCGCGCCCCGGCTTGATGACATCTTTCGAGTTCCCGTACGGCGGCCGCACCGAACCCTGGTTTGTCATAACCCGTGTAGTCAAAGCCGCACCACATTTCGAAGCGGTCTGGATACTTCGCGTACTGGCGGTAAGTGGCGTCAAATTCCGTGCCTACGGATGAAGTGAGAATGACCGTCTTTTCGACTCCCACCTCGTCCATGGTGTGGACCCACGCGGCAATCTCCGCCGGAGTTTTGGCGTAGGGATGGGAGTGCATATCGATGATGGAGAATCTGGCCCGGGCAATCTCGGTTATCGGAATCTTGTAGATGGACTGCGGCCGGTAGTCTTTAAGCAATATTTGCTCAGGGGACTCCTGGTCTGGATGGCTGCCAGACTGGGGCGCATGCACATCGCGCTGCGGACTATAGCCGAGCAGGGCTGAGGTGGGAGCGGCCGCCAATCCGGCCGCGCTGGCGGTCTTAAGAAATGTTCTTCGATTCATTGGGATTCTCCCCAGTCTGGCACCGCGACGAACATCAGTGAACCTCCGCAGGTTCGACTCGAACTTCGCCGACCGATCCCCGGTCCAACCCGTTCAACTCTTCCAGGTGAAGCGAGACGCGGCCGGGCTGTCCGGGCGCAGCGATTTCGGTCTCGAGCGAGACCAGTTCGACCGGATCTGCGTCTGCCACGGGTACGTTTCCCAGCCCTTGACCATGTTCGTCGTAAAAATGGGCGACCAACTTTCCCGCGAAGAACACTCCAAAGGAACCAGAAAGCTTGACCTTGCCACTCGCCAGAAGGCTGGCCCGGAGCGGGCTTGCTACCAGGCCGGCGTCGGTCACGCCGTGAAATTCGCCTCCCACGCGGGTGGGAAACCATTCCGTGTCGAGATTGCAACTCTCCCCCGGACGCAACTGGCACAGAGGAGAATTGACTTCAGCTTCCAGGTAATAGGGCGATGAATCGTCATCGGATGGCATCGAGGCCGTGCCATCAGAGCTCTGCTTTACTGCGGTTCCGTTGGTCCAAAAAATGATGGACGCCTTCCCTGGATATTTCCGGGATTCTTCGTATTGAAAGCGCTCGACCATGCCGTACCGGCTCATGCCATCGACCACCGCCAGCCAGCCCGCGGTCGAGTCCAGCCATAATTCAGCGGCCATGTGGACATAGTGCAAGGTGAAGAGCCCGTCGTCTCGTATCGAAGCCGCGCGATTTTCCGCGGGACCGAAGCGCACGTGATAGCGCTCAAGATAGCTGCTGGAAGGATTCGCCGGCGTGAAGGTACGGAAATCGTGGTTGATTCCCGAAGGAGCGCCGGTACGTGGCGGGCTTGGGGCGCCGGTATCGTATTGCGAGACCGATTGCATCGACCATTCCAGATTGTGACCGGTGATATTTTTCATGTTGGCGCGAAAGCGGATTCGCGGCGAATCGGAATCCAGCCGGATAGTCCGCACAAACTGGATTCCCGTCCGCGGATCGGCCGGGCCCGTAAGCTCGACTTCGCACTGTTGCCCTTCCGAAACCTTTCGAAAGGAAAAGGGACTGTCGTCGATCGTGTCCGAGCCGCCGGCCCAGTGCTGCTCGTCGCCGTTGCCTTCGGGCAGGAGCCAGATCTTGTCGCCTCCATAGTTGAACCATTCGCCCGGGCTCGGCGGCAGGTATTTTCCCTCATACTTGGGATTGACGAAGAGATACGGATGCCCGCCAAACACAAGCTGCATCAGCCGTCCGCCGTTCTGCGGCACAACCGTCAATTGTACCCAGCGATTGGAGATCTGTTGCGCGTGCCAGCCCTTATAATCCGCGGGTTCGACACGGCAAGGGGAACTGGCAGGCGGATGTGATCCCCCGCTGCCTTGAGCAAACACCGGGTTTGTTCCCAGCCCCGCGAGAAACACCAGACTGAAAAGACTGCGCATCCGACTGGCCCTTGGCCACGGCAGTTTCATAGTTGCTTATCTCCAGAGAGCGACGGCGCTGCAAGTGTACGACGAGGCGCCGGTTTCAACCAAGGCAGCGCCGCGACGGAACCCGCGACTCTTTGTAACGAAAAGAAAACTAATAAAACGAAATAAATTGATATGCGTCAAGGTTATTCTGTGATATACCGAATTCGCCTGCAGCCGCCGCTCGCCGGGTTCAGCGCGCCGCTTCCACCGATGATTGAAAGCAGACGCCCCTGATCATGCAGCACGAGTTTATCTGGAACGATTCACTAAGAGGAGGTGTTGGAATGGGTGCCGGAAGATCCGATCGGCGATCGTTTATCAAACTGGCTGCAGCAGCCCCGCTGCTGGCCCAGATCGCAGCGCGAAATCTCTATGCCCAGGCCGCCACCGCCATCGGCAAAGACCCCCGGCAAAACGTTTACGCTCGCCTGGGAGTAAGGACGGTCATCAATTGCCGGGGAACGTGGACCTATCTCAGCGGATCGCTGGAGTTTCCCGAGGTCCGTCAGGCCCAGGTGGAGGCGGCGCAACATTTCGTCAACATGCTGGACTTGCAGCGCGGCGTGGGCCGGAGACTGGCGGAGTTGACCGGCGCCGAGTCCGGCATGGTCACCTCCGGAGCAGCGGGCGCCATGGCAGCCGCAACGGCTGCGTGCATGGCCGGCACTGACGACCATCACATCTGGCAACTGCCGGATACTACCGGTCTCAAACATGAGGTGATCATGGTGGGCGGGAGGAGCGCCTTCGACAGCGCCATCCGGCTGACCGGAGCGAAACTGGTGCTGGTGTTCTCTCCCGAAGAACTGGCCAACGCAGTCAACGAAAACACGGCCATGATCTACACCACCCACCTGGGCGAGAAGCTGCAGCGCGAACTCTCGATCGCTAAAGACCGCAAGGTACCGATGTTGCTGGATGATGCCGCCGGCATCCCTCCTGCCGACAATGCGAAGCTGTATGCCCGCATGAAAATTGACCTCTACGCCTTCTCCGGCGGAAAGGGCCTGTGCGGACCTCAGTGCAGCGGCCTGCTCCTCGGTCGAAAGGATCTGATCGAGGCAGCTCTGATGAACAGCGCTCCCCGCGAAGGATCTGTGTGCCGCCCCATGAAAGTCGGAAAAGAAGAAATAATCGGCTGCCTGACCGCGCTTGAGACCTGGCTGAATCTGGATGAGAAGAAGCTCTACGGCGAGTGGAATGGCCGGATCGAGCGCATTCGTAAGCTGGTGGACACCGTTCCGGGCGTGAAGACCGATATCTATGTTCCGGATGACGGGAACCGCTTTCCAACCCTGAGAGTCTCATGGGACCAGGCTGCCTGGGGCTTTACTACTTCTGACTGCGTACGCAAACTGCGCGAAAACGATCCCGTCATCGAGGTGCTCGGCTCCGACAATCCCAGCCTGGTGACAGCGGTCCGCGAGGGCAATCCGAACTCGAAAGAGCACAAGGAAGCTGATCACATCGAGCTGGTTTCGATGACCATACAGCCCGGGCAGGAAATCATTGTGGGGCAAACACTGCGGGCGGTCCTGAGCGCGGCACAAAAAGGAAAGTCAGCGTAGGACGCGAATTGCAGGGAGGAGCCTGGTGCAAGATCGAATGCGATTGCTTCTCGTGGGCTTGTTGCTGTCTTGCGCGACCGGAGCCCAGGCTCAGTTTAAGGCGGTCGTTCCCGCGCAGGCCTCCCCCAGCGCGAACCGATTCTACTCGCCCGGGGTAGATGCGGGCGATTACGTGTACGTTTCAGGACAGGGACCTCGTCGCCCGGACGGCACTTTGCCTGAGACTTTTGTGGCACAGGCTCAGCAGGCTCTCGACAATATCAAGTCAGTAGTCGAGGCCGCCGGCCTGACCATGGAACATGTGGTCTATACCCAGGTCTATCTCGAAGACATCAGCAAGTACGGAGAAATGAACCGGGTCTTCGCGCAAGCCTTCCCCAAGACGCCCCCGGCACGGGCGGTGCTCGGCGTGGCCAAGCTTCCCGACTCGTCGATTCAGATCGGCGCCATCGCCGTGCGCAATCTGGCGGAGCGGCGGGCAGTCTATCCGCCCGACTACAAGGCGGACGAACCAGTTTCGCCCGGCATCCTCACCCGCGACCAGTTGTTCATATCCGGCATGCTCGGCAGCGATCCTGCCAATGGGAAAGTTCCCGACGACCCGGCAGCCCAGGTGGATTTCGCGCTCGACCGCATGAAGGCGGTGTTGGAAGCTGCAGGACTCGATCTGCGCCACATGGTTTTCGTTAATCCCTACCTGACCGCGGACGTTCCCATGCGGGTCATGAACCAGCACTATGCGCAGCGCTTCGAATTTGGCAACACCCCGGCGCGCGCGACCATCGAGGTATCGAGCCTGCCGGAGGGCGTGCACATCGAGTACACCGGCGTGGCGGTTCGTGATCTGAAGGAAAGACAGGCCGTGCGTCCCAAGAACATGCCGCCCAGCCCGACCGCCAGTCCATGCGTTTTTGCCGGCGACATTCTGTACTGTTCGGCAAAGAGCGGCTTCATTCCCGGACCGCACGGCGGCGTCTATGCCTCCACCACCGCCCATCAACTACGGCAGACCATGCGCAATCTCCTCGACAACCTGGAAGAAGCTGGCATGAATTTCGACCAGACTGTGTCCACGAATGTTTATCTGGATGATCTGTCAGACACGCGAGCGTTCGACGAAGTGTATGCCCAGTATTTCGGTCACATCCTGCCGGCCCGAACCACGATCGAGCAAATTTCGCCAACCCAGCGTGCTCCCGACAAGGAAGACCACTACCCTGATTTGGAGCAGATATCGCTCATCGCGATTCGAAGCACTTCCACCCGCTGATGTATGAGTTCAAACCGCCGCCCCAAAGAGTTCAGAAAAAGGCCTGCGTCGTAGATTCGGGGACAGCTGGACCTGAAACTGTTGCCAGGAAGCTGCTGCCACCCATTTGCATATCTTGTAGAGTATTGGACGGGGGACAACCGAAGTGGAGGCATGGGGAATTATCGGTCGGAAGTCAAAAACACCGCAGAAGGTGACCGAGGGCCGCTTCGAAATGGAGCGTGACGGACAAGTAGCCTTCCTGGAATACACCATGACTGAAAAAGTGCTCGGGCTGATCCATACCGAGGTTCCGACCTCATTGCGAGGTCTAGGTTTAGCGTCTTCTCTCGCGGAGACCGCGCTTCAATACGCGAGAAAAAATAATCTTAAGGTAGATGTGATTTGCCCCTCGGTTCTGGGGTACATCGAAAAATATCCGGAATACTTGGACCTTGTTCTGCGTTAACGAGAAATTGATCGAAAACTTGCCCCGGGTACGAGGTGAGGGTGATCAGATAACCATCGCCCGTGTTCAGGGCTGGATCGTCAGGGTCAGGACATCCACCGGACGAGGCTCGTTCCTGAAATACAGCTGATGGGCACGTTGCCGGTAAAGCCTGTTGCCGTGCTGACGATCAGGTTATAAGTCGCGCTCCGCCCCGGCTTGACAGTTTGGGCTGTTGGGACCCCGACCTGCCAAACGGTACACCCACAGAAATCTGAAGTGGGAGCGTTTCACCCGTCGCAAACAAATTATCGCCGGAGTAGCTCACGTTAATGGTGTGAGTGCCTGGCGACAAGGTCATCGGCGGAAGGGATGCACGTGGCGGATTCGCCGTTGAATCAACATTCACCTGCCCCAAGGGTGCGGACCGCCCTGCCATTACAACTTCGAGTACTCCATCTTGGCCTGCTTTAGGATCTGCATATCGGGGTCGGCATCTTTCCAGAGCGCGAGGAAATCTTGATATGCCGCCTTGGCTTTGACCGTGTCGCCTTGAAGAGCATAGGCGCGGGCAAGGCCAAGATCTGCGAGAGCTCCAACGGGATTCAACACAAGAACGCGATGGTCGATAATCTTCTGGAACTCGCCTGCGGCCTTGCTGCCTTCTCGCGCGGCCAGATAGGCTTCGCCACGCACATAGATGGGATGCAGGCCGACCGTCATTCCCAGCTCGTACGGGGCTGCGGCTTGAAGCACCTCGATGGCCTTCGAAGCGTCCTTGCGGCCCAGGGCGAGTTGCGCCTGCAGAGTTGGTACGAATTCGAGCTGGACGATCGTGTCTTCTGGATACCGCTTGTTCAAATCATTCGCCAACGCTTGCGCTCGGTTTGCATCTCCGATCAACGCCAACGCCAATGCTGCTTTGTATTGCACGTCCCGGCCGGTGGAAAGTTCGAGTGCCGCAGCGGCCCGCTGCCGCGCCTCGGCTGGATTGCCGAAGCCAGCTTCCAGCAGAGCCGCCGTGCCTTCGTAGCCGGCTGCCGTCTCCTTCTCCTCTGCATGCTCCGCCGAGGCCACTGC
>JBARIF010000375.1:0-8151 GCA_049799615.1 Terriglobales bacterium
CTCGCGCCTACATTAGGAAGCATGCTTCACCGCCAGTGTAACCATGGCCTTGGAGACCAGCTTTTCTTCTGAATCTCTCTCCGCAAATATTTCCGCCTCGCAGATGACCAGCATCTTGCCGGCACGCAGCACCCTGCCACGGCAGCGCAGACGGTCGGCCACTGCGGGACGCAGAAAATTTATCTTGAACTCCACACTCACTACGTCGTGACCCAGTCCGACCGCACCCCGCGCCGCACAGCCGGAAGTATGGTCCGCCATGGTGGCCAGCACGCCGGCATGAATCAGGCCATGCTGCTGCCGGTGACGATCGGCGGGCACCAGAGTGCTCTCGCAATATTCATCTTCGATCCGGGTCAACTGCAGGCCCAGATCGCGAACAAAGTTGGCACTGTCGAATATGTGACGGACCTGGGCCTTCAGGAGTTCGTCCATAGGATTTATGAGCGACCCACTGCCTCAGCCTTGCGCAGACGCGAACGAATCTTTACAGGGCCCACCGCAACAGTGTTGCCCCCACGGTAAACCCGGCTCCCACTGACGCCAGCAGGACCAGGTTGCCCTTCTTGAGCTTGCCTTCCTGCCGGGCGGTTTCCATGGCCAGGGGAATCGTGCCCCCGGTGGTATTGCCGTAACGATCGATGTTCACCACCACGCTCTCCGCTTTCAGGCCCAGGCGTTCCGCCGTGGCCCGGATGATCCGCAGGTTGGCCTGGTGCGGAATGAAGGCATCGATATCGCTGCCCTTGAGCTGGTTGCGAGTCAGGATTTTTTCGCAAATCTCGGCCTGCTTGCGGACCGCGAACTTGAACACCGCCTGGCCGTCCTGATGGACGAAGTGCATCCGCTTCTCCACCGTCTCCTGCGTGGAGGGATGAAGACTGCCGCCGCCCGGCATGTAGAGCGAACAGCCTCCCGCACCATCCACCTCGTGGATGAAATCGATCAAGCCCACCGAGTCATCCTCGGCCGGCTCGAGTATGACGGCACCAGCCCCATCGCCGAAGATCACGCAGGTGGCGCGGTCGTTGTAATCGATGATCGAGGACATCACGTCCGCTCCGATCACCATGACTTTCTTGTGCGCACCGGTGGCAATAAATTGCGCTCCGGTCTGCAGGGCGTACACGAAGGCGGAACAAGCTGCGGAAAGATCAAATCCCCAAACTCCCTTTGCTCCTAACTTGTGCTGCACCAGACAAGCGGTGGAGGGAAAGAACATGTCCGGCGTGACCGTGGCTACGATGATCACGTCCAGTTCAGAGGCCTCCAGGCCGCGCTCGGCCAGGGCGCGCCGGGCGGCTTCGGTGGCCAGGTCGCTGGTGGCCACGCCCTTGTCCGCGATGTGGCGCTCGCGGATCCCGGTACGCTCCACAATCCAGTCGTTGGAGGTCTCCACCAGCTTTTCCAGATCGTCGTTGGTCAGAAGCCGAGGCGGGACGTAGGTACCCAGGGCCGAAATTTTGGCGCGCACCAGTTGGCTCACTCGATCAGTTCTCCAGATTCGGATTTCGAGTCGAAAACAACCGCCTATTTTGACCCAGCCACGCAGCAATGTCCAACCGGGTGTGTCGCGTGTGGGTGAGTTTCACGATACGGCGCACAAAATGCATGGGCCACCACCGGCATGAAGCATCACGAAGGCTGTGATTTCAAGATCTCCTTCGTGTCGCGGAGTTGCATTGTGGGAAGTCGACGTCTGCCCTTCGTGGTTGAGGGTTTTGAAGCCTGACCCAGTAGCCGCCCATTACTCCAGTACATGTCCCTGCGGACGCCGGAGGCGGGGCGGAGCCGAATGACTAGTGCTTCCGGAAAACAGCTCTGGTCCCGAATTGGCACAGTCCCGCAATGGAACCACGGTGACCTTCGCTAAGGGGCAGCGTTTTACTACTCTTCACCAGCCACTCAACAAACTTCGACGCGCCCCTGGCAACGCGCCCATGAACCTTCTCAGTACTCGGATCTTCAGGAAAGGGGATCAGAGATGATCGGAACAGCAAAATCTTCAGGCGCAAAGTTAGCTGGCGTCATGGTGCTTGGGTTAGCCCTTCTGGTGTGGTCGGGTTGCGGCGGCGGGTTGGGGGCTGCAGGATCGGACACGAAATCCGTGGGCATGACGGTTACGCCCGCGAGCGTCACCCTTCGCTCCGGAGAGACCACGCAGTTCACGGCTCAGCTTAGCGCCGGCACCGCCAGTATGAACCAGACCTTCACCTGGTACGTCAACGGAGTGGCGACAGGAAGTGCAGCCTTCGGCAGTATCGACCAAACCGGAAAATACCGGGCGCCCGCCACCCTGCCGACGCCCCATTCTGTGACCATCAAGGCGGTCAGCAATTCCGACAAGAGCCATTTTGCCACCAGTTCTGTGACTCTCCAGAACCCGATACCTGTCCTGCAGACTCTGAGCCCCACCTTCCTGCCTGTGGGCAATTTCACCCTGAACGTGGGCGGAGCCGGCTTCGTAAGCGGATCCACAGTGGTGTTTGGTGGAACCAAGCTGGCTACCACATATGTGGGTCCCACCCAGCTTACGGCCACGGGAACGACCACGGCAGCCCAGGTGGGCACGATCAAGGTGACGGTCGAGAATCCTGACCCAGGGAAGAGCGCTTCCGTGGCTTCCATGAACGTACAAGTAGGGGCCGCCGGCCAGGTGGCGGTAATGGTGATTCCGGCCACGAACGAGATCACCGCTGGATCGACCTTCCAGTACCGGGCCGCCCTGAGCGGTGCGGGCAGCAATACCGCCGTCAAGTGGGCGGTCAACGGCATACCGAATGGCAATGCCACGGTAGGTACGATCTCAGCGGGCGGGATGTACCAGGCACCGGCCACCGTGCCCGTCCCCAATACCATTCAAGTGCAGGCCACGAGCCTGGCCGACACCAGCGCCGTTTCCACGGCCACGGCGACGATTACCAATGCGGCGCCGGTGGTGAGCGCCGTGCTTCCCACCACGATTCCGGTGGGTGACTTTACCCTGGTGGTCACGGGCCAGAAATTTGCCAGCGGGGCCGTGGTGTCATTCGGCGGCACCTTCCTGCCCACCACTTTTGTCTCCGCCACCCAACTCACAGCCAGCGGCACTGCCACCGGCACACAGGCCGGTACAGTCCAGGTTGCCGTGATCAATCCCGATCCCGGCTCGAAGACCTCCAACGCGTTTGCATTGCAGGTGGGAAGTGTAGCCAATACCGTGAGCGCATCGGCGGCCGCGCGCTTGCTCGAACAGTCTTCCTGGGGTGTAACCCCGGCATCGCTCTCGCACGTGCAGGCGGTAGGGATGCAGGCTTTCCTGAACGAACAGTTCGCCGCGCCGGTTTCGACCTTCCCGGCTCCCGCAGCCAATGACGATATGTCCGTCGTGCAAAAGAGCTTCTTCACCAACGCGCTCACCGGACAAGACCAGTTGCGCCAACGCGTGGCCTGGGGTTTGTCGCAGATCATCGTGGTCTCGGCGGTCAAGATCAACAATCCCAGCGCGATGGTGGCCTGGCAGAACATGTTCCAGAACGATGCCTTCGGGAACTTCTCCACCTTGTTGACGGATGTGACCCTGAGCCCGGTGATGGGCAACTATCTGGATATGGTGAACAACGACAAGCCGACGAACGGGACTGCCCCCAATGAGAACTATGCCCGGGAAATCATGCAGCTGTTTTCCATCGGACTGGATCAATTGAATCCGGACGGAACTCTGCAACTGGATGGCTCCGGCAACCCCGTCCCCACCTACGACCAGAACACGATCATAGGTTTTGCCCACACTTTCACGGGATGGACGTATCCCACCAAACCAGGCGCCACCCCCAAATGGCGCAATCCTGAGTACTACGGCGGACCCATGGAGCCGTTCGACAGCCACCACGACACCGGCGCGAAGGTCCTGCTGAACGGAGTCACCTTGCCGGCTGGCGGAACCACGCAGGCTGATCTGACGGCGGCGCTGCAAAACGTCTTCAATCATCCGAACGTGGGCCCCTTCATCTCCAAGCAGCTGATCGAGCGCCTGGTGACGAGCAATCCCAGTCCCGAGTACGTAGGCCGCGTGGCCGCCGTATTCAACGACAACGGGAGCGGCGTGCGAGGCGACCTGAAGGCCGTGGTGGCAGCCATACTGCTCGACCCGGAGGCGCGCCGCGGCGACGATCCAGCGCAGGCCCAACCCAACGACGGGAAGCTCAAGGAGCCCGTCCTGTTGATCACCAACCTGCTGCGCGCCATGAATGCCGTCTCCGATGGAAATTCCCTGTCCGACCGCGCTTCGGACATGAAGGAAGAACCGTTCTTCTCACCGACGGTCTTCAATTTCTACCATCCCGACCACGTTATCGACGGCACCACGCTGGTGGGCCCGGAGTTCGAGATTTTCGACACCAGCACCGATATCTTCCGCATCAATTTTGTGAACACCGTGGTCTACGGATCGGTAAACGGCGCCACCACCGTGGATCTGTCGGGATACGTGCCGCTGGCGGCCAACCCTGATCAACTGGTCACAGCGGTCGCAGCCGTAATGTTGCACGGTCAGGTGTCGGACAACATGCGCAGCACCCTGGTCACCACGCTTTCCGGAATTCCCGACAATACGCGGCGCACCAAAGCAGCCTTCTATCTGATGGAGAGCTCATCGCAATTCCAGGTCGAACACTAAAAGGGGAGAACAGCCATGGCATTTTCACGACGAGACTTTCTAAAGAGGAGCTGCTGCACCGCGGCTGCGGGATTCGCCGCCGCCAGTTTCAACCGGTTTGGACTGGTGAACGCGCTGGCCCAGAGCTCGCAGGACTACAAGGCCCTGGTCTGCATCTTCCTGTTCGGCGGGAACGACAGCAACAACATGATTGTTCCGTTTAGCAGCTCTGGATACGCCTCGTACCAGCAGATCCGCTCGGTGCTGGCCCTGCCCCAAGCCAGCCTGCTGCCCATCGCCCCGCCCAGCGCAGGGTCGTTCGGCCTCCACCCCAGACTTACCGAGATGCAGACCCTGTTCAACCAGAAGCATCTGGCGGTACTGGCCAACGTCGGAACGCTGGTTCGTCCCACCACTCGCGCTCAAATTCAGCAAGGCGGATCCAGCCTCCCCCGCAACCTTTTCTCCCACGAAGACCAGCAGGCACAGATGCAGACCGCAACTCTGACGGCCGGCAACGGGCAGACGGGATGGGCGGGAAGAACGGCGGACCGGATTCAATCCATCTACGGCGCGAACTTCCCCATTATTATTTCGTTGGCCGGGAGCAACATTTTTTGCGAAGGCCTGACTGCTCGCGCCATTCAGTCCAGCGGCGATCCCACGCGATTGCTCGCGGGCTTCAGCACTTCGGCTGAATCCCAGAGCCGGATGTCGGCGCTGCAGAACCTGCTGACATTCGATACCGGAGTTTCCCTGATCCAGGCGGCCAGCACCACCACTACCAATGCTCTACAGGACAGCAAGGCACTGGCGGATGCCCTTGCCGCGAAACCGGCCATGGCTACGGTTTTCCCCAACAACGGCCTGGGAAACCAACTCAAACAGGTGGCGCAGATTATCTCGGTGCGCGGGGCGCTGGGATTGCAGCGCCAGATCTTCTTTGTTTCCATTGGCGGCTTCGACACTCACAGCGATCAACTCAATGCGCACGATAGCCTCTTCGCCCAGCTGAGCCAGTCCATGAATGCCTTCTATCAGGCCACCGTCGAAATCGGTGCGGCCTCGCAGGTCACCAGCTTTACTCTCTCAGATTTCAGCCGCACCTACGCCCCGGACAGCACTTCCGGAACCGACCATGCCTGGGGTGGGCACCACCTGATCATGGGCGGCGCCGTCAAGGGCGGCGATTTCTACGGTACCTTCCCCACTCTGGCGCTGGCGGGTCCCGACGACTCCGGCGGCGAAGGACGCTGGATTCCCACGACCTCCCTCGATCAGTACGCGGGAACGCTGGCTAACTGGTTTGGAGTTCCGACGGCGGATTTACCCACCATCTTCCCCAATCTGCCCAACTTCTCCAACCAGCTCTTGAACTTCGTGGTGTAGTGGGTGAGCCCGGTGAGAGACCAGGCAGAAAAAGCCAGGCACCGGACACCCACTGCACACGCAAGAGCTCGTTACCGTTGCTTCCTTCCGGACCTGGCGGGGTTGGCGAGAATGCGTCGCGCGGGGCCTATGCCTGACCGCTTTTGATTCTAACATCCGGTCGTCAGTCGTCGCTGTTCAGCCGTCAGCCTCGCTGGACATCTAACGACTAAAGACTGACGACTGCTCCTCTGACCTCGGTACTCTTCCTTTCCTAGCCGACATAGCTAACAATACAATCAGCCATGGCTTCAGCCAGCCCGCTGCGCCCCAACACGATTCTGCAGGCGAGCGCTCTCCAGCGTTACTTTGAGATCGCGCTCTATCTTTTGGTGTTCACAGGCTTTGGCACGCTGGTCTCTACCGGAGGGCTGAGCATCGGGACCGCGCTGGTGGTCAGTGCGGCGCTGCTGGTCCGGGGATACCTGCTGCTGGCACGTCGGGCCTGGCTGGTTCCTGAGAGCTGGACGGCCTGGCTCACGCTGGGCTATGTGGCATTTTACCTGGCCGATTATTTTCTGATTTCGGGGGGATTTCTCAACGCCACGGTTCACCTGGTCCTGTTCGTGATGGTGGTGCGATTGTTTTCCGCGCAACGCGATCGCGATTTCTACTTTCTCTCCGTCATCGCATTTCTGATGGTGCTCTCGGCGGCGCTGCTCACGGTGGACAGCGTTTTCCTCCTGTCCTTTGCCGTCTTCATGCTGACGGCCGTCGTCAGTTTCATCCTGATGGAGATGCGCCATGTTTCCGCCAGGTCGGGCATCCATTCCCGTCAGTCCGGCATGGAGCTGACCTACCGGGACATGGCGGGCTCGCTGGCCCTGGCCTCTCCCATCCTGGTGTTTTGCATTCTGCTCGGCGCAGCGGGGATTTTCTTCCTCCTGCCCCGTGTTTCGAGCGGCTACCTGGGGGCATATGCGCCGGGCGGAGAGATTACCAGTGGGTTCAGCGACACCGTCGAACTGGGACGCATTGGCGAGATCCAGCAGTCCGGTGCGGTGGTCATGCACATTCAGATCGACGGAGATGACCGGGGCAGCTTCGATCTGAAATGGCGAGGGATCGCTCTCAGCAACTTCGACGGCCGGGTCTGGTCAAACATCCGGGACGAGCGCCCGCTGTCTCCCCGGATGGATGGTCTTTTCGCATTTCCGCCGAGTGCCGATGTGCGGAGAGGCTCTTCCCACCCGATTCACTATCAGGTGTTAATGGAGCCGGTGGGAATGAATGTCTTTTTCCTCGCCAGCACTCCCCAAAGTCTCGAAGGCAACTACCGGCATGTGGCCACCGACGACGGGGGCGCGGTCTTCGATCTTGATCCCAATCATCCCGTCAACCGCTACCGGGCAATCTCCGACATCGCACAGGCCTCCGCCAGCGACCTCCGCAATGCAGGCGGAAGCTATCCCCCCAATGTGGTCTCCACTTATCTCGGCCTGCCTGCGCTCGATCACCGCATTCCCGAGCTTGCCAGACAAATCACGGCTTCAGCCAACAACAACTACGACCGGGCCCAGGCTCTGGAAACCTACCTGCGCACTCACTTCGGATACAGCCTGCAGCTGTCGCGCACCGTCCCGCACGATCCTCTGGCCAATTTTCTCTTCGAGCGTAAGCAGGGACACTGCGAATACTTCGCGTCCTCAATGGCGGTGATGTTGCGAACCCTGGGCATTCCCTCGCGAGTGGTCAACGGATTTCGTACCGGCGAGTTCAACGATCTGACGTCGCAATATGTGGTCCGCGCCAGCAACGCCCACTCCTGGGTGGAGGCCTACTTCCCGGGCTACGGCTGGGTGGCCTTCGATCCCACTCCGGGCGCGTCCATCCCGGTGCTCACTGGTTGGAGCCGGATATCGCTGTACGTCGATGCCATGGCTTCGTTCTGGCGGGAGTGGGTGGTGAACTACGACGTGGCTCGCCAGCAATCGCTGGCCGTGAGCGCAAGCAGCCGCACCCGCCGTTTGCTTTGGGCCTTGCGCCATTGGTGGCGTCGCCACTATGAGGACTTGCTGATTGTGGCCCGCCGCACCGGCAGCACCGTGGCCGGGTCGCCGCTGCGCTGGGGCCTGGGAGGGATGCTG
>JBARIF010000376.1:0-5013 GCA_049799615.1 Terriglobales bacterium
AGCAAGAGCTATTACGTCACCATCAAAGAGTTGCGGGGCATGGGTGACGGCGCATACACCAAGCATTTGCGCGTGGCCGGGAATGTCCAGCCCGGTTCGATCAAACGCACGGGCACCCGCGTGGAATTTTCGCTGGTGGAGAACGATCAGCTTCTGCCCGTGGTTTACAGCGGGACGGAAGCCCCTCCGGACACTTTCAAAGATAATTCCCAGGCACTGGCCGATGGCAGCTTTGGACGCGACGGCGTCTTTCACGCCAAGCAACTGCAAGCCAAGTGCGCCTCGAAATACGCGCCGCAGCAGCCGGGCGCACAATCCTCCATGTAAAACCGCGTAGGCCCGGACGCCCTCGTCCGGGCGGGCGAGCGAAGCTCGCCGAGGGTCTGCAGCTGAATTTTGAGCGGCGGTTTCTGTTCAACCTTGATCAATACCTCAATCCCATCCGAACCGAGCGGAGCTTCGCTCCGCCGGGCGGGTGAGGGCACCCGCCCCTACGTGGTATCTTCCAATCACGTGGACGTTTCTCCCATCATCACTCTGACCGGCTTGGTGAAGCAGTTCGGCCGCTTCGCGGCGCTCCGTGGGGTCAGCGCTGAATTTGCCGCCGGACGGCTTTATGCGATCCTTGGCGACAATGGAGCAGGCAAGACGACACTCTTGCGCGCGCTCGCCGGCCTGGCCCAGCCGACCCGCGGCAGCATCTCGATTCTTGGCACCACAGACATGCGCTCGGTATGCCATGAGCTGGGTTACATGGCGCACCCTTCGCTGCTCTATGACGAAATGAGCGGGATGGAGAACCTGTGCTATTTCGGACGGCTGTACGGCATTACGGAGGCCTCGCGAGCCGCGGCCAATATGGTCGCCGTAGGTCTCGATCCCAAGCTGGCGCGCCCGGTCGCGCAGTATTCCCAGGGCATGCGCCAGAGATTATCGCTGGCGCGGGCAGTGCTCAACGATCCCAAAATCCTTCTGTTGGACGAGCCTTTCTCCAACGTCGACGTGCGCTCGGCGCGTGCCATGGTCGCGCTTCTGGCGCAGATGCGCGGCACAGGGAAGACGATTTTTGTGGTGACCCACCAGGCCGCGCTGCTGGAGGGGGCCGCCGACGAGTTTGTCTGGATGGAGGCCGGGCAGATCACACATCGCAGCCGGGAGCTGCAGCCGGTGGAGACGCGATGAGCGAAACATCGGCCATTCCGTCGGGGGTAACCGGAGCGACATTAGCCAAAGACCTGCGCCTGGAGTGGCGATCGAAGGATGCCATCAACTCCATGTTGTTTTTCTCGCTGCTGGTGGTCGTGGTGTTCAGCTTTTCCTTCGATCCTAATGCTGAAGAGTCGCGCCAGATTGCCGGTGGACTGGTCTGGGTCGCGTTTCTTTTTGCCGCAGTGGTAGCGCTCAACCAGACGTGGGCGCGCGAACTGCGCAATCAGGTCCTCGACGCCTATCGGGTTTCGCCGGCCCCGGCGAATTCACTTTTCCTGGCCAAGGCGCTGGGCAACTTTATTTTTGTCGCGGTGCTCGAAATCCTGATGACGCCGCTCTTCATCATGTTCTATAAACTACGTGCCCTGGGCCCGGCCTGGCAGTTGCTTCCGATAGCCGCTCTGGGAACCTGGGCGCTGGTGGTGAACGGCACATTTTTTGCCGCCATGTCGCTGCGCACACGCAGCCGCGAGATCATGCTGCCCCTGCTTCTGTTCCCTGTTTCCATTCCCGCGTTATTGGCCATGGTGAATGCGACCACAGCCATTTTGACCGGCGAACTTTCCGCCAAATTCTGGATTGTGTTGCTTAGCACTTACGACGTGGTGTTTACTATCGCTTGTCTGCTGTTATTTGAACTCGTGCTGAATGCGGAATAAAGGCTAATGCGAAATAGATTCGAATGACGATGAAACGTCTTTTCACCATTTTCGGATTGCTGACCGCTGTCCTGTTGAGCTTCGCTCTCTATGAAGCGCTGGTGGCCGCTCCCACCGAACAGACCATGGGCAACGTGCAGCGCATCTTCTACTACCATGTGCCCTCGGCGTGGACGGCGTTCCTGCTCTTCTTCATCAACTTTATCTGCTCCATCCAGTATCTGGTGCGTCCTCACCCGGTCGCCGACAGAGTGGCGAACTGGACGGTGATCGCCATCGCGATTCTGGCTTGTGGCGCTGCCTTCGGGTATCGTCCCCTGCCCGAGGGCATGGAGCCGTCGTCGGTGGCCACCACCGGGCTTGCCATCGCGGGCCTGTATTTCCTGATCAAGAAGTATTTTTCGCGCGAGCGGGCGGACGCGCTGGCCGTGGTCAGCGCCGAAGTCGGCGTCGTGTTCTGCACCGTGGTATTGGTGACCGGGCCGTTATGGGCACGTCCGGTGTGGGGCATCTGGTGGACCTGGGATGTTCGCCTGACCTCCACCCTGGTCCTCTGGCTCATTTACATCAGCTATCTGATGCTGCGACGATTTTCCACCAGCGGGCAGACCCCGATCCTGGCGGCGGCCCTGGCTGTGTTCGGCGCGCTCGATGTCCCGCTGGTGTACTTCTCCATCTGGATTTTTCGCACCCAGCATCCTCAGCCTGTGATCGGCGGCGGCGGTTCTATCGATCCGCGCATGTTGCGTGTGCTGCTGATCAACTGGCTGGCCTTTCTCTGCTTCGCCGCGCTGGTTTGCTGGTCCCGTTATCGCCTGGAAATTCTGCGGAGAGAAGTAGAAGGCACCCAGGCCCTCGAAGCCCTGCTCGAACCCCGGAGCCCACGATGAATTTCCTCTACGCCGCCTACGCCGCCACCTGGATCATCCACATCGTCTACCTGGGCACTCTGGTGCGGCGCTATCAACGCCTGAGCAAGGAAATTGCGGAGCTGAAGAAATAGCAATTGCACCCCGTATGTGGGTCGGACACTTCTGTCCTACCCTTTGACTTTGACCTAGGATTTCAAAAGGTGATGCGGCGGCAATTACCACGCGGAAATGAGATTAAGGAATTGAATCAGGTAGGAAGATAGCGATCAGCCAAGACCGAGCTGAACCATGGCCAAGTGCTAAATGCCAAGTGCCAACTGCCAACTGCTGCCCTACCGCATTCCGCTGCTGAACTCCGCGGCCGCATTGGAGCGCAGGAACTCGTACTCTTCGATCATGGCGGCCACGCCGATGCCGGAAGCTGAAGGCGAATTCTCCAACCGCACCACCCGGGCGGTAAAGCGTACCCGCACTGGTTCGGTCAGAGTGACGTGGGGAGGAAAGGTCATGGTCACTTCAATGCGGGAGCCCTCGGCCAGAGGACGATCCAGATAGAAAAAGACCCCGCGCGCGCTTACGTTCTGGGTTTCAGTCAGCAGGTCGCGGAGACCGTTGCCCGCCACCCGGACCGATGCCGGCAGACGCATGTCGAAGCGTCGCATGGTACGGCGTTCCTGAGCCGCAGGTTGCATTGAACTCTCTCTTCGCAGATGCATGGATCCTGTCTCACCCAAAATTTCACCCCGGACCGCAGGCACCTTCCAGTGACGAAACAACGCCTGGTGCCAGATTTACTTATTCAACAACAGTTTGCAAGCGCAAAAAAACAACGGGGAACAGACTCGGTTAATGCGACAACAATGGGGAGGGCCTCGGGGGAGGATCCTTAGAAGCAGTTTTATTCGAAGCAATCATAGATGCACGCACAGTACCATCGGGGCCAATCCAAAATGAAGCGCCTTGGTCATACCCGTTAATGACTTGCGCGAACTCTCCATGGTTCTCACAAAGATACGAGTGAAAAAGTTTGCAGACCAGGTTGTACTCCGGACCTTGAAGTCCTGATTTTTTTCCCCGCGGCCGACAGCTTTTGTATTTTCGTCCGGCATCTCAAGCAGTTGCTGGCCGCATCTGACCATCGCAGGGCGTGGGGTTGGTGCGCGGCTTGACAGGCTATCCGTCAGATGTTTAAGTAGTTACTTAATTTTTTGCCCTTATTCTGGTGACCAGTATGCATGCCGCCCGGCGGGAGTGCGCCGGGCTGCCGCGTGTGTGCAGTCTTTCTTTCCTCTCCATGAATTGGGATATTCGGAGGAGCTAGTGACATTGAATTTCCGGGGGTTGGGAACAAGATATAGCCCTGTCCTGCTGTGGTTCGGGTTGCTGCTACTAGGAGGGTTGGCGCTGCACTCAGGGGTTTCGCGGCACTTGACCGCTACCGGCCGGAACGCATCCATCCCGCAAATCTTTGCCGCTCCTGATTCTGCCTCGGTTTCCCCCAGCGTCCATGTGAACCTCGGAGAGCTTCCCCTGCGCTTTGAGCCGAACCAGGGGCAAACCGACCCGCGGGTCAACTTTCTGGCGCGCGGGGCCGGCTATGGATTGTTTCTGACGGCAGACCAGGCGGTGCTGGCTCTACACCCGCCGTCCAGGAGCCCGTCCGTCGTGCGCATGCAGCTGGCTGGCGCAGATCCTGCGGCGGCTGTGACCGGGGCCAGCCCGCTTCCGGGCAAGAGCAACTATTTCATTGGCAACGAGCCCGCGAAGTGGCATCGTGACATTCCGCAATTTGCGCGCGTGCGTTATCAGGATGTCTATCCCGGCGTCGATCTGGTGTACTACGGCAACGAGGGACAGCTGGAGTACGACTTCGAAGTCGCTCCCGGCGCCGACCCCAGTTCCATCGCGTGGCGCTTTCAGGGTCAGGATAAAGCCCAGCTCGATGGTGGCGGCAATCTGGTTCTGGCCACGGGCAACGGAGAAGTAACGCTGAAGGCTCCGCGCATCTACCAGCAGTTTGGGGCCGAACAACGGCCGGTCGCGGGACGCTTCGCCTGGCGGGAGGACGGCAATGTAGGCTTTGAGCTGTCCGCCTATGATCGCGGCCGCGCACTGGTGATTGATCCCGTACTCACCTACTCCACCTACTTTGGCGGTAGCGGCAGTGAAGCTTGTTCCGGCATTGCCGGGATCGTGATCGCGGGAGTCCTTTCGCCGCCTTCAGGATGTCCGGCGATCGCCATCGACGCCTCCTCCAACAGCTATTTCGCGGG
>JBARIF010000377.1:0-1960 GCA_049799615.1 Terriglobales bacterium
GGCGAGTTCACTCCGGCGGAGAGCTGCGCGAGGAAAGTAAAGTTTCTTCCGTTTAGAGGAAGGTTGTTGACGTTGCGACTGTCCATCACCTGGCCGACAGATGCGTCCTGAGTTTGAAGAACCGGAACGGAACTGGTGACTTCGACGGTCTCGCTCACGCTTCCTGTCTGCAGTTTCAGATTCACCAATACGTTCGCGCTGACTTTCACGACGATATTGGACTGGGTGATGGTCTTAAATCCCTGGGCGGTGGCCTCGATCTTATAGCTGCCGATCTTCACTGGGCTGAACGTATAACTCCCGTCACTTCCCGTGGTCACAGCCAAGGCTGCAGCCGTGCCCTCGTTCGTGAGGGTGATCTTCGCTCCGCTGACGACTGCACCAGAGGGGTCGGTGACAGTGCCGGTGATGGAACCGGTGTCTACCTGGGCTTGGAGTTGGAGAACGCTGAGAATGACGCCAAGTGCGAGAACGAAGGAACTGCGCAGAATCCAGGAACAGGCCGACCGTTTCATGAGCTCTCCTTTGAGCTTCCCCAGACTCGCCACAGAGCGAGCCACGTGACACGTACAACCGCAAGATCGCCAAAACCGCTCTTGGCAGCCAAAATTGCTGAAGGCCCCCAGTACTGCGGCTCATCCGATCCAACCTGCTCTTTGGATTAACCGCTTAACCCATCATCCCACTAGTACAATCCCATTACTGCTGTGTGTGGGAAATATCACGGCGTTCGTCGCGTTGTCAAGAATTTTCTTGTCGTCTATACTCCGCGCAGCCTAACGGGTTCGGTACATTGGGGCGCGCGGAACTGGACAACTGGCGATGAGCGTAACGATTCACGACGTTGCGAAAGCCGCAAAAGTGTCGACGGCGACCGTTTCGAATGTCCTCAACAGCACGGGAAAAGTTGGACGCGAAACTCGGCGGCTTGTGCTCTCAACCGTTCGAAAGTTGGGATACATTCGCGATGTTCACGCCCGCCATCTGGCTTCACACGATCGACGGACTCTGGGCATTATCGTCTCCGACATCGAGAATCCGTTTTTCCCGGAGGTGATCAAGAGTTTCGAGATTCGCGCGCGGGAGCTGGGATACGACGCCATCCTGAGTGACACCAACTACGACCCGCGAAGAACGCGCGAGGCTGCGGAACGCATGATGGAACACAAGGTCCGCGGCGTCGCCATTATGACGTCAGAGATCAGCCTTCGACTTGTGGGTGAACTCGCTCGCCGAAAAATTGCGGTAACGTTTCTCGACTTGGCTCCGGTCCAAGGCTACATGAGTAATCTGCGGATCGATTACTTGTCGGGCGTGGAACAGATTGTGAATTATTTACACCAGAACGGCCACCGGCACATCGCTTTCGTCGCGGGCCGTCCTGGGCTTAAGTCCAACGTGGAGCGCCTGCAGGCGTAAGAGAGCTCGATGAAAAAGCTGGGACTGGAGACTGGACCCGTTCTCCGAGGTGACTTGCGTTTCGAGGGCGGATTCGCCGCGGGAGCAACGATTGCCAGATTGTCGCCCCGCCCCACTGCAGTCGTGGCCGTGAACGACCTGACCGCAGTTGGGGTGATCAAGGGCTTGCTCAATGCCGGGTGCCGCGTGCCTCAGGATATTTCAGTGACGGGATTCGACAAGACTCGTCTGGCCGAATACTGCAACCCTTCAATCACCACCGTGGACATTCATCGCGAGACGCTAGGTCGTCTGGCCGCTGACGCCTTGCATGAACTCTCGAGCACCGTAAGCCCGCAGGGAAAAGAATATCGAATCTCCTCGGAATTGGTGATTGGAGAGTCTTCCCGACCTTGCCGCAATGACCGGAACCCGTGAAGCTACTGGCGTGCGGCGTTGCGCAAGATCGCTCGGCAGTTGCCGCAACTGCTATATTGGTGGTTCCAGAGTCAGCATTCCGGGGACGTCGGGGACCGCTTCAATGCAACCACCAAGCCTACGC
>JBARIF010000378.1:0-1678 GCA_049799615.1 Terriglobales bacterium
CACCTCAAGCTGCCCTATGCGCAGGACTGGAACCTGAATATTCAGCGGTCCTTCGGCAAGGACTGGCTGTTCCAAGTGGGCTACGTGGGAACGAACGGCACGCACCTGCCGCGGCTTATTGAGGGAAATCCCACGATCTACTATCCGGGGCAGTCGACCGTAGACAACGTGAACCAACGGAGGCTTTACTCCGGCTGCACGCTCACGGCGCCGCCACCGAACCCCTGCATTTACGCGTCGGTAGGCGAGATTGCCGGGATCGCGAACTCTACCTATCACGCTCTGGAAACCAGCCTGCGCAAGCGCTTTGGCTACGGGATTTCGTTTCTGGCTTCGTACACCTACTCCAAGTCGATCGATGATGTTTCGTCGTTCAACATCACAGGATCGGCTTCGCAGCCGGTGGCCGGAGAGAATGACCTGGCGCAGAACCCGTTTGATTTGGCTGGGGAGCGCGGGCGCTCGATGTTCGACGCACGGCACCGGCTGGTGCTGAGTTACCAGTGGAGCCTTCCCTTCTGGGGACAAGGTCACACCTGGTATCAGCATGCGTTTGGCAACTGGCAGTTGAACGGAATTGTGACCGTGCAGAGCGGCACGCCGTTCACGGTGTTCGATTCAAGGGACGTTTCGCTGCAGGGCAGCGCGCCGGAGATTTCCGGTTTCTCAAGTAACCGGCCGAACCTGATCGGGAACCCGAACTCGGGCCCGCATACTGCGGCCGAATGGTTCAACACGGCTGCGTTCCAGCGGGTCACGCCCGACCCGAACTCCCCGGTTCAGCAATTTGGGAACGAAGGACGCAATGTCGTGCAAGGGCCCGGATTTGCGAACTGGGACTTCGCGGCCATCAAGAATTTCCGCATCACTGAGGGGAAAGAGCTGCAGTTCCGCGGGGAGCTGTTCAATTTTCTGAATCACACGAATCTGCGCTTGCCGAACAGCGATATCGCCTCGCCGACCTTCGGAGTGGTCCAGTCCGACCTGGGACCGCGCGTGATTCAGGTGGCGTTGAAATTTCTGTTTTAGGAGCGAACGAGCGGGCGAGGTACGATCAAGTCCTATGGAAGATGAGGCAAAGCCGCCGGACGGCCCTGAAAGAAAAAAGCCGACTACCAAGATCCGAATTATCGAGGACCAGGCAGCCACCGGGGATACCGCCGCGGCATATGACTTCTGGCGGGCAGGTTCGGGACGGAAACAGGTGCCGGGCATCATCAAGTGCTTCGGTGCGCGGCCTGACTTTCTGCGACAGGTCGTGGAGTTCTCGAACACCGTGCATTTTTCCGAAGGCCACCTGACGCGGCGGCACAAGGAGATGATCGCCAGCTACGTCTCCTATCTCAACCGGTGCCCGTATTGACTGGACAGTCATACCTACTTCCTGCGGGTTCAGGGGGCCAGTGATCAATGCGTGGCGGCAATTCTCGAGGGCAAGCTCGACCAGGCCGGGTTGACGGCGGCCGAGTGCGCGCTGCTCGACTACGTGGAACTGGTGACGAACGCGGCGCCGCGCACGACTGCTGAGGATGTGCAGAAGCTGCGCGACGCGGGATGGAGCGAAGATCAGATTGCGGAAGCCGTGTATGTCACGGCGATGTTCGCCTTCTTTAATCGAGTAGCGGATGCTTTTGGGGTTCCCTCGCAGGATTACCTTGCGACGGGGAAGCTGACGCCG
>JBARIF010000379.1:0-2023 GCA_049799615.1 Terriglobales bacterium
GTTCCAAGCTCAGGGATGAATGCGGCGACTTCATAGTCAATTGTCAGGCAGTTTGAAATTGATTACTAGGGAACCGTTTGACGAGCAAGAAAACAACCAGAGACGGAATTCTTGCACACGAGGTATTTATCATTCAAGTACAAACGGATGGAGCCGAAAGTCACCAATCTCAAAATGACACCCATCGGAAAAATTGATTTGGGAAATAAGTGCCCCATGGAAAGTGAGAACTGATCTTCCCTCTCTAGAGGACTACCTTCTCTACTCTCGCAAGAACCACCACCCGGTTCGGCTGCGAGTCGAGGGCCTCTGAACTGAGGCTCATCGACACCAGAACAAAGTTGTTTCGTACTGCGAGCGTGTGTAGGGCATCGTTCCGGGGAAGTGTGGACGATTACCCGCTTGTGGTGCGCGCAGGGGGCGCCTAGGGTGGGGCGGGTAGCTGAAGCACACAGGAACGAACGAGAGTGGATCATTCGATAGAGCGGAGAAGCACCCGCCGATTCCAGATCGTCTTGCCCGTTTTGTTCCGCTGGGCCGACAGCGAAGAACATTACGACGTGGGCCACTGCGGAAACATGGGGCCGGGCGGAATGTTTATCTTGGCGGCGAAGTGTCCGCCATCAGGAGTGGAAATCAAAGTTGAGTTCGCGCTCCCGGCATTCGAACTCGTACCGCGTCCGGTGAAACTCCGCTGTGTCGGCCGCGTGAGCCGGGTTGAAGCGTGCTATCAATTCAGCGGCTTCGCCATCACGGGGCAGTTTGTGAATGAAGTAGAAGGCAGTCCTAGTACATGTGTGACCGCTGACGAATTCCCGGTCACCTGAATTTTCTTGGGGCTGACTGGGTTGAGTTTTCGATGGGACTGAAAGGGCGGAGCTGTACCTTCGACTTGAGATTTCCACAGGGAGATCCGATGGATTGAGTTATTCTCGCGTATCAAAAGGTATCTATACGTGGAATAAAAATTTTGACTTTGCTTTACACAGAGGTAAAGGTGCAGTATGCGGTAAGCAACTAAGATCGAGCCCCTCAAACGGCCACGCCACTTCGCCGAGATAGCGATCACCCTTCCCGCGATGGAAGGGATCCCAACATTACGCTTGCGATTTCCGCCGAGCACCATTGCGGCGGACACGCTGACCAGGGGAGCACTGCACACTGTGACTCATATAGGCGAAGCCACGTATTTTCGAGACGACCTAATTCCGTCGCAGGAGTCAAGCTCCGCAGCGGAACACTCATGGTTTGCGATCCAGACCAAGGCCAGGCATGAGAAACGCGTCGCTACCGAACTCGAAGAAAAAGGCGTAGAAGCCTTTCTTCCCCTGTTTTCCGAAGTGCATCAGTGGAGCGACCGCCAGCGGAAGGTTGAGCTTCCGTTGTTCGGTACCTACGTATTCGTTCGAATTGGTTGGGAGCGAAGCATTCGTGTCAGCGTGTTGCAAACGAACAGCGTGTTTCGTTTTGTGGGCGTGCGAGGCATGGGCGTTCCCATTCCCGACGAACAGATCGATGCCCTGCAAACGATTGTCCGAGAAAAGGTCCCCTTTTCGCCGTATCCCTTTCTCAATCTTGGGCAGAGAGTCCGAATCCGTGGGGGAAGCCTGGACGGTATCTGTGGAGTCCTTTCGGGCATCAACGACGATCGGAGTCTGATCGTATCCGTAGACTGCATCCAGAGATCGCTCGCCATCCGAATCGACGGTTACGGCGTTGAGCCGGTCTAGATGCGAAATCGTAACCTGTAAGCCTAAAGCCTCGGGTCCGCCTTCAGAGCAGACCCGTTAACCCCCATTTCCGGATTTCGATCCAATCGCATTCTTGAACCGATCCGTGGCTGAGCAGGCCCTCAATATCCACCGTCTTTCATAAGAGTTGCTTCAGTCTAGGAGCAAGCGTGATTCAGAGTAGACGGCGATTCATGAAGTATCTCGCCAAGGTGTTTGACCTTGGCGTGCTGATAAGCGCTTTCGTCTCAGCCGGTCTCGTTCTGTCCAACGGCATGACCTTCGCCGAGTTC
>JBARIF010000380.1:0-29260 GCA_049799615.1 Terriglobales bacterium
TGCCGCGGCCGCTCCCACCACCATGGACCAGGTTGTGGACCGCGCCATTGAACGCGAGCATGCGCTCATTACATTTCTGGAGACCCGCAACCCGCTGGTGGAAACCTACTTGCAGAACCTGCAACTCGATCCCCAGATGGGACCCTCGCCCAAACAGGACCACTACTTTTTCGGCCGCCTGGACCTGAGTGATTCCGTGGATCGACAGGACTATCTATCGGGCGATTCCAGCTTCCAGAGCCGTATGCTGGGCGGAGTCACCAAGCTGTTCAAGTTCGAATACAAGCCCATTGGTTTTTCCTGGATGATCTTTGCCGACCGCGACGATTTTGACCGCGCCCACTACGATTTCAAGTACGTGCACCGCGAATTTCAGGGCGACGTGCGCTGCATCGTGTTCGACGTGACCCCCAAGAAAAATGCCGGCAAAGGACGTTTCCTGGGCCGCATCTGGGTGGAAGACCAGGATTACAATATCGTCCGGCTCAACGGCACCTACGCGCCCCGGCCCCGCAACGCGCAGTTCTTCCACATGGATAGCTGGCGCCTGAACCTGATTCCAGGCTACTGGGTCCCCGCTTATATCTACAGCGAAGAAGGCGACTTCAGCTCTGGTTCGAAGGACAAGATGGCCTTCAAGGCCCAGACCCGAATCTGGGGTTATGACCTGAAAAAGAACAATAAGGAAGACGAACTCACCCAGGTGCTGGTGGATTCGAGTGTAAAGGACGAGAGCCCCACGGCGCAGGACGCTTCTCCGCTACAGGCGCAGCGGGAGTGGCAGCAGCAGGCGGAAGACAATGTAGTCGAGCGCCTGCAGAATGCCGGTTTGCTGGCCCCCCAAGGCGAAGTGGACAAGATCCTGATGACGGTGGTCACCAATCTGGAAGTAACCAACAATATTGACCTGCCCCGGCCAGTTCGGACCCGGGTGATGCTGACTTCTCCGCTGGAGACTTTCAGCGTGGGCAATACCATCATCGTCAGCCGCGGCCTGATCGACGTGCTGCCTGACGAGGCCAGCCTGGCCATGGTGCTTTCCCATGAACTGGCGCACATTGTTTTGGGTCACAACCTGGGCAGCCGGTACGCCTTCAACGACCGCATGCTCTTCTCCGACGAATCGACTTACCAGAACCTGGGATTCAGGCATATTCCGGAAGAAGAGGCCGCAGCCGACAAGAAAGCCATCGAGTTGCTGAAGAACTCGCCGTACGCACAGAAGTTGGACACCGCCGGCTTGTTCCTGCGTGAACTGGCCGAAAGAGGTCCGGCGCTTTCCGCTCTCCTGACACCCCACCTGGGAAACAGCCTGACGGACCCCAAGGGAGGCGTGGAACGCATGGCAGCCCTGATGACTTCAGCGCCGGCGCTCGAGCCCAACAAGCTGGACCAGATTCCCGCCTTGCCGCTGGGCGGACGCGTCAAGGTGAACCCCTGGGATGATCATGTTGAGCTGATCAAGACTTCGCCGGTGGCAATCACTTCAGCCCGGGACAAGATGCCGTTTGAAGTCACGCCATTCTTTCCGCGGCTTATCCGTTACGGCAGCGGTGCGAATCCGGGATCGCCGACCACGGCAAACGCGGCGCCGACTAACTAGCCCAACGGGTTGAAGGAAGCGCAGGCCGGGACGGAAGAAATTCCGGATTCCGGCTTTCGTATTTTTGTGTAGAAATCCGCTGTCATCCAGAGCGGAGTCTTTCCATTCGCCCGCGAATGGAAAGCGGAGTCGAAGGACCCTTACCCTACCTACCTCATCACTCGGAGTTGGGCGGACAGTTTTCTGGGGGCTCGGTTTGAAAGCACTCGAATCAACAGGCTTTTAGAAGATCTCGAGATGCACACTGCGTCTTTACTGTAGGGGTCCTTCGACTGCGCGACTGCTTCGCGAAGCGAAACAGTCGCTTCGCTCAGGATGACAACTTGGGTGAGCTTATTCTTTCGGCTTGCCCTTTCCCGGTAATCCTACCGGGCTTTCGTGGGTGCGCTCGCGGAATCCGCCGCGCAGGCCGCTGGCCAGCGACACGCTGGATTCGCCGAACTTGTCTCTTAAGCGATCGGCCGCCGAGAGCGCCTGCTGCCAGCGCCGTCGGCGTCCGTCTTCCAGCAGGTCTCCCTGCGAGGCCTGGGACTCGAATGACGAAGCCTGCACGCCCAGCAATCGTACCTGGGCGCCGGGGCGCCAGTTCTTTCGGAATAGCAGACGGATTTGCTCGAAAATTTCGGTGTCGAGTTGGGTGGGTGAAGGCAAGGTGTGCGCGCGAGTAATGGTGGTGAAATCCTTATACCGCAGCTTCAGTTGAAGAGTGCGGGCGTGCAGTCCGCCTTCACGCAGACGGCGGCCTACCATCTCGGAGAGACGCATCAAGGTGGATTCCAGCTGTTCCACGCTGGCGGTATCTTCGTTGTAGGTGTGTTCGTGGCTGATCGACTTGGGATCGCTGTCGGCGCCGACTTCGCTGTCGAACCATCCGCCTGCGTCTTCCCCGCGGGCCTTCCCCGCTAGCGCCAGCCCCCATTTTCCGAAGCGTTCTTTGAGGAAGGTCTCGTCGAAACGAGTGAGGTCTCCGACCTTGCGAATGCCCAGTCCGTGCAGGTTCTGCTCGGTGACTTTGCCGACGCCAGGAATCTCGCGCACGTCGAGCGGAGCCAGGAAGTTTGCTTCCTGCCCGGGCACAATCCAAAGCACGCCGTTGGGCTTGGCGCGGGCCGACGAAACTTTGGCGATAAGGCGCGAGATGCCGATCCCGATGGAGCAGTTGAGCAAGGTCTCGGCTTTCATCTTCTGATGGAGCAGGTGAGCGGCGCGCAATGGCGGACCGTGGAGCCGTTCGGTGCCAGTCATGTCAAGATAGGCTTCATCAATCGAGGCCATTTCAACCTGGGGCGAGAACGAAGTCAGGACCCGATGCACTTTCTCTGAGCATTCCCGGTAACGGTCAGGATGGCCGTTGACGAAGATGGCCTGGGGGCAGAGCTTGGCCGCGGTGCGTAGCGGCATGGCCGAGTGCACGCCAAACTTGCGTGCTTCGTACGACGCCGCCGAAACCACGCCGCGCTCATCACGCTGCCCCCCGACGACTACAGCTTTGCCTTTCAGCTCGGGATTGAACAACTCCTCCACCGAGACGAAAAAGGCGTCCATATCGACGTGGAAGATCGTCCTGGTGAAAGTGCTCATGGGAACAATGGGCGGCGCGAACCGATTTTATCAAGACGACCGGGGTGAGGGGCTGTGGCCTCAAATTTTAACCACCCAGGACAATTCGGGGCGTTCACTGGCCTGTTCCTTACGGGCCGGACCCAACATCATTTATAGTTTCCTGACCGCTTGCGAGACGAGGATCTCGATGACTCTGCTGCGTTGTTTCCTGTTCGGATGGTGCATCGCGCTGGCGGTGAGTTCGTCCGCTCAAGAAAGTGCATCTCAACGCCCCCCTACGCCGGAGAGCGGGAAGGCCCGCCTGACCCTGCTTTCGGCCGTCAGTTCCAAATCTCCCAGCGGCTCTTCGTTCTTGGCTAAGCTGGAGGACGCGGTCGCGGTGGAAGGCAAACCGGTGCTGCCTCAGGGGACGCTGGTGGAAGGCCACCTGGAGACGACTCCGGCACGCCGCCTGATGCGCCGCGGCGCACTGCGAATGACTTTCGATCGGATCAAGCTGCCCGACGGTACGGTGCAGCCTGCCCGGTTCGAGCTGATCTCAACCGAAAGCAATGCTGCCAGGACCGACAGCGAAGGAACGGTCCATCCCACGATGAGCAAGAAGCGCCTGGCCATCCAGTTGGGCGGGACCGCGCTGGTGGCAAAGCTGGCTGACGATCTCGCTGAAGAAGCTTTGGCCACGAGCGCGGGCGCTGCGCGCTGGTATGGGCTGGCCGGCAGCACCGCGTTCCTTCTACTGCAAAAGGGCCGCGAGGTGAAACTTAAGCCCGGGGAAGTAATCGAAGTTGACTTTGGGCGGAACGGCTCGTCACTGCGCGTGAGGCCGTAAAACGTGAACCCCTGTGGGTCGGACACTCCTGTCCGACGCCTTTGACTTTACCTTGTGATTGTGCCGTTGATTTTTGCTTCTTTGCCTATGCCGTTCTTCCTAACCTGGAAAACAACACCAACACCAACCCCAAAAGCGTCGGACAAGAGTGTCCCACCCCCACACATTTAGACCAGGGCCAGGCTGGGGTTTCCGCTGGTGGTCCGAGGTTCGCTCGAAACTCCGCGGACTTGGCGTGCGCGTTCGTACACCCGAATGTATTCCTTCGCGGAAGCGTTCCAGGAGAAGTCTTTGCTCATACCGTTGCGCACGAGCTGTTGCCAGGAATTCTGATCACGGAAGGCCCGCAGCGCTTCTTTAATGGTTAACAGCAGAGCCTCGCCGTTGTAATCGGTGAACTTGAAACCGGTGCCCTTCCCGGTACGCGGGTCCCAGTGTTCAATGGTGTCGTCGAGGCCGCCGGTGGCACGGACGATAGGCACAGTGCCGTACTTCAGGCTGTAAATCTGGTTGAGGCCGCAGGGCTCGTACCTGGACGGCATCAGGAACATGTCGCTCCCGGCCTCGATCTTGTGCGCCACTGCGTTGTCGTAAGCTACCTTGACCGCGATCTTGTGCGGAAATTGTTTACTGAGGCGGAGAAACATGTCTTCGTAGGGCTTGTCTCCACTGCCCAGGGCAACAATGGTCATCTCCTCCCGGGCCAGTCGTTCCATGATCTGCGAGATGAGATCGAAGCCCTTCTGAGCCGCGAACCGGGAGACGATGCCGATGACAGGCAGGCGCAAATCGGCCTGGGTCATGCCAAAGGTGGTGAGCAGATCCTGCTTGCATTTGGATTTGACGGAGAGATCCTCCGGCGAGTAGCGGGCCACGATGAATTTGTCACTCTCGGGACTCCATTCGTCGTAATCCACTCCGTTCAGGATGCCGGCCACGGTTGAAGACCGGGCCCGCAGCACGCCTTCCAGGCCAAAGCCAAACTCCGTGGTCTGGATTTCCTGACTGTACTTCCTGCTCACCGTAGTAATAAAGTCGGAGAATATCAGGGCGCCCTTCAAAAAATTTACATGGCCGAAAAATTCCATCCTGGAGATCGTAAACAGGTCCCACGGCAGCATGAGCAAGGGCAAAGTATCGGGCGGGAACAGGCCCTGGTATCCCATGTTGTGGATAGTGAAGACCGTGGCCACGTCGCGGAAGGCGGGGTCTTCGGCGTATTGTGTCCGTAGCAGAACGGGGACCAGTGCGGACTGCCAGTCGTGACAGTGAAAGATCTGAGGCACGCCAAGAATCTTCGAAGCTTCCAGCACGGCGCGGGAGAACAACGCAAAGCGTTCGGCGTTGTCGGGATAGTCGCCGGCGGAAGTCCCATAAAGGGCATCGCGGTCAAAGAACGGCGGGTACTCAATAAAGTAGAAGCTCACACCGGCACGCTCACCGCCGCTGACCACCGAGCAAAAGCGGTAGCGGTCATCGAAGGGTACGGTGATGCTATTGACCACGGTGTGCGGGTCCTTGAGCAGGGTCTGGCGGTAGCGGGGAAGATAGACGCTCACCTGGTGACCGGCGGCCACCAGGGCCCGGGGCAACGCGCCCACTACGTCGGCCAGGCCGCCCGTTTTGGAAAAGGGCACACACTCCGACGCTGCAAAAACGATGTGCATAGGCGACTCCTTGTGAGTGCCGGTCCCCGGCGGCGCCGGCACAAGCTATCATAGAGGCTGTTCACAGCATACTCTGCCGACCAGACAACCGGCAGCGCGAACTGGTCAGTCTAAACGCCTGCCAGCCGACATGAAAGTGGGTGCACGTGACAAAAATCGCGGCCGCAGAGAAGCGACGTGGCAGGCCCAAACTGGGCCAGCATTTTCTGATTGATTCCTCAGCCATCATGCGCATTGTGGACGCTCTGGGCGATATCTCGGAGAGCACGGTGCTCGAAATCGGTCCCGGGCGCGGCGCACTCACTGCGGCCCTGGCAAGACGGGCGCGGCGGCTGATCGCGATCGAAATCGATCGCGTGCTGGCGGCGCAGTTGCGCATGAATTTCTCCCAGGAACCCAACGTCGAGATCATCGAAGGCGACGTGCTGGCCATCGACTTCCACACTCTGTTCGGACCCAAGCCGGGGAGCACCCGTCCCGGTCTGAATCATCAGCCTGATGCGGTGCGCGTGGTGGGGAATCTTCCTTATTTCATTACTTCCGACATCCTGTTGCGGCTCTTTGAATTTCGGCAGTACTTCGAAACCATCGTCCTGATGGTGCAACGCGAGGTGGCGGACCGCCTGGCGGCCGCGCCGGGACGGAGTGACTACGGCCTGCTCTCGGCGACCGCCCAGCTCTATGCTCAGGTGGAGAAGTTGTTCACGCTTCCGCCGGGCGCGTTTTCTCCGCCGCCTAAAGTGGACTCGAGCGTGGTGCGGCTCCGAATGGTGTCGAAGCTCGAAAGCCTGGCAGTGCCGGAAGCGGAGTTCATTGCGTTTCTTAAACTGGCGTTCGGACAGAAGAGAAAAACTCTCGCCAACAATCTGAAAGCGCAATATGCGCCCAAGGTCTTGCGCGCGGCTTTCGCAGAAGCGGGAGTGAAACCGGCAGTGCGCGCCGAAGCGCTGAGTCTGGAGAAGACGGCAGCGTTGTTTCGGGCATTGGGTGCCTCGACAGCTGGGTGAAAGGTGAGAGTGCAATGGTCTCGCCGATCCGACATCCCGCCGTGGCTGGACGATTTTATCCGCGCGATCCCGACGATCTGCGGGCGGAGGTGGAGTCTTATTTATCACCGCCGGAGAAAACAGTTCCCGCCCTCGGCTGTGTGGTACCGCACGCCGGCTATGTCTATTCGGGACATGTCGCGGGTGCGGTATACGCACGGCTTGATTTGCCGCCACGCTGCATTCTGATGTGTCCCAATCACACTGGCATGGGGCATCCTCTTTCCATCATGAGTGCGGGAGCATGGCAGACGCCACTAGGCATGGTGTCCATTGATGCCAGGCTGGCGGCTGACTTGAAGCAGCGGTTTCCGCTCCTCGGTGAAGATACCGAGGCCCATCGCGCCGAGCATAGCGCCGAGGTCCAGTTGCCCTTTCTGCAAGTCAAAAATCCCGAGGGCAGGTTTGTTCCGATCGTCCTCGGTACCAGCCAATATGAAATGCTCTCCGGTCTGGGCGAGGCCATTGCAGATGTGGTGCGGGCGCTGGGAGAACGCGTGCTGCTGATCGCCTCCAGCGACATGAACCACTACGAGAACGACACCATCACGCGGGTGAAAGATCAGAAGGCTATTGAACGCATGCTGGTCATGGACGCGCGCGGGCTGTTCGACGTAGTGATGGATGAAGATATCAGCATGTGCGGCTTCGGACCGACTGTCGCGATGCTCACTGCCGCACGGCGCCTGGGCGCGGTCGGAGCGGACCTCGTAAGGTATGCCACATCGGGGGATGTTTCGGGTGATCGCGATCGGGTGGTGGGATACGCCGGCATCCTGGTGCAGTAGTTCCTTGCGGTCACAGCTGGAGACCAAGGCCTTTTTACCGCAAGGACGCAAAGAACTCCGCAAGAAGCGTCAAGAAATTCTGGTCTATTCGATTTCGAGTTCAGTGTCCTGTTTGGGGTTGGATGGCGGTGCGGGCTTTTCTACGGGTGCCGAACCCGGGTCCAGCCCCATGTCGCCGAGTTGCAGCCGCAAATTCCCCGGGTTGGTAGCGTAGGCTATCGCGGTGTCGTAGTCGATCATTCCGGCACGAATCAGTTTCTCGATCTCCCCGTCAAAATGCTGCATGCCCTCGGTATCCCCGTCGCGCATGGCGTCGAGCAGACTTTTACCTTCCACCTCGCCCTTGTCCAGATACTCGCGGGTGCGAAGGGTCGATTTGAGGATCTCGATTGCGGCCACACGCCCAACTCCTCCCTTTCGCGGGAGCAGGCGCTGCGAAACGATGTAGCGGAAGCTTTTTGCGAAACGGTTGCGGATGGTGTGCTGCTCGGTCAGCGGAAACACTCCGATGATCCGTTCCACGGTCTTCGAGGCATCGGTGGTGTGCAGGGTGGACAGGACCAGGTGACCGGTCTCTGCCGCTTCCAACGCGATTTCGATGGTTTCCTTGTCGCGCATTTCACCCACCAGGATTACTTTCGGCGCCTGCCGCAGGGCCGCCCGCAAGGCCAGCGCAAAGCTGGGTGTGTCACTGTGCAGCTCTCTCTGATGGACGATGGAACGCTTGTGGCGGTGCATGAATTCCACCGGATCTTCAATGGTCAGGATGTGGTATGCCTTGGTTTCGTTGATGCGATCGAGAATGGCCGCCAGGGTGGAGGACTTGCCCGAGCCCGTAGGCCCGGTGACCAGCACGATGCCGTTCTTGATATCGGCAATGTGAGCGAGTTCCTGCGGCAGTTTCAGTTCGTCAAATGTGGGAATGCTCTTGGGGATCACCCGCATCACGATGGCGTGGCTGCCCCGCTGCACGAATATGTTGACCCGGAAACGCGCCGTGCCCGGCAGGCTGTAGGAGATGTCGCACGATCCCTGGCTCCGCAGCGTGGCGGTCGCCTGCTGGTTGTCTCCGATCAATTCCTGCGCGATGCGTTGCGTGTCTCCCGGGCCCAGCATCGACAGGCCGGGGATCTTTACCGGGACCAGTTGGCCACTGACCTCAACGTGCGGATGGCTTCCCGGAGAAAAGATCAGATCGCTGACGTGACTCGAGACCTGAAGCATGGCCAGCAGTAGCGCAGGCGTGGGCGGAACGGTGGCAGGAGCGGCGTTTGGCAAGGGCGCGCGGCCCGGGGTGGCCATAAAGACTCCAAGTGTTCTGGGGTATCTATAAGCTAAGTGCCGGGAGCTGAGGTCTCAAGTGACGGTGGTAATTGTTGGGGATGTTTGAACTGAAAAATGAGAATTTGATTAGAATTTGTCCCATCTTCCTTGGCGGGACAACTCTGTGGATTTGGACAGCCTAAAACTGTTAACCACAAAGGGCACGAAGGTAGAAGAAGGAAAACCTTGCAACTAATGAGACCGACGGAAAAAAACCCACCCTTTTCGCAAAGTACGCGAAAGAGGGTGGGGCACCCTTGGTCTTCAGATTAGCGGACGACCTGGAAGTCGGCGCGGCAGCCATGATCCACCCAAATACCGCGGCGGTCGTAGCCCCAACTGTAGCCTTGGCGGCAGGAAGAGTCGCTGCGCTGCTTCAGCAACCGCACCCCGCCTCGCGTGTCAGCGCTGCAGTAGTGACGGTGCATGTCGTCGGATGAACAGGAGACAATCTGGTCTGCGCCTCCCTGGTAGTCGTCGCGATCCCCGTAGTGATCGCGGTCGCGGTCGTGATCGCGGTCACGGTCCCAGCCGCCCCGGCCGCCTTCGACCGCAAAATCAGCCCGGCAACCGTGATCCACCCAAATTCCTCTGCCATCAGTGCCCCAGCTGTAGCCTTCCCGGCAAGGAGACTCGCTACGTTGCTGCACCAGGCGAATTCGGCCTCCCGAACCAGCGTCGCAGTAGTGCCGGTGGCCGTCGTCAGACGAGCATGAGACGGTGCCGGTGCTGCCCGGGGCAGGCCCTCTGTATTGGTACGAATCGACCGCAAAATCTGCCCGGCAGCCACGGTCCACCCAGACGCCTCCACGGTCAAATCCCCAGCTGTAGCCCTGGTTGCAAGGGGAGTCGCTGCGCTGCTTCAGCAGGCGAACCCCACCGCGCGTGTCCGCCGGACAATAATGCCGGTGCCCGTCATCGGAAGAACATGAGATCGTCTGGGCCGAGCTGCGCGGACTGAAAATGACAAAGGCAGCGACCATGAGGCCGAGGGCAAGCCAATTCCTGACTTTGAACATACCCACCTCCTGAAAAGTAATGGGCAAACAAGTTTGTAGCTTATCAAGTTCCGCAGATGTTTCGGGAACTCTCATGCTCCGTTTATCGATGGGTTCCGCCGTGCGAACTGGGAGCGGGAGATCCCGATCCGCCACTCATTCGCGGAGCTGCGGTCGAGGATGGAGCCGCGCTCCTCGCTGCAGCACCGCCGTGCATGGGAGCGCCACCTCGAGGCGACGAAGAAGACACGCGAGAGCTTGCCGGGGGCAAGCGCACCGCGGATGCGGCCGGCGAGGCATGCATGCCGGCTGCGCCGGGTGAACTGGTTCGCTCCATCTGCTGCGAGATTTTCCCCAGATTCCGCACGCTGCCGCGCGGCACCCCGAGGCCTGCGGAACCGCCGCGTATTTCGGCCTTATTCTGGATCACGCTTACCGGGCCCGCGGGAGCAACTCGGTTGACCAGTAACGTCCGTCCCGGAGTCGCGGGCGGTCTGGGTACGCTGAAGGTTTGGGGAGCGTGTGCGATGTTGGGACCGGTGTTCCATCCTGCCCAGCTATTTCCCGGCTGCCAGAACCAACCATAGGCGTTAAGGTAGGTCCAGGAACCGTAACGATACGGCGTCCATCCCCAGGGATAGGCGGAGACCCAGGCGTATCCGGACCCCGGATACCACATCCAGGCGCCATTCATGAAGGGATCCCAACCCGCCCCGACCAGATAGGGCTGCCACATCATTCCGTAGCCGGGAATGTTGTAGAAGCTGCCGTAGTAGCTCAGATCACTGGCCCCATAGCCGTAGGGCGAAAAGCCGTTGGAGGCACTGTATTGCTGATGATATTTGTCCTGCTGCTTGTCCCACTCGTCGTAAGGATCGGGCTCCAGATTACTGGCCAGCGCGTAAGGCTCGGTTCCAGCCAGGCTGAAGGTGGCACTGTGCTTCTTCTCGACCTTAACTCGGCCCGACGCACTGGCGACTTCGACGTCGCCTTGGAAGACGGCCACGGTGGCGTCGGCGTCCTTCAATTCGATGCGGAGGTGTGCCGGCTTAGTGAGTGCGAGCCTGTCCTGCCCAAAGGCAAGAGTGAACTCTTCCTGTTTGTCGCCCTTGAAATTCAGGTAGGCGGTTCCTCCCCGAAGTTCCAGGCTCGAGGCCCGGGCGCCAGAATCGCGCCGCGCCAGCTCGGGGAATTCCACGGATGTGCCGGGAGTAATGCGCAGCGTGCTGCCGTCTTCGAACTCGATCTCAGCCCGCGCGTCCTGCGCGGTACGTAACTTGGTGCCCTGTGTGATGGGCAAATTGAGGAAGGCCTGTTCGTAGCCCTGACCCGTGTTGCGGTCGATCTGAACGTCTCCGTCAACCTGGCTCAGGCGCACGATGCGAGCGTGCGAGTCGGCAAAAGATGGGACCGCCAGCCAGCATGACAAAACCGCTAGAGTAGATAGAACGGCTATTCGGCGCATAGACATATGCCACCTCCCGAGACTGCCCGTTAACGTATTAGAACACCTTTTGGGGGCGTTGGTTGTCAACAAATCGAGAGTTGAGGAGGAAATTGGGCTTTGATTCGGGCGCACATTATGGAGGACGGGCGTCCTCGCCCGTCTTGCGGTGAGACGGGCGGGCGCCCGTCCTCCATTCAATCTGAATTATCTGAACTTCGCCCCCGCAATTCCCCGCACAATCATCGCTTTACGGAGTTGGCCCGCTCCATCATGCGCTGGGCTCGGGCCCGGACCGGATTGATTACGGAGGAGTCAACGGCGATGGCCTGCAGAATCGGCATGACGGCGGCCAATTCCTCCAGACCGGTCCCGGTGGCTGCCTCTTCCATGCGCTTCAGCTCCTCATCGAGCGCCAGCTTCTGGTAACGATGGAAATACTGCAAACGGCGGCCGAATTCGAGCGTGGTGGAGAGGCTCTGGAAGAGCTGGGTTATCTGCTGCACCGCGGCCACGGGAGAGTAGTTGTAGGTAGCTGACGTACTCCGCCCGGAGTCTTTGTAGGTCAGTGTCTTGTTCCCGGTGGAAGCCAGGTTCTTCTTTCTGGAATTGATCTCGCCCTGAAAGTAGTGCGCGCGTTCGGCCAGGTCGAAAACCCGTTGGCGAGTCTCAGCCGACATGGAAAAGTCCAAATGGAAGGGATCGCCTTCTGAGTCGGGACTGAGCTTGCCGTCGGAATCATAGGTGGCGTGGCCGTCGGAGGAAACGGAAATCGCGTAGTGCGAGGGTTCGGAGCCGGGGAAATCGAGAGTAATAGTCACGACCGCCGTCTCCTGCGCGCGAACGGCAAGTTGCAGAACCGCGACTAGAAACAGAAGAAGGCCAAGGGTCTTATGTGGGCACGAGCGTCGCGCTCGTGCTGGCGATGGCACGAGCGGGACGCTAGCCCCCACATTTTTGCCGGAAGTCATGCAGAAGAGATTATGCCAAAAAAATGATCGGAAGTTCATGCCCGCACGGCGCGTTGCCGGAGGAGCGTGGCCGAGGTGTGCAGATGGCAGATGGCAATGGCCAGGGCGTCCGCGGCGTCGGCTGGTTCGGGCACCTGGTCGAGATTCAGCAGGCGTGTGACCATGTGCTGGACCTGCGGCTTCTCCGCCCGGCCATAGCCCACCACGGCGGACTTGATGGACAAGGGCGAATACTCGGCCACATCCAGTCCGGCAGAGGACGCGGCCAGCATGGCTACTCCCCGGACCTGTCCCAGCTTGAGCGCGGATTTTACGTTGACCGCGTAGAACACATCTTCGATGGCGACGTTGTCGGGCCGGTGTTCGTGGATGATGACGCCGAGGCGGTCAAAAATAATCGCCAGCCGCCGGGCCATTGGCTCACGCGGCGAAAGTTTGATGGCGCCGCAAGTCAGGCAGACCAGAGTATCGTTGGGACCGAGTTCGACCACGCCAAAGCCGGTGTACTCGGTGCCGCAGTCGACGCCCAGGACGCGCATGAGAGAAAGTTTATCCCAGTTTCAGACGCTCCCTGTTGCCAATCTTGATGGAGGACGGGCGTCCTCGCCCGTCTCATGCAAACGTCGGTGAAGGCGGGACGCGGTCTCCATCAGCACCCCCCTCAGCAGCATCGGGGGCGGCGTGCTTTTGCCGCTTCGTGCTCCCGGCGGAAACTGGCGTAGGCGGCGCGGGACGATTCCAAATGCCGCTGATCGAGGAAGCGCGCATACGCGGATTCGTCGAAAATTTCACGCAGCGCGGCGACAACAGTAGTAGCGAGAGACTTCAGGCGTTTCGCAAGTCCGAGGAGTAAACCAGTCGAGCTGGTCTCCACGTGAGTGGTGCGATCAAGAGCTCGGTGCTGCATCATCCTTGCTCCTCTGCAAAGCGCGTAGGCACGAACGGCGCCTCCTTTACCTTGGCCTGCTTGCGACCGGAAAGAACGCGCAGCCACTCCACCGCTGACTCAATCAGGATCAGTGCGACCATCACGATCAGGGTGCAGGTCACCACGGCATCGAGGCGATCGTTGAAGATCAGCCGGGCATTGGCAGCAGGGGCGGACGCCAGTTGCGCGGCATGAGACAGAAAACCAATGCGCGGATTGGGATCAAAAACCTTGTCCCAGGAGGCGGTGAAAGTGACGGCGACCAGCCACAGCAGCGGGCCCAGCGTCACCGCGGCATAACGCGCTTTGCCCATCTTGATGATGATGGTGGTAGCCACGCACAGGGCGACGGTAGCGAGTAACTGGTTGGCGATGCCGAACAGCGGCCATAGCGAGTTGATTCCGCCCAGCGGGTCCTTGACGCCCTGCCACAAGAAAGAACCCCAGCCGGCTACGATCAGGGCGCTGGTGGCGAGAATGGATGGGTACCAACTGGTGCGGCCCAGCGGCTTCCACACGTGTCCCAGGGCCTCCTGAATCATGAAGCGGCCCACACGCGTGCCGGCATCGAGCACGGTGAGAATGAACAGCGCCTCAAACATGATGGCGAAGTGATACCAGATCGCCATGAGCGCCTGTCCGCCCAGGCTGTTGGAGAAGATATGGGCCATGCCCACGGCGAAGGCGGGCGCGCCACCGGTGCGGTTGTAAAGCGTCTGCTCGCCCACGGACTGGGCCAGGGCATGCATCTCGGCGGCGCTGATGGGAAATCCCCAGTTGCTGATGGTGGCGGCCGCTGCTTCGGGCGTCTGGCCAACGATTCCTGCGGGACTGTTGATGGCGAAATAGATTCCCGGCTGCAGCACGCAGGCGGCGATGGTCGCCATGATGGCCACCAGAGACTCTGCCAGCATGGCGCCGTATCCCACCATGCGGGTCTGGGTCTCGCGCCGGATCAGCTTGGGGGTGGTGCCGCTCGAGATCAGCGCGTGAAAGCCGCTGATGGCACCGCACGCGATGGTGATGAAGGCGAACGGAAAAACATTGCCCGCGAACACAGGTCCCGAGCCGTCAATGAATCGGGTGAGGGGCGGCATGTGCAGAGTGGGACGGAGCGCGATGATGCCCAACGCCAGCAAGGAAATGGTCCCCAGCTTCACGAAAGTGCTCAGGTAATCGCGTGGAGCCAGCAGCAGCCAGACTGGAAGAGCCGAAGCCGCGAATCCGTAAATGATGATCAGAATGGCCAGCGCCGGACCTGAGAAGGTAAACCAGGTTGCCACCGAAGGACTCTGCGAGACCCACTGTCCGCCCCAGATGGCAAGCATCACCAGAACGAAACCCAGCGCCGAAGTCTCCAGCACCTTGCCGGGCCGCAGCGTACGCAGATACACGCCCATCAGCAGCGCGATGGGAATAGTCATGGCGATGGTAAATGTTCCCCACGGACTAGCCTTGAGGGCGTTGACCACTACGAGCGCGCAAACTGCGAGCAGGATCACGATGATGCTGATCACGGCGAGGTAGGCCACCAGTCCGCCCAGGCGGCCAATTTCGTCACGCGCCATTTCGGTGAGCGACTTGCCATCGCGCCGCACCGAGAACAGCAGGATCACGAAGTCCTGCACGCAGCCTCCGAAGACCGCGCCGGCGAGTATCCAGAGGGTGCCGGGGAGATATCCGAATTGCGCCGCCAGCACGGGGCCGACCAGAGGTCCGGGGCCGGCGATGGCGGCGAAGTGATGTCCGAAGACCACCCATTTGTTGGTGGGAACAAAGTCGCGGCCGTTTTCCAGGCGCTCGGCCGGGGTTGCGCGCAGGGCATCGAGGGTGAGGACTTTGGCCGCGATGAATTTGCTGTAGAAGCGGTAACCCACGGCATAGGTGCACACCGCCGCGACTACCAGCCACATGGCATTGATTTGTTCGCCGCGATGTAGCGCGACAGTGGCGAGAGCCAGTGCGCCCAGAAGGGCGACGGCCAGCCAGATCAGAATCTTCAAGATTTTCGACATGAGGTTTGCCGAGATATTGTGGCGAATCCCTCGCCGAGGCGCAATCGGCAAGAGAGGCTCTGGTCCAGAGTGGCGCTGGCGTCCCGCCGGCTGTCTCGAGGGCGTCTCGCCCTCGAAAACGGGCGGGCGGGATGGGTGCCTGCTTCATTCAGGGCGCTTAGGCCAGGACAAAAATGCACCATTTAGTGGTAATCTTTATGTTCCGTCGCAAGTGATTACAGCAGAAGTGTATCCAGCGCTTTCCTCGGCTCAGACGAGCCCCGAGGGAGCGCAGGAACACCAAATTGCGCGCAATGAGGAGCAGGCAATGAAAGTTGGCATACTCACCGGCGGAGGCGACTGCCCAGGGTTGAACGCCGTGATCCGCGCCGTGGTGCGTAAAGGTTGTTTCCACTACGAAGACGAATTTGTGGGCTTTCTGGAGGGCTGGCGCGGAGTTATCGAAGACAAGACCATGCCGCTGGATCTCTCCAGCGTGGGTGGAATACTTCCCCGTGGCGGCACCATCCTGCGCACCTCGCGCACCAACCCGGCAAAGAAAACGGACGGGCTGGAAAAGTGTGTGGCCACGCTGAAGCGGCACAAAATCCAGGCCCTGATTGCCATCGGTGGCGATGACACGCTCTCTGTCGCCCAGAAACTGCACGAAAAAGGCGTCGATGTAGTGGGCGTCCCCAAGACCATCGACAATGACCTGGCCGGCACCGACTTCACTTTTGGGTTCGACACGGCGGTGAACATCGCCACCGAGGCCATCGACCGGGTGCACACCACTGCGGAAGCGCACAATCGGGTGATGGTGGTGGAAGTGATGGGGCGGGATGCGGGCTGGATCGCGATGTACAGCGGCATTGCCGGCGGCGCCGACGTCATTCTGATTCCTGAAATACCTTTCGATGTGGACAAAGTTGCGGAAACCATCCGTCTGCGGCACGCGCGTGGCCGCTACTTCAGCATCGTGGTAGTGGCCGAAGGCGCGAAATTCTCCACCGACGTTGATCCCAAACACGGAGCGCCCATCGTGGTGGATATGGGCAAGGATGAATTCGGCCACGCCCGGCTGGGGGGAATCGCTGCCATCCTGGCGCGGGAGATCGAGCGCCGCACCGATTTCGAGACTCGCACCGTCGTCCTGGGACACGTGCAGCGCGGCGGCTCACCCAGCGCCTTCGACCGCATGCTGGCCACGCGCTACGGCCTGGGCGCAATCGATATGGTGCATCGCAGTGAGTTTGGCTGCATGGCGGCGCTGCGCGGCAACAAGATCGTCTCCGTGCCCCTGGCCGACGCCATCGCCAAGAACCGCACGGTCGACCAGGAGACGATCGATGTGGCATCCGGCATCCTGGACAAGCTGACCGCGGACAAGGTAGCGGTGGAGAAGTAGAGCGGCGCCGGGCGTCCGTCCATAGGCGGGCGGGACGCCCGCCGGACAGCCGGCGAGACGCCAGCGCTACAAGACCCGAGGTCCGACGCCCGAATGAACATGGCCGGATTCTATGCCCGCCTCGCTCCCTCACTGATCCAGATCATCGAGCTGACCCTGGTTATCGCCGCGTTGGCGATAATTTTCTTTGCGTCACGCAAGGCGGGTACCGACAAGCAACGGCTCGCCGGCTTTGAGTATGTGGAAGACTGCTTCCGCCGCCTGGCCCGGCGCAAGATGCTGTCCGTCGTTGTGGCCGGGCTGTTGGTGGTCACGCTTCGCGTTGCTTTGATTCCCGTCCTCGGAACTCCCGCGCCGCGCTGGAATGATGAATTCAGCTACCTGCTCGCCGCTGACACCTTCGCGCACGGGCGCGTGACCAATCCGACCCATCCCATGTGGGTGCACTTCGAGAGCTTCCACATCATCCAGCAGCCGACCTATATGTCGATGTACCCGCCCGCTCAGGGATTGGTGCTGGCCGCGGGTGAGCGGCTGGGGCATCCGTGGTTAGGCCAGTTGATCATCACCGCGCTGATGTGCTCGGCCATCACCTGGATGCTTCAGGGATGGATGCCACCGGCCTGGGCCCTGCTGGGCGGGATGCTCGCGGCGCTGCGCCTGGGCATTCTCACCTACTGGATGAATGGTTACTGGTGCGGTTCCGTGGCTGCTCTGGGTGGGGCGCTGGTGCTGGGTGCGCTGCCGCGTGTGGAAAAATATGCGCGCGTCAGCGACGCTCTGGTCATGGCCGCTGGTCTTGCCATCCTCGCCAACAGCCGGCCGTATGAAGGATTGGTATTCAGCCTGCCGGTGGCGGCCGCGTTAGCGATCTGGATGTTGGGCAGGTCACGTCCGGCGTTTTCGGTTTCGCTCAGCCGCGTCGTGTTGCCCATCGTTCTCGTTCTGGCCACGACTGGAGCGGGCATGGGTTATTACTACTGGCGCGTCACGGGCAGTCCTTTCCGCATGACTTACCAGGTCAATCGTGAAACCTACGCGACGGCACCGTATTTTCTGTGGGAGTCGCCACGTCCCGAACCGGTCTATCGGCACGCTGTGATGCGCGATTTCTATCGCTGGGAGCTGGCGAGGTTCGAGGAGTACCGCACTCTGGGCGGCGCCGCTTACCGGACATGGGACAAAGTGGTGGGGTCTTGGAAGTACTACTGTGGACCACTGTTCACGATCCCCCTGCTAGCCTTGCCCTGGATCTGGCGCGACCGAAAAATGCGCTTTCCCATGGTTGCCGGTGCGTTTTTCCTGCTCGGCCTGGCTGTGGAAACCTGGACCATGCCGCACTACGTAGCTCCGGCGACCGGCCTCATCTATCTTTTGTTACTGCAGTGCATGCGCCATTTGCGACTGTGGCACTGGCGCGGACAGCCGACTGGGGTTGCCCTGGTGCGGGCCATTCCGGCGATCGCCTGTGCCATGGTCTTGTTGCGGGTTGGCGCCGCAGCGGCCCACACCCAGATCGAGCCGGCATGGCCCCGCGGCAATTTGGATCGGGTGGCAATCACACGACAATTGGACGCTACGCCGGGACGTCATCTCGTGATCGTAAGCTATGGTCCGCATCATGATGTGGATTGGGAGTGGGTGTACAACCGAGCGGACATCGACAGCGCAAAGGTGGTTTGGGCCCGCGACATGGGCGCGTCTGCCAATCAGGAGTTGCTTCGTTATTTTCACGACCGTCAGGTATGGCGCGTGAATGGGGACCAGTCTCCTCCGAGGCTGGAACGATGAAAGTGTCATCCGACAAAGTTGTGGTCGTGAGCGGAATCTTTCCATTGGTTTGCGGATGGAATAGTGCAGTCGAAGCGAAGCAGTCACTCCGCTGGGGATAATCCGCCAAATAGAAACGTCAGCGCCTCCGGAAAACGCGTTGCCCACGCTGCTTCGTTATGTGTTGCACCCTCGTCAATCGTCACCCGCAGGCGATCTTCTCTCAACCCGGCGCGCCGCAGAACGCGTTCCAGCTCGCGAACATCTTCCACGGCATCGCGATCACGATCTTCTCTTCCCGCTTCTTTGGTTCCCATCGCCATGAATATCCGGGCTGGCCAATGCCGGAAAGCCCGGCTGGATTTCAGAAACTGCCGGTTAGAGATAAACAAGGACGGACTCTCCAGCAGCAAACGGCCGAAGATTCCAGGCCGGTCCATCACGGTGAAGAGCGAAGCAATGGCCCCGAGGGATGATCCTCCCAGCCCTGTATTTTCCGGACCGCGCGCAATACGGTAATGCTGATAGACGAAGGGCATTACTTCGTTCAACAGGAAATCAGGATAACGTTTGCCCTGGGGCCGCATGATGGGCGGATGAAACGACCGGTAGGGCAGATACTCCCTGGGACGATCCTTCTGTGCGTTATCGATGCCCACGATGATCAAGGGCGGAATTCGGCCTTCGCGAATCAAGCGATCAGCGGCTTCATCGGCTTGCCAGTCAATTCCGATATACGCGGTCGCCGGGTCAAACAGATTCTGTCCGTCGTTCAGATAGAACACAGGATAATGCCGGCCCTGATTTTCAGGCGCGCTGTATCCCGGCGGCGACCAGACCCGCAACTGGCGCGTGTTGCGGAAAATCCGGCTCTGCAATTCATGCAGGCGCAACTCTCCGGCCAGGAAGCGAGAGTCTTCGCTGCCAGGGGTTGAAGGTAAGGTGGTTTCTTCCATGAGAAGTCAGCTGACCCGCCCGACGCTACGCATCCACAGGGTTGATGAAAGAACGGCGATGCTGAAAATCAAAGCCAGAGATGACAGGCATAAGACGCACCATGCCGCCAGGACAAAACCCTCAATGTAGGTAAGGTAGAGCGCGAAGCCCAATCCGGCGAGCGAAGCGACCGCCAGCACTGCCGGAACCTCGGTCTTGCCGCGGTAAACGGTCGCCAGTAGCAGCGTGGCGAGATATCCGAGGATGCCAATCGCGGCCACTGGAATGCCGGCAATGGTCGAGTAGGTGCTGCGGTTCACAATGTCGCAATTGAAATTTTCACCCACGTCACAGTAGGAAGTCGCAGAGGTGCCATAGTGATGATAGAGCGACACCGACGAAACCAGCACACCGCCGGAGGCCAAGAGGGCTATGGAGAAGAGAATGCGCCGGTTAAAGCGGGGCGTAGGGGACACGATCATGGCAGGCTGCATCCGGTCTTGGTAGCCAGCGCCTGCAGCGATAATGTGCCTTCCTGACGTTCTGCATCGGCAAATTGCCAGGTAGGAAAGTGTTTGATTCCGGCATCTTTGCAGAGCGGAGCTTCCTCGCGGGAGCCGGGCACGCCACACTCAACATAAGGCACGTACTGGAAGGACGACTCGAACATCGCTTTCTGGTCCGCGCAATGCGGACACCAGTAGGCGCCGTACATCTTCGCCTGCTTTGCCGCCAGACATTTCGCGAAGGCTTCGAAGCGCGTGCCGCGCTTGCGCAGCCCCAGAAAGATCACCACGGCGAAAGCGGCGACGATCAGCACCGCGACGACAATCTTGCGCGCGAATGGTGACTGCGGCCGGGTTGGTTGTGCGGAAGTTTCGCTCTCTTTCGCCATGGAATCTTTTTATACCACGACGTTTAAGGCAGAAGGCAGCACGTCGAGGCTTTGGCAGTTCAAGGTGAGCACTTCCCCATCGACCATGACGTCAACCGGGGCGTCGAGCTGGAAATCAATACGCTTCGCCGGCCGCCGCTCCGCCAGAGGATGGTTAATGTGGGTACCGTCGTAAAGCGTGGGCAAATTTCGAATGAGCCCCAAACGCCCGATTGGACCCCAGCGCACGTACTCGATCAGCCCGTCGCTCACTTCGGCTTTGGGAGCAATCATCATGGTGCCGCCGGTAAACTTACTGTTGCTGAAAGTCAGGAACAGACACGGCCGGCGGTCAAGCTCAGCCTCGCCATCCACTCGCAGAGGGAATGGACGCCGCCGAAAACGCGCCAGGCTGATGAAAATAGATGACTGGTAGCCGATCTCCCCCCAGCCGCTAAAGCGGCGGGCCCGCAGGGTAGCCACGTCGGCGGAAAATCCCATGCTTAGCAGATTGATGTAGTGCAGCACTCCGGTTTGGTGCGTCAACCGAAGAACATCGCAGGGAGATGACCGCCGGGCCAGCAACGCTTCGATGGCGAACTCCACACCGTGGTCGCTGAAGTCGCGCAGGAATGAATTGCCGGTCCCGAGAGGAAGAAATGCCAGCAGCGCGGGCTCCCCCGTTTGCGACGGAAAGAGACCGTTGACGACTTCGTACGAAGTTCCGTCTCCGCCGATCGCGATGAACTTCCGATAGCCCTGGATGTAAGCATCGCGAACCAGCGAAGTTGCCTGGCCCGGGGCGCTGGTCTCGACCATCTTCAGACTGATCCCGCCAGCGCGCAGGCGGTCAAGGGCCGGTCCAACCAATTTGCGGCAGCGCCCTCCGCCTGCAGCGGGGTTCACCACCGCCAGAAAAGTGCCGGAATCGATCACCGTTTGTCGCTCATAGATTTTAGAGTTCGACGACGGCGGCGCGGCTGAGGGTCTTTCGCATCTCTTCGGCGAGAACCAAACGCTTGATCTTCATGGCAGCGGTGCGTGGGAAATCTTTTTCCCAGACCACACATCCGCCCACCCGCTTGAAATCAGGCAGGCGGCGGTTGCGGGCGACGATTTCCTGCTTCAGCGTTTCGCTGAGTTCCTGCCCTTGCCCTTCCTGTCCCGGTTCTAACCGGAGCACCAGAACCAGCATCTCTGTGCCAAGGGTCTTTGCCGGCCAGATATAGTTGGCCGCAAAGATGCAGTACTCCTTCACCGGAATCCCGTCGAAAACAGTTTCAATGTCCTCGGGATAAATATTCTTTCCGCCTTCGGTGACGATCATGTTCTTCTTGCGGCCGAAGAGTTGCAGATGTCCGCTGGCGTCAAAGCGCCCCAGGTCGCCGGTAAGCAGCCAGCCGTCGACGATGGTCTCGGCGGTCAGTTCGGGATCATCCAGATAGTGCGACATCACGGTCTTGCCGGTCGCCGCCACTTCGCCAATGCCCTCCGCGTCCGGATTGAGCACCCGCAATTCCACGCCCGGCAGTGGCTTGCCTACGGTATCGGCGCGGAACGGCTTGAGATCGTTGAGCGTGAGCACGGTGCCGGCTTCGGTCAAACCGTACCCGTTGGCCACGGGTACACCCAGATCGTAGAAGAACTGTAATGTGGACGGCTCCATGAATGCGCCGCCGGTAAACATGGCGCGCAATTCGCCGCCAAAGGCTTTGTGCACCTGGCGCAGCAGTACGCGGCTCAGCCGCACATCGGGCCGCCATCCGGTGAAGAATTTGTTGACTGCAATCGAGCGCTCCAGCAGAAAGCGCTTGGGTTTAGACACCGCTTCCAGCTTCGCCCGAAGCCCGCGTTCCAGGTTCTTGAGCACCATGGGAACCAGGCTGACGTAGGTGATTTTGTAGCGCACGAAGGCGTCGCGCACGAACTCAGGCCGCAGGGTGCGCAAATGCACGACACACGCCCCGCAGACGAACGGTCCGATAAAGCCAACCATAAAATCGATGGCGTGATTGGTGGGCAGAATACTCAGGTAGCGCACGCCCGGCCAGAAGGGAAACAATGCAATCAGCGCCTTGCACTGCTCCAGATAATTCTCGTGAGTAAGTACGCAACCCTTGGGGCGTCCGCCGGTCCCCGAGGAATAAACGATGCACGCCACGTCCTGACGCTGGCGGGGTACAAACACCGGCTCACCCTTGCGGCGAAAATCCTCCCAGCGAAAGGCGGCGGCCAGGTCCGCTCCGGGCGGCGCTTCGGTGACCAGAACGGTTTGCACGCTGTATTCCTTGAACTCCGGCGATTGAATGATTGCGCGCCACAAGTAATACTCGACGACCAGGACTTTCGCTTTGCTATGCGCCAGCAATTGCAGGTGCTCGGCCGCAGTCAGCTTGTAGTCAAGCGGTACCAGCACGCCTCCGCCATGAAAGATGGCATAGGCTGAAATCAGCCACTTGGACTGGTTGCTCATGATGATCGCGGCCCGGTCGCCAGGACTGAACTCGGCGTCCTCCAGGGCGCGCGCCAGCGGCAGCGCTATTTCCTTGAAGTCCGAATAGGTGAGGCGGGTCTTTTCCTTGTCGCGGTCCGACTCGATCAGGCAGGTTTCATTCGGCCAACGGTCGAGCGCCTCGCGCAACGCGGCACCCAGGCAGGTGTATTGGTCGAGGTTGAGCATTAAAGACTTATTTCACCACAGAGACACCGAGCCACGGAGAAAAGTCTATTTATCACTTCACTACCCAGGTCAGCGGATGTGGAAGGACTGAGAACAGAGAACCAAGAACTGATAACCGGTTGTCTTCGCACTGGGCTCGTCATGCAGTTGAGGTGCTTATCGCCGAAACTCCATACGGGCTGATCTTCACAGCCGAGCTTGTATCCGGCTGGCGAGCGTTCTGAAGTCGGATACTCCCTGCAATTCATAGTCGGGGAGCTCGACGTTGAAATGATGCTCGATCCGGGTAAGCAGATCCAGCGCCTGCAGGCTGTCAATCCCCAGGGTCTTGAAGAAGTCGTCGTCGGCAGTGAGCTTCTCGCGCGGCACTTTGAACTGTGCCGCCGCCAGATTGAGGATCTCTTCCAACGTTTTTTTATCGCCGGTCATTGCTTCATCTCATTCTAGCCGAAACAGTCAGGGCAAATACGGCTGGGCGTCTTTGCTCTCCACGAACTTCTTCAATCCAGCCTCGACCGCCGGCTGGCTAAAGAGCTCGCAGAAAATGTCGATCTCCCGTTGCAGCTCTTCGTATGGGATAGGCTTGATGAACTTCTTGGCCGCGCTCGCGGTGCGGCGATCGAACTTACCCAGCTGAGCCGCCGTGCCGCGGGCCGCCTTCAGCGACTCGCCTTCTCCCACCACCTGGCTTACCAGCCCGACTTGCTGGGCTTTGGTGGCATTGAAGCTGCGGCCGGTAAGCAGGAGGTCGCGTACAACGGCATTGCCCAGATCGCGCTTCAATCGCGGGATGCCGCCAAATCCGGGAATCAATCCCAAACGCAGCTCGGGAAAACAGAAGCGCGCCATCTTGTCGGCGATGATCAGGTCGCACACCAGGGCCAGCTCGAGGCCGCCGCCGAAAGTTACACCGTTAAGCGCCGCAATGGTGGTGAGGGGCGAGCTGTCGATGGCATTCATCACCTTGTGGATGCGATCCAGAAATTCCCGCACCCCACGTGCCGCTGCTGGTTTTTCCATACCGTGGGCGCCGTGATACAGCTCGCGCAAGTCGGCGCCGGCGCAGAAGCCGGATTTCAGGGTGCTATACAGAATCAGGGCGTGGGCATCGCTCTGCATGCGTTCCAGCGCGGAGGCAAATTTCTCTAACTCGTCAAGCGTGAGCGAACCGATCTCATTGCAGGGCTGGCGATGCAGGGCCAGCTCGATTACGCCGTCTTTGAGCTCCCAGGAGAGGGTTTGGCCTTCGAATTGGTTCATCTTCTATTGCCTACACTTGAAGCATACCGTGAAAACTTGCGCTCGCTGTTCGCGGGCAAGATGCCCTCGAGACAGCCGGAGGGACGCCGGCGCTACCTTCATGAGGCCTGCTTTACTGCATACAGTTCTTCGATTTCGGTCTGCAGGCGGACCGCGATCAGGTCGCGCTTGAGCTTGCCGTTGGCCGTCAGCAATCCGTTTTCGATCGAGAACGGTTCGGCGTGAACATAGAGCGCTCGAATCTGCTTGTAGTGCGGCAAGCCTGGATTTATGGCGTCCACCGCGGCTTGCACCTGTTCCCGGGTAACGCTTCCGGTCACAATAACCGATAGAAATCCGCGGCCATTACCCATCAGCACTGCCTGCTGAGCCCCGGGCAAGCTCTTCAGCAGCTCATCCTCCATGGGCTCCGGGGCAATGTTGTGGCCTGAACCCAGAATGATCAGGTTCTTGATGCGCCCGATAATACGCCAGTTCCCTGCTCCATCGACTTCTCCCTGGTCGCCGGTATGAAACCAGCCATCGCGCAGCGCCTTGGCAGTTTCCTGCGGACGGTTCCAGTACCCGGAAAAAACATTCGGGCCGCGCACGATAATCTCGTCGTTCTCGCCGAGCTTCATCTCGATGCCGCTGATGGCTGGCCCCACACGTCCCGGTTCGACGTGGCGAGGATCGTCCAGGGTGCAGATTCCGGTGGTCTCGGTCAAGCCGTAAACCTGGAGGACAGGAATGCCGAGCATATTGAAATAGAGCTGCGTGTCCAGGCTCAGAGGCGCTGAGCCGCAAATCAGGGCTTTCAGATTATCGCCAATCATTTTCTTGCGGATGGTGGGAAAGATGGCGGCGTTGGCCAGAGCGAGCCAGGTGGCGTCAGCTAGACGCGCATGCCCGTCCCGCTTGCGCATCCATGCTGCCTTGGCGCGAGTGTAAATGGCACGGGCGAGGCCGCCGGTTTTCCAGAGTTGTTCGTCCACCGCCTTGCGCATGCGTTCCAGCAGGGCTGGGACGTTGAGGAAGTAATCGGGCGCAGCGCCACGCATCTCGCCCGCCAGCTTTCCCAGGTCCATATTCAGCGTGAGCAGATTGCGCCGCAACAGGCAAGTCAACAACATGATCCAGGAGCCGGCAAAACAGAATGGAAGGTAGTGGAACACGCGGTCCTGGCCGGGCCTGTTCTCCATCAGCAGATCAAGGCGTCCGGAAGTGCAGCCCAGCATGTGACCCACGTTGCCGGCAGTCAGGATGACGCCCTTGGCCTCGCCCGATGTTCCCGAGGTGTAGATGATGGTGACGGGGTCCGATTCCGTTAGCCTTGGGTTCCCGTTCACGCTGGCCCCGGGATGGGAAAATATTTCGTCAAACAAGTATTGTGGAGGGGCCGCCGGCCAGGCCTGCAGAATGCCATCGCGCAACCCGGCGTCGCCGCAGCAGATGATTGCCGGAGAGCAGTCCTGCATCATGGCTGAGAGTTCTGCTGCTGCCTGGCGGGCGTAGAGCGGAACTACGATCAGACCTTCCGCCATGATCGCGAGATCGAGCGCAGCCCAGTCGATGCTGTTGTGCGCCAGCAGGGCGCAGCGGTCGCCTTTCTTCAGACCCTTGGACAAGAGAAACGCACGGGCTTGCGCTATGCGTTTCAACAATCCGTGCCCACCGAAGCCCCAGCTTGTCTGTTGATCGTATAGCTCCCAGAGCAGCGTTGTATTTCCGGCGGCATCGAGCTGGGCGAAAATGTTTTCCAGAAAATTCATATGCTCGCGTAGGGGCGGGTGCCCTCACCCGCCCGGCGGAGCGACGCTCCGCTCGACTTTGACTCCCGCTCGACTGGCGAGCTGCGCTCGCCTGCCCGGACGAGGGCGTCCGGGCCTACGTGAGTCCCGTTTAGCCGAAGGCTTCTACCAGTTGCCTCAACCCCTTGCTGAGCGGGGGCAAGTAGTCTTCCCAGCTCCATTCTCCCTTGCGGGTCGGGAACTCGGGATAGCGCCGCTGCACTTCCTCCTCGAAGTACACGCCCATGCGCGCCATGACCTTCAGATTCTTTACCACGGTCTGTCCGATTCCCACCGAGATCGACTCGCCCTCCGTGGCCAGCTTTTCCAACGCTGCCATCAGCCTGGGTTCGAGGTCAGGGTCGTCCACGTTCATCAACAGGTCTTCGTGTCCGCGCTCGCGCAACAGATTGCGGATGCGCTCATCCATCGTGATACCCGCCGACGGCACCAGGCCCGGCATCGAAGTCACAATGCCGTGATAGCGCGACGAAACCATCATGTGACAAGCCCGCAGGATGCTGACCAGTTCATGCATCGTGTAATGTTCCGAACTCAGCACGGGGATGCCGCCGAGCTTTTCCGAGATCCGGTTGGCCGGGCGCGCATCCAGGCGCTCAGTGGCCGCTAGAACCAGGAAGACTCTACGCTGCTTGCGGAAGGCGTCAAGCGCGTTGGCGATGGCAGCGAGGTAGTGCTCCAGAGCGCGGTCGGCTGCCGGACCGGCGTTATGGAAGTACACCGAACGGTAGTGGCTGTCTTTGTAGGCGCCGGCCAGCGTGCGCGCCGCAAACTTGGCCACCGACGCCTTCACCGGCCACTCAAACGGATTGATCGGGCACACCACCAGGACGGGCGTGCTGCCGTCCCATCCGACTTGCCTCAGGATGGCGCGGCCGTATTCAGGCGGAGCTGGTTCGAAAGTCCACGCCGTGTCGGTACCCAGTTCGGTCGGCACGCCCAGTTCGCGCAGCAGGGTTCGCGATTCTTCGTTGCGCGTGATGACCAGCGAATTCTGGCAATAACGGGCACACATTTTCGCAATCAGCGGGTCCATGTGCCCCGCTTCCGCGCCGTAGCCGACGGAAAGCTTGTTCTGGGCGGCGGCAATGCCTAACGATCCGATCATCATGGTGGTGAGTGCGTTGGCGAACTTGCTCTTGAACATCGAGCCTTCGCACGCCACAACGCCGTGGTGACGCGGCACTTCGTCGGAAAGGAACGGAGGAAAAATATCCGGCAGGTGCACCTGCCGCGTGCCCTCGAAGTAGCCGTCGGTAAACTTGAAGTTCTGCGTCATCACGCTGAAGGCGGTGTTCTCAGCGCCCAGGATGTGACGGGTCTGGCGTAACATTTCCGAAACCCGGACATCGGATCCCATGTTGCGGGTGCCGTTATAGCCGGCAAACAACAGCTTGAGCTTTTCGCCGGGCTGCCAGGACTTGCCTTTACCCATCATCCAGCCCAGCTTGGCGGCTTCGATGCTGCTGCTGACCCAGGCCTCAAGGACAAGATCCATCATGCGGCGGACCCTCCTGCCTTAGTCGTGGGCCACTCCCGGTAGGGATAGGTGAAGTTGCTATCGCGGCTGAATTTTAGCAACGGATAGCTGTACTGCGAGAACGGCACCGGCTTGCGGCCCAGTTCCTGGGTCACGCGAGCATTGTCGAAAACGGTGTTCCACACCAGGTAGGGCATGAACACTTTCATCAGCGTGGCGCCCTGAGCCAGCGATCCGCTCCGGTTCGACAGAAAGTTCACGCTCGAATCGAATGGCCCTTCCAGAAAAGGCAGAAAGAAGGGTCCGCGCTTGTTCTGCACCGCCGCCAGAGTGCTGGTCAACTGGCGGAAGGTCTGCGAGTCCACGCCGGATGAAAGGTGATAAGTGTCAAACAGGGGCTTTTCCTTCTGATGCAGGGTGGCAATCGCGTCGGCGACAAAATCCACGTTCACGATGTCGATTCTGTCTTTCGCCCGGAATGGCAGCACGGGCAACCCTGCCAGGAATACGAACGCCTTCACCATGTCGAACTGCGTGGTCTCGGGATAGCGGCTGTCGCCCAGAACAATGCTGGGCCGGAAGATGGTGATCGGCACCTCGGGAAGAAGCTGCCGCACCATGTGCTCGGTAAATTTCTTGGTGCGGGCGTAGGGATCGTAGTCCGAGCGGTCCCAGTCGATGGAGCGGTCCTCGGTCACTATTTCGTCCTGGCGCTTCCCTGCCACCGCCACCGTGCTCACCTGACTGAAACGGCGCAGGCCGTGATAGTAGTTCGACTTCTGCGCCAGCAGCAGCACTTCGAGCGTGCCCCGCAGGTTCACGTTGAGGCAGCTTTTTTCCGATTTGCGATTGAGCGAGGCGGCGCAGTGAATAACCGAGTCGGTGGTGTGAATCAGGCGATCATAGTCGTCATCGGCAAGGCCGAAGTGCGGCGCGGTGAGATCACCACAAAATACCCGCATGCGCGTCTGAAAATGTTCGTAGAAGCGCGGGAAATCCAGATGCAGTTGCAGGGCTTGCCACAAACGGACTGCGGCCTCCTGCGGATCGCGGGCGCGCACCAGCAGGTTGAGCGAAGCGCCGTGTTGCTCCAGTAGGTTGGCGGCCACGTGCGCGCCAATGTATCCGGTGGAACCAGTCAGGAATATCGCCACGTTACTCCGTTAGTGCCGGTTTTGACCACTTCTCCGTTTTCCGGGACAGCCGCGGGCGGCTGCAGGCTGCGCGCAGGGCGCGCTTCCAGCGGGCGTCCCTCGATCAGAGGATAAGTCCACTTGCGCAGCGCTGGAATGTGGATATTGATCCAGTAATCCCACCAGTCAATCGATCGGGTGTTGTATCCGAACGCAGCCTTCTCCTCTTCGGCGAGGGCGAAGGAGAGCCGCTCCACATTGTCCGCGGAGAAATCCTGCTCATTATGCAGAATAAATGGCTCAAACAGTTTGATCAGCTTTTCCACTTTTTCCAGGTTGCGTTCCGCGCGCACCAGCGGAGTTCTTCTCAAGGGCAAGGGCGACATGATGCGCTGGATGGACTTCACAATGGCTTTCTGGGCTGGCGCCGACATACGGTTGTAGCGTTCCTTAGAGACGGGAATAGCGTCCATCCGCAGCCGCAACCAATATTCCAGGCCCTCCTGGGCGCGGTAATGTTTGCGGTGAGCCAACGAAGTCAGTTCGATGGAACGTCGCATGTCGCAGGGATTGGTGACCGACGTAGCCAGCTGATAGAGGGGATCGTGCCGCCGTTCGACGACGGCGGCGGCGATCAGGGTCATGCCCCGGCAGACCGAGTCCACGGGAATAATGTCGAGCCGCTTCTTTTCGTTCGAGGGAAGCTGGCGGAACGAAGTCCCCAGCAGGTAGGAGAGCGAAGCTGAAGTATTGATGCCCTCATTCCAGCCCACAA
>JBARIF010000381.1:0-6573 GCA_049799615.1 Terriglobales bacterium
TTTCTATGGTGGACAAGACGGGGACATTTCTATTGTGGTATGACAAAAAATCAAGCTCCGCGTTGACATTTCCGGGGCATAAGGGCAAACTACCGCATTCGCTGCAACTACCGTTCCCGGCGATGGCTAAGCATTCGCTGCCGGCCAGAGCGCGGAACAGCGGAGAGCGGATTCACGAAGCTGTACCCAAAAATCTTTGCCATGACCGAACAGCGGGTCTCCTACACGTTGGATTCGACGCTGGAGACCGTCGACAGCGCCGAGCAGGCAGCCAACCGGATTGCTTCCGAATTGGGCTTCGACGATGACGAGGTCATGAGGATCGCCATGGCGGTGCGGGAAGCCGCAGTCAACGCCGTGCTCCATGGCAATGCTTACGATCCCGGCAAGAAGGTCAGTCTGGAATTCGAGCAGACCGGCGGCAACCTGGTGATCACCATCCGGGACCAGGGCAAAGGGCTGGACCTGGAGAAGATCCCAGACCCCCTGGCGCCGGAAAATCTTTTGAAGACGTCGGGCCGGGGCATTTTTCTTATACGCTCGTTCATGGACGAGGTGCATATCAGCCCCTCCCAGACGGGCACCGAAATTAAACTTGTCAAGCACGTCCACGGTCCGTCCGAGGGCGTTAAGGAGGCTTCCCAGTGAGCATGAAGACCAGCACGCGCCAGGTTAACGGCGTCACCATCGTAGATTGCAGCGGCCGCATTACTCTCGGCGAAGGCAGTGTGATTCTGAAGGATGTGGTGCGCGAACTGCTTTCCAAGGGGCAGAAGAAAATCCTGCTTAACCTCGGAGACGTGAACTATATCGACAGCTCGGGCATCGGCGAGCTGGTCAGCGCTTTCACCACCGTGCGCAACCAGGGTGGCGAACTCAAGCTGCTCAACCTGACCAAGAAAGTTCACGACCTGCTGCAGATCACCAAGCTGTACACCGTCTTCGACGTGAAAGACGACGAGGCCAGCGCAGTCAAGTCGTTCAGTTAAGCTCCCTATCATTCATGTCTGACGTGGGCCGGTATCTGTCCGGCCCCCGGCTGTTTCTATTTCGGGAAATACGTCGATTTCTTTTGCCTGCGAGCGCCTGCAATAGCTTTTGCCGCCATACAATTCGTTCGTGATCATTCAACGCCCGCTGCTGGCCGCTACCCTGCTGCTGACCAGCCTGGCCTGGCCGATTGCCTTCCCCTCGCGGAAGCCAGGCAGCATGTGGGCGAGATCAAATGCATCACCGGCAAAGTCATAAGAGTCAAGCAGGGCGCGCGGGGAGTTCATTTTCTGGACTTCTGCGACGACTTCCGGCTCTGCCCCTTCACCGTGGTGATCTTCCCCAGTGACCTGAAGAGCGTGGGGGATGTGCGGCAACTGCAGGGCCGGATGATTGAGATTCACGGCAAGGTCAAAGAGTACGACGGGCGCGCCGAGATCGTCCTCGAGGAATACCGGCAACTGAGCGGCGCCGGCGCCCGAATCCCTCCTTTGCCCAAGAACTACGACGTGGAAAAGAAGGGCCGCTACAGCGCGGGAACGTTCAGCCATCCCAGGTCAAAACGGAAAACCTCGAAGCAACAACCGGCCGAAGTAGTTACGCAAGCGCCGGAGGACCCGGAGCAATAGGTAGCGCCGGTGTCCCGCCGGGCGGGCAAAGCCCGCCAGGTTCTGGACGGTGAGTATTCCCAAGCGGAGGGCGGGACGCCGGCGCTACACGAATCTACGCGTCACCCCCCGACGCCGCTCGTATCAGGCGCGCAACCTTGTCTTTCAGCACGATGTACCGCTGGTATTCGTTGCCCTGGAGAATTCCCATTGAAATGTTTTCGTTTCTGTAGCGCATGAGGCTGACAGCAGGTGTCCTCAAACCGACGTGGACCTCCCGTACCGCAGTTTTCGCCACCACAGCCTGGACGTTCTGCTCATCAATTCCACCGCACGCCATGATGATTACGCGTTGGCCCGCGTGCTCAACCAGTTGGCGCAGGGTGGCGGCCCCTTCAACGGCGGTTGGGGCCCCTCCAGAGGTGAGGATCCGGCCCGCTCCGGTTTCCATCACCTGCCCCAGCGACCGGAACAGATCCGCCGACATGTCGAAGGCGCGATGGTAGGTCACACTAAGAGGCCTCGCCAGATCGGCCAGGGCGCGGGTTCTCTGAATGTCGATATTCGCATCCGCGTCCAGGATTCCGAAGACAACGCCATCAGCCCCCAGCTGTTTGGCCATGAGCACATCGCGCCGCATCACTTCAAACTCATCGGCGCTGTAGTAGAAATCACCGCCGCGCGGACGAATCATCACGTGCATACCGATCGAGATTTTCTGCCGGACAGTGGCGATCAGGCCCGCGCTCGGAGTCACTCCGCCTTCCAGGAGACTGCTGCACACTTCTACTCTCTTCGCTCCGCCCCGCTCGGCTGCGCTGGCAGAGTCCAGAGAGTCGACACAAACTTCGACGGTGATACCAGTGTTAGACAGGGGATTAGTCCTTAACACTTACGCTGAAATGCCCTGCGACGCATCGTAGAGTCCCGTTATCGCGCACCCACGTGTCAGTAAACCGGCCTCGATGCTCGAAGGATTTGCCATGAAATGTTCCTTTTTCGTGATAAGCACCTGTTGCAACCGCAACATTGCCGTGGACCCGCACTTTCATGTCTTCAGATTCCAGAATTTCGAAGTGCGCATCGGGATCAGCAGTAAAGGCTACCTCCTCTCCTTTGCCGATCACGCTGCCGTCGGGTTCAGTCAGGACCAGATCGTCGGACATCAACCGGGCAAGCGCCGCAGGGTCGTGACGCAGTTCGGCGTCGTTCCAGGATTTCTCAAGCGCTATGACCTCTGCTTCGGCAGACCCCGCCTGCGCGATCAGGCAGGTGGGAGCAAGGACAAGTACCAAGCACACGCAAAGCATCGTTTCAGGTTTCATCGATGTTCAATCTCCCGCAAGGCGAAGTGATTCTATCTCCGCTCCCTACACCATGCCCTTTCTTAACTCCTCCAATGGATAGAACGTTCCTCGCCACACCACGCCTCCGCGCGCCAGGGTCAAGAATGTCGAACGCAGCATGGTATAGAGAAACAGGGCTGTGCTGACGGGATGCAAGAGGAAATAGTACGGCGGAATATCCGACCTCCGCGACATGCCGACGTAGATGGAAAACATCGAGAACAGGGCGACTCCGTAGCCCAGGCGCGCCCACCCGTGGGCCAGCCCGACGCCCACAAATGGCATGACGTTCAGAAAGGCGAGGGCAAAGCACGAGGCTGCGGCACGCGGCCACTGGAAGGACATGATGGCGAAGAAGTTTTTCGTGAGGTTGTCGACCACGCCCCAGGCGCCTTTGGCCCAGCGGATGGAAATCAGATCGGCGCCAAAGACATTGCGTTGCGCGTAACCGGCATCCTTTACGACCTTGCCCAGTTTCATGTCGTCGAGCACGTCAAAGCGCAATGCCTGGTAGGTGCCCAGGGCGTCGTAAACCTCGCGGCGAATCAGGTTGAATGCGCCCACGCCGATGTGGTCTTTGGTTTTTGGATCGGCGACTTTCCAGGGGCGATGTCCGAAGACGAACAGGGTCTGGAAAAAAGCAATCATCATCCTTTCGCCCGGGTGCTTCATGATCATGCGGGGAAAAAGCACGAGATGGTCGGCGCCTTCGGATTCAGCAAAAGCCAGGGCGCGGCGGAGAGCATCGGACCTGAACAGGACATCGGCATCGGTGAACAGCAACCAGTCGCCAACGGCCAGGTTGCTGGCGCTCCACATGGCGTGCGGCTTCCCCATCCAGCCCGCCGGCAGTTCTGCGATGTGAATGACCTTGAGCCGACCCGGCGGCGCGGCGGCAGCGATTGTCTCCATGATCTCGCCGGTGCGATCGGTGGAGCGATCATCGACGGCGATGACTTCGTAGTTGTCATATTCGAGTCTGAGGAGACGAGTCAGGGTGGCCTCAATGTCAGCGGCTTCATTACACGCGGGAACAACAATGCTGACCCGCGGATCGCCCGGCGGCTTGCGGTCCCACTGCGCTTCGGAGATGTCGGCGATCTTCGGCACGCCTACCGCCGCATCGGCGAGACGCCAGAACCAGACCAGGCCCAGGGCGCATCCCGCAATCCAGTGGAAATAGCTCATCCCGCCGACGTTTCCGGCGCACCCGGCCGTCTGTCTTTGTCCGTGCCCACCGCCGGTGCGAATCTCATTCCGTAGAAGAGTATGGCAGAAGAAAGGACCATGGCGACTACCGGACCGATGAACGCACTCTGCAGCGAGCGCTTGTCGGCGATGTAGCCCATGATCGTGGGAGAGGGTACATCGCCGAGAATGTGGATGATGAAAATGTTTACCGCGATGGCCGTGGCGCGGATGTGCGCCCCGACGGAATTAATCAGGGCGGCATTCAGCGGTGCGGTATTCAATAGCAACAGAAAGGCCGCGATGGCTATTCCCGGCAACATCGCTGGCCCTTTGGAAAACAAAGCCACAATCATGACCGGCACTCCCAGCGCCATGCTGACCGCGGACACCGAGTAATAGGCGCTGCGGTAGCGGCGGAGCAGTCGATCTCCCAGCCAGCCTCCGGCCAGAGACGCGACGATTCCATCAACCACGATGATGGCGCCAAAAGTTTCGTTGGCCGACTCCAGGGAATAGCCCCGCGACTGGGAGAGGAAAGTCGGCATCCACACCTGAAGTCCGCCCAGGGCGAAGGTCATCATGGCCATGCCCAGGGTTGCAGTCCAGAATGCCGGGTTGCGCGCCAGGCCCCAGATGGTTCCCCGCTCCCGGGTTTCCTTGAGCGAATCGAAACGGCCGCGTTCCGGCTCGGGTACGAAGGCCAGCGCAAGTGCCAGCAGAAAGCCCGGAACCGCTGCCACATAAAAGGGAAAGCGCCAGCCGTGCAACGCGCCCAGCTTGCCCCCCAGCAGATACCCGGCGGCGGTCCCGACCGGGATCGCCAGGTAGAAGATACCCAAAATGCGTCCGCGCTTTTGCTCGGAAAAAAGATCGGCGACGAAGGTGGGAGCGATGGTCACGAAGGTGGCTTCGCCAATTCCCACCAGGGTGTGGCGCAGCAGCAATTCTCCGTAGGTATGCGTGACCGCGGTCAGCAGGGTGAGGCCGCTCCAGAAGATGGCGCCCAGAATGATGATCAGCTTGCGCGAGTAACGGTCGGCCAGCGGCCCGACAAACGGCGCGGCGATCATGTAGAAAATCAGAAAAGCGCTGGTGAGGTAGCCCAACTGCGCGTTGCTGAGGTGAAATTCCTCCCGCACCAGCGGCTGCACCGCAAACAGGACGGAGCGGTCGATGTAATTGAGAAAGTTCAGCGTGGTCAGCAGGACCAGCGCCGTCCAGGGATAAAGTTTGCGTTGGGTCACTTGGGGAAGGAATATAACATGGAGGTGCATTCCCTCGGATAATAACGATTGACGTTATTAACGGCTTCCGTTATCATAGAGCCGTGATCAAGAGCTTCGCCACAACTAAAACGGCGGAAATCTGGAACACGGGCAGGACCCGCGGATCGCCGCCCGCCGGGGTCACGAGACGAAAACTGGCGATGCTGGACGCAGCCGGGAACCTGGACGATCTGAAAGTTCCTCCCGGCAATCGCCTTGAAAAACTGAAGGGGAACCGGCAGGGACAGTACAGCATTCGCATCAACGACCAATACAGAATCTGTTTCCTTTGGCGCGATCACGATGCTTACAATGTCGAAATAACAGACTATCACTGAGTTTGAGGAACCTATGAGCGTGACACGGAAAGGCACACCGGCTTGGCGAGTTCACCCCGGGGAGATTCTTCGGGAAGAGTTCCTGAAGCCGATGGGCCTGTCGGCCTACGAACTGGCGAAGCGGCTATTGGTGCCGGCACCTCGCATCAACGACATTGTTCTGGAACGACGCGGAGTCACGGCCGACACCGCAGTCCGTCTCTCCCGGTTCTTCAGAACGACCGAGCAGTTCTGGCTGAACCTGCAAGGGGCGTACGAAGTGAATCGCGTGAAGGCAGAACGTGGCGCCGAGCTGGAGCGCATTGAGCCCATCAAATCCAGCGAAGTACGAGTTTGATGGAAGGCGTCGTCATTCTGAGCTGCGAAGGACCCCGCGCTTCTTCCCTTTCGGCCGCGGCCACCTTGCCACCACGACAGTCGATATCCCGCCGCGCGGGCGGAACTCTCCCTTCACCTCCGCCCACACCGGTTTGGCCCAGCGCACCACGTCTTCCAGCACGCGGTTCACGATGTTCTCCTGGAAAATTCCTAAATTGCGGTAGCTCTGCAAATATTCCTTCAGCGATTTCAGCTCCAGGCAATGCTGTTCCGGCATGTAGCGGATGGTGATGGTGCCGAAATCTGGCAGACTGGTTTTGGGGCAGACAGAAGTAAATTCCGGGTCATCCACCACGATCTCGTAGCCGGGAAACTGGTTCGGCCAGGTCTCGATGGCGGGAAACTTGTGGTTGAGACCGGCCGCGGCGTGGGCCTCGGTGTAGCGTGGCTTCGGCATATCGCTATTGTAACCAGAGCCCGGTAGCGCCGGCGTCCCGCCGGCCCGATGGGTGGGCAA
>JBARIF010000382.1:0-9032 GCA_049799615.1 Terriglobales bacterium
GATTTCGGGTGCTGTACGTATTTGTAGTGATGGAGGTCGGGAGCCGCCGGATCCTGCACTACAACGTGACCGCGCATCCGACCGCGGGCTGGACGGTACAGCAGTTTCGCGAGGCATTTCCCAGCGATCATAGCTATCGGTTTCTCATACACGACCGCGACTCGATCTTTTCGACAGAAGTAGACGATGAGCTGGAGTCCTTTGGTCTGAAGGTGTTGCGCACGCGGTTCAGGCACCGAAGGCGAATGCATTCTGCGAACGGCTGATCGGAACGGTGCGGCGTGAGTGTCTGGACTACGTGATCCCCCTCGGCGAGAAGCATCTGCGGAAAACTCTGCGGGAGTGGGTGACCCACTACAACCAAGGCCGTCCGCATTCTGCCTTAGGTCCCGGTATCCCCGCCGACACGAAAGAGCACTTGCGGCGGCGGCTTACGCCACACGCTCGTCGGCACGAGTTGCCCTCTGATGCTCGCATCACGACCCGAGAGATCCTCGGCGGGCTGCATCACGAGTACGAGCTGGAACGAACCGCGGCGTGAGAAGGACACAGTAATAATGAAGACTCGGCGCACTCTGATCCGCTCTCCCCTGGAATGGCAGGTGACAGCGGCGCCTCTGCCACATCCTGCGATTCCTGTGCTGGCCGAACGTGGTGATACACAGCTCAATACTCCACGCCCGGTCGTTCTAGTAGACACTCGTGAACAGAACCCCTTCGACTTTTCACGCTTCGAAGGATGGTTCGCAGGAATCGAGAAGAGACCGCTGAATGTGGGTGACTACTCAGTCGCGGGTCTGGAAGACCTCTGCGTGGTGGAACGCAAAGACCTTCCCGATCTGATCCGCTCGTTGACTGCCGACCGCTCGGTCTTTGTGAACCGTCTGCGACGGATGAGTCGCTATCCCCATCGGTTGCTGGTCATCACTGCCGCCTTGAGCCAAGTGAAGTCTCCGTATCCCCTCGGGGGCGCAAACCCGAACCGCATTACCCAGTCCCTGATTGCGACCCTTGCCGGACTCCAGGTTCCATTCCTATGTACGGAAACTCATGAACTCGGCGAAGAACTGGTAGCGTCTTATCTGTACCAAGTTCACCTCTACCACTGGCTAGAAACCAACGATCACGGGCGCTTCCTGAGCGACAACGACCTTTAGCTGAGAATTTCGCAAGTTAGGCAAAGCAAAATGTACGTCTCTCCGTAGCCAGACGGAGTTTTTGCGGAGCACAGTTGGGATCTGCGAGGTTTCCCCGCCTTCGGTCGACACTTGGCTGAGAACACCATGGCCAGCCAGGGTTTCTGCCACATAGAGGCGAGCACCGTCGGTTACGAAGTTATATTTCGGCAGCTGGTCATTGGTGATCTGGACCGAACCCACCACCTTTGGCGGGGGGAGTGTCGGCCGAAACACCCACGCCAGGACTCCGACCAAAACGAGCACAGCCGCTGCAGCAATTCCCCACTTCAGTGACATCATCCTCGTGGGAGTTGCTGGCTCGTTTGACGATCCCGCGAGCATGGACTGGCTACCAAACGCGGCCGTCTTTGTTACCTTTGCAGCCAAACCCACTTCTGCAGCCAGCTCGGTGCTGCTTACGACGGACCGGCCGGAATCGGAGTCGCGCTTTAGCCGTTGCAGGTCGGCGCGCATCTCTGACGCAACCTGATAGCGTAATTCGCGATCTTTCTCCAACGCCTTGTTAATGATGTCTTCCAGCTTGGGCGGAAGGTCAGGGTTTAGGCGGATTGCGGGAACCGGATCACGATCCAGAATGTCGTGGAAGATGACTCCCGAGCTTTCCCCACGGAACGGCAACGTTCCGGTCGCCATCTCGTAGAGCACCGCTCCGAATGAAAACAGGTCGGTTCGGGCGTCCAATTGCTTAGCCCGCACCTGCTCAGGCGACATGTAAGCTACCGTACCCACCGCCGTACCCGGACTCGTCAGGTGTGGCCCCGCTGTACCGGTCTCGGCAGCGTCGGAACCTGGCTTCGCTCCGGTCGCGGTCACCTTCGCCAGCCCAAAGTCCAGAATTTTGGCGCGGCCCCGCGTGGTCACAAAGATATTCGCGGGCTTGATGTCGCGGTGGACGATGCCCTCGGAATGTGCAGCGTCGAGGGCGTCAGCAATCTCGATGGCCAGCGAAAGCAGTGTCTCTAATTCCAGCGGTCGAACCCCGATCAGATGCTTCAACGTCTGCCCATCCAGAAATTCCATGGCGATGAAGCGCTTGCCCTCGTGCTCGCCAATTTCGTGAATGGTGCAGATGTTGGGATGGTTCAGTGACTAGGCAGCACGCGCCTCGCGACGGAAGCGCTCCAGAGTCTGAGGATCTTGGGAGACCTCGTCGGGAAGGAACTTTAGGGCAACAAACCGTCCCAGGGAAGTGTCCTCGGCCTTATAGACCACCCCTATCCCGCCACCGCCGAGTTTTTCGATGATGCGGTAATGCGAAATGGTCTGGCCGATCATTTGCGGGAATGCTATGGCGTGTGGTCAGGTATGTCAATGTACGGGCTCATTGCAGCTTCGCGTACTCCGCCTTGGCTTCTTTCAGGATGGGGATGTCGGGGTCGGCGTCTTTCCAAAGGGCGAAGAAGTCCTGGTACGCGGCCCGGCTCTTGGCAACGTCGCCGGAGAGCGCATAGGCACGACCTACGCCGAGATGAGCCAGCGACAGCAGAAGATCGGTTGCGGCAAAATTGTGGAGGGATACAATCTTCTGAAACTCCTGCGCTGCTTCGTTTCCTTGTCCCATCTTCAAGTAGGCAAGCCCACGAACATACATGTCTGCCGTATTTGCCTTGTCATACGGCGAAGCTGGGTTCAGAAGCTCGATGGTCTTCTTTGGGTTACCGCCGTTCAGTGCTGCGACGGCCTGTACCCACGGTACGAAAACGGCTTGAATCAAGGTATCGTCCGGGCGTTCTCGGGCAACTTGGGCAGCCAACTCCAGCGCCCTCTTGTTTTCACCAGCGAGCGCGAGAGCGTTCGCTGCAGAAAGCCTCGTGAAGAAGCTCTGCGAAATTGTGAGACCGGCGTTGGCGGCTTCAGTGGCTCGCTTTGAATATCCAAAGTGCCCCAAAACCCATCCCTGCCCCGTCACCAATCCCGCTTCCGAGTCCTTGAGCTGCAGCCGTTGCGTGATTTGCCGGGCTTTCTCATAGAAATCCTGCGCTTGCCGGAGCTGCCCTCGGGAGGCGGCAATATCCCCGCGCCGGGAGTCCACACCAAGTTCCAGGTCCGGCTGGTCATGCAGGAAGGCCTCCTCTTTGTCCATGGTAGCCGTGTCACCCTGCACGAAAGCTATGTAGGCAAGATTGTCATGGAGGTAAACGAAGGCTGGATTCCGCTGCAGCCCTGCCTTCAGGATGGCCTTGGCCTCGTCCAGACGATTTAACGCGACGTAAGCTCTTGCCGAAAAGTCATAGCCACGGGCCTCGTCGGGGTCTACACGGATGGCCTCTTTGGCGTTTTCCAGTCCCTTTTCAAATTCGCCCAGCGATTGCACGTAGGTTACCGCCATGTTCACGTCAGGGGTCACGTCACGAGGATAGGTCTGCTTGTACAACTCGTAAGCCGCAATCCCTTTTTCCAATTGTCCGCTGTCGGCGTAATAGTGGGCTGTGATATAGAGCCTTTCCCGCTCGCTGGCTCGGTCCTTCAGTTCGAATGCTTTCTTTCGGTATTCTGCAGAAACATCCACTTGACTGAAATTGCCGTAGACGGTGCCCAGACGTGCGTAGGCCATGGCAAAGTTTGGATCCAGTTCAATCGCGCGCTTGTAGAAGGGGATCGACGCCAGGTCGGCGCCTGCCGAATGTTTCACATCTCCCGAGGTAAAACTTTTCAGTGCCTCTAGGGAAGAAGTCGTGGCCTCTTCCAACGGTTTGTCGAACTTCTGGATGGAAGCGAGCGATTCGCCCAGTTTTCCGCGCAGCTGGCTGGTTGTGCTGTCCAGAGCTTTGAGCACTTGCTCTTTGCTGTCCGCCTGGCCCTGCACCTCGGCGAGCGTGTCGCCCGTCGCTGCGTTGATCGCGTCGAGCATGACCACGTACTGGCTGCCGAGATTCGCGATGGATCCTGCCAGCAGCGCCTTCACCCCGTTGCGCTGGCAGATTTCACGGCCAATTTCCACCGTGACGCGCTCGTCGGACGGCTTCCCCATCAACGTCAGGGTGTTTCGCGCCTTGGCGTCGGAAAAGACGTTCAGATAAGGCGACTGCTCCAGGTCCACAGCCAGGGCTTTTTTTAGCGTGCCATCAAACACAGGGTCATTCGTCGTGTTTACGAAATCCGCAATGAGAAGTGAATCCTTTCCCGTGATGACCTGCCCTTTGTGTGAACGATAGAAGAGCCCTCCAGCGAAAATTGCGGCCGCTGCTACGCCCCCCAACACAAGCATCTTCCACGGGCGAGGATGGGAAGTCTGAGCACTCGCGGGCGCGCTCGGCTGGATAACCACCGGCGTGGCGGAACTGCTGGCTTCCCGCGCTGCGCTTACACGACCGGATGATGGAACCGCAGCGGCCATTGGGCTGGGAGTCGAGGAAACCTCTGATATCGCGCTCTGCACCGCGGAACGTCCAGAATCGGTGTCGCGTTTCAGGCGCTGCAGATCAGCTCTCAGGTCACCAGCATGCTGATAGCGCAGGTTGCGGTCCTTCTCCAGCGCCTTGTTGATGATCTCTTCCAGCTTGACAGGAAGGTCGGGATTCAGGCGCACGGGAGGTTGCGGCGCGCGATTCATGATGGCTTCAAAGATGACTGCCGACGTGTCTCCCCGGAAAGGAAGTGTTCCCGTCGCCATCTCGTACAACACAGCCCCAAAAGAGAACAGGTCGGTGCGCGCGTCCAGTTCTTTCCCGCGCGCCTGCTCCGGCGACATATAGGAGACTGTCCCCAATGCGGTGCCGGGACTGGTCAGATGATCGAGACTGACCGCGGCAGTTACCTGCGCCGACACCCCCAGGGGTTCTGCTCCTTTGCTCACTGCCGGCATCACTTTGGCCAGACCGAAGTCTAAGATCTTGGCGTGCTCGCGCTTGGTCACGAAGACATTGGCGGGCTTGATGTCCCGATGCACTATACCTTCCGAGTGTGCGGCATCCAAGGCATCGGCAATTTCGATGGCTAGAGAGAGCAGAGTATCCAACTCCAGCGGGCGGTTGCCGATCAAGCGCTTTAGAGTCTGGCCATCCAAGAACTCCATGGCGATGAACGCCTGACCATTCTCCTCACCGATGTCGTGGATCGTGCAGATGTTGGGGTGGTTCAGAGCAGAAGCGGCCTGCGCTTCCCGTTGAAAACGGGAAAGAGCTTGGGTGTCTTTGGCTACTTCATCGGGCAGGAATTTCAGGGCGACAAATCGGTGCAGCCGGGTGTCCTCGGCCTTATACACAACCCCCATACCACCGCCGCCTAGCTTCTCGACGATGCGGTAGTGCGAGATGGTTTGGCCGATCAATGAGGAAGGCTCGCTCTGCGCGCGACCATATTAGGAGCCAAGCCCAGGCAAGTCAATGCATTACGGCCAAAGCGAACTTTCAACCCGCCACCCCAATCGACTCGCAGGAAGCGCCAGCAGATCAGAGCACACCCCAGGGACAAGAATGCCTCGTGAATGTCCGCCTGCTTCTCGTAGCGAACGCGCAGCCGCCGGAACTCGTGTTGGAGTGGAAGGAAATATATTTTTGGAAACTGCGATTTTGGAAGTGGAAGGCAGCACCCATTTTCTGTACCGCCCGTACTCATCTCTTCGCTGGAAGATATACCCCCATGTCTTTGATCCAGTTCTGGACTTCTGAGTCGGACAGCAGGCTTTCGAGTGCTGCTCTGTCGCACACATGACCACCGGGTGATAGCATCTCCTCCGCGTGTACGGCTATCGAGCCCAGCTTCAGAAGCAGCGACAGTTTTGCTTGTAGTGTATCGATCATCGGCTCAACTCCTCATCCCACCAACTTCACAAACAATACTGCGCCAAATATGCCTACACACCAGAACCCAAAGTCCTGTAGGCCACTCCCTGCGGTCTCGGGCGTCTCAGTGTAAGGATCGGTGATCTCCTTCACCGCAGCCAATACCACCATAGCAATCGTACCGAACTTCAAGTGATGAACCAGAGCAGAAGCCAACACGATTGCTGCTCCCCAGCCCACATGGGCTAACTGAGAGGCTTCGTTGAGAGTTAGACTAAACTTTTTCATGTGTTCCTCTCCGAACATGTTTTGAGGCGGCACCCTTGTGTACCGCCCTCCCGGCATTCCAACGGGCTTGGCAGCGTTTTGTGAAAGAGGTGTACGCTACAGACGACCGACGATGCCCTGCTGGCGCTCTGAACAATTTGGCCCCACGCCAGCAAGCCCAACCGTCAAGGGGGATGAAAACGGGGGTCAATCTTTACTTGCTTGCGGCAGCCTTCTGTGTTTGCTCCAGCGCCTTCAGCTTCGCCATTGTGGCGGCTGTGTAGTCTTTCCGGTGATCTGACTTCTTGCGTCGTTTGCGTTTGGTCACTGAGTGTCTCTGCGACATGTAAATCCTCCCTTCCCCATGGGTTCTTCGTTGTGACTGCCTTACCTCTGCGCTGGCAAATAGCTGCCCATGTCTTTGATCCATTGCCGAACTTCTGGGTCGGACAGCAAACTTTCGAGCACGACCTTGTCGAACGGATGGCCGCCGGGTGATAGCATCTCCTCCGCATCCACGGCGATGCTGCCCAGCTTACAGAGCAGCGACGGGTTTGGCTGTAGGGTGTCGATCATCGTTTCCTCTCTCCTGATTCTAGTTGGAGGCGGCACCGAGTACCCGGCAGCACCGGGAAACCTTATCGGACCAATTGCGCCGGTTGAACCGGGAATGCCGGGGATGCCCTGTGGGCCAGCCATTCCCCCGCGGTTAGGGAAGGCAACGATCCGACGACCGTCGTCTTTTCCCGATGTCCCTTTGTTTTAATGCGGAGGACACAAAGCCGCTTTCGTCGTTGTGAAAAGTAACTCGCTCGATGACATCGGAGATTTCCCCCATCACGGGTCGGCGTTCAGGGATTGGTGTGCGTCAGGTAAGGATCAAGTTTGACATTCGCATTTCCTGCCCATTTGAACAGAGCACCGCCTGCCTTCTTCCTGACGATTGCTGTCCAGCCGGAGTGAACGGTTGATGTCGTGTTACCCAGAGCAACAGTGTGAATCATCGGGATTACTATGGCCAGCGGCGTCGTTCTCCGCTTTTTGCCAAAGCAGAGTGGCACCTCGCAGTAGTGAACGCAAGGCGAAGAGGTAACATGTCCGCGGGGACGAGGGCCGAAACGAATGATGGCAATTGTGGCGCCAATCCTCGTGGCACGTCACCTGAAGACCGCCGACGATCTCTTCGATTCCAAGCCCCAGTCCGCGGACGGAATCGATGGTTGCTGCTGCCGTTCAATGGGCAGAGCGGATCATGAGGAAGATTGATAACGTGTTCGGGAAGGATTGAGCGTCAGGCGTGTAGTGGGCCTCGCCGGGACTGCCTATAAATCTTCGGCAACGACTCCCAGAGGGTTCAGGGTCACCCGAAATTCACCTTCATACAGGAAATCTCCGGTGTTGGCGTTGGTCAACTTTACACGGACAGTTTGGAAAACCGGAAGGTCATGCGGTTCAATTTCAATAGTGAAGCGCCCCTGTTCGTAGACATGGCGTCTTCCAATCGTGACGAACAGTTGACCATATTGAATTACCACCAGGAGTTTGTGCGATTCATCAACCCGAAACTCTGTGTGCCCGCACATACCTTCCCTTGCTCAATGAGAGAACTAAACGGGGGCAAAGGTGTACCGTAACGACCATCTTGATTTCGAACCGGGTCGTAGCATTCTTTGGGTGGGCAGAATGTCCGCTTCACCGCAGGGTTGTCGTCGAACAAAGAGAGGAAGACCGAGATGCCTTCGACGATGCTGGTTCTCAGTTTGGGCTCGATCCGTTTCCAATCATCGTTAAACCAGCGCTTGACCGCTTCAAACCGTTGCCGGCGTTCCTCGTACGATTCATCTCGGGAGGGAAACCGAGGGCCACTCTCGGTTTGGATCTCGCAGGGAATTCTCTTTGCATCCAGAATTCGTCTCAGTTCATCAGTTGCTGGGGCATTCATCCTGTTCGTTCCCTCGATCCGCTCCCAAGGAAAACGACTCAACTCGCGATGGGCCATATAGATTGCATCGTCAATCGAAATGTAGTCGGCGGTCGAGAACAGCTCTTCTCCTTCGCCTATTTTTGCCTCTAATTTGTGCGGATTGATCGCACACTCGTAGACATCAAACAAGGTCACGTAGTCATAGAGAACTTTGTGAAGGAGAATAATGAATTTCACCAGGTTCGTGTAGGCCTGCTGCCAGAATGGCTCTTTGCCCCGCCCGAACAAGTTATTCAGCAAGGAAGCGATCCCGTATGCGAGCGCGTACGCCTCCAGCTCATTGTGCAGCGGATTGTAGCGATAGGGTGAGGCCAGAGAGATCTCGACGTAGTCGTCCGCGCGGTTATGTTTTTCCAGGATTCCACGGACTTTGTGGCAGAAGTCGCCTTTGACCTCAAGCACCAGACCCGAAACCCGGCGTTCAGGCTCAGCAGCACGAAATGCGAACACCTGCTCGGCAAAGGGATACATGCATCCCGTGGTCTTACCGCTGCCCACCGCGCCGAAGATGGCGATCCCGGTAAAAAGGCCACGCTCGGGCACAATGAGCCACCGGGGGCTCGCCGCCGGCTGCGGACGCTTGGGATGATGGAGCTCGCCGACTACCAGGTAAAGTTCGTTACGACTTTCTGGCGAAAGATATGGTGCGAGACGCCTGGTCCCAATTTGCTCTTCTCGACGCATAACAAAAATGTATGTAAATGAGAATAGGATCGAGAATGCGATGTACTGTGTTGAAAACAGCATAGCAACAAAGCCATACTTGATTCCGTAGAACAGATACGGCTTCTGAAGCAGCACCATTTCCAGCAGATCGTTTTCAGCCGGAAACGGCCAGTTGCGAAACAGATACAGACC
>JBARIF010000383.1:0-10669 GCA_049799615.1 Terriglobales bacterium
CAGGAGTGGTGGCCAGGGTGTTGGGAATGCCGGGTTCCGCCCTGAAGGTAATGTCGGTGGGCAAGGTGATGGTCGAAGTGACCTGGCCAGTGGCGGCGCGCGTAATCGTGATGCTGTTGGGCGTAACTGCGTTGTTGAAAGTGACCAGGTAAACGCGGCGCTCCGCAATGGCCTGCTCCCGCGCCCGGCGCATGGTCATCAAGGTGGCGTTATAAGCGTTGGTCACCCGGGTGTCCTTCAAGGCCGGCTGCAGGCTCATGAAAAATATGCCGCTTGCGATCATCATCAGACTGAGCACGATCAGGGTCTCGATGAGAGAGAAACCCGTCATCCGCCGGTGACCCAGATCAGTCTTTCCGCTCAACTTCGTGCCGCCAGTAACGCCATGCATAGTCGTGTAAGCCCTCGTCGCCGGGTTAATTTACGCTGTGTTCGTTGCGCCGCAAGGAGTTGGAGGAGAAGGAGATTCCGCGGCCAGACTGTCATCATGGTAGGGGCAGGGCGACGGGGGGTCAAAGCACTAAAGGCGCCGCGCGACCCAAGACTTGGGTAACGTAATCGGCCGGGTAAACTGTAGTCACTCTTGCCACTTACCGGCGATTCCCGGTCGACTAAGCGCCGCGTGCCTTGGCCATATTCTTGCCCGTCTTAGCGGAGGCGCGGCGGGTGCTGGGAACGTAGCTGCAGGTACGAAAATCATAGTGCTGGCCCAGGCAGTCGGGACAGAGGTGGACTTGGTGAACCTTGCAATGGATGACGGGCAGGTCGCCATGACAGACATCGCAACCGCCGCGCACCCGGCGCCTGGAGTTTTTTGATTCTGCCGACGCCGCGCCGGTTCCGGCGGTAGATTGAAGCGCGCGTGCCTTAAAGTAGACACCCGAGGCTGCGATCATGGAACCCAGAGACACGCCGCACGCGCCCAGGACCAGCAGGCTGGTATCAGGATGGTCGCCCAAAGCGGCGGGCAGCATAAGAATTCCGATGATCCCCCCGAGAGCTCCTACCCCGATCATCCAGTTGCCGGTTTGTGATGACATCTTGGGAGCCTTTTTGGCGGAGTGGAAACTCACTCGCCGCAATCATGAAAGTGGCCAGCCATAGCGAACATAGCGACTTCTTCGGTTTAACTCCAGATGACGAAAGTCACCCCGGGCCCTGAATTCACTTCCCCGTGACCGAGGTAACTTGTCTCCGCTTACCGCGGAACTCTAACATTCCCAAAGTATGGCGCTTACGTCCCTGGTGGTGTGTGCGGATCTGAAAGCGGTACAGGTGCTCAGCCAGATTCTGCGGGAGCTGAACATCGCGGCGGAGCATTGCGGAGAGTTGGCCAGCGCGGCAGGCCGTCTCGCCTCCCAGCATTTCGACGCCGTCGTGGTCGATTGCCAGGACCAGTTGCCGGCCCTCGAGTTGATTGCGGGCGTGCGCAAATCGGTGATCAACCGAAGCACACTGGTCATCGGGTTGGTGGACGGGCGGGAACAGGTACGCGATATTTTCGGGCAAGGGGCGAACTTCATTGTGTATAAGCCGGTCTCTGTGGAGCGGGCAGCAAGCAGCCTGCGGGCGGCACGAGGTCTGATGGCACGGGAAAAACGGGTCAAGCTGAGGATCGCCCTGCACGCTCCGGCATCGATCACATACGCCGACGCGGAGAATGTGGCCGCCACGCTGCTGGACCTGAGCGAGGACGGATTGGCTATACAGTCCGAACGGCGGTTGCCTCCCCGCTGCAAGGTTTACTTTCAATTCAATCTGCCGGGAGATAAATCCTCGGTGCGGTTGTCCGGCGATGTGGTCTGGCAAGATTCTTCCGGGCGGGTGGGGATCCGTTTTGTGGATGTGCCCCAAAGCTCGCGGCGCACCATGAACGAATGGATCAAGAGCAGTCTGGTGCGCCTGGCAACGGCGGAAAAAAATGCACCCAAGAAAGAGCTGCCGGCTACATCGGAGGGCGTGGCCACCCGCTTCGCAGGTCTGGGGCTTTCGGCCGCATCGTCCAATCGCCGCATCCAGGGCCGTCGCGCCTGTCGCCTGAGCGCAGATGTGTTCCGCCTGGGCGAGGGCATTCCCAATCGCTGCACGCTAAGCGATGTAAGCACTGGCGGATGCTACGTAGAGACCCCTTCTCCCTTTGCTTCGCGCACGGTGCTGGACATTGTGGTGCGCACCCATGACATGAAATTGCGGGTCCGGGGAACGGTGCAGGTGGTGCATCCCGGCTTCGGGATGGGCGTGCAGTTCAGTCTCAACACGGCCGATGAGCGGGAACAAGTGAAGCAGTTGATTGCGGCCCAGGCGGCGGAAGACAGCCTGGCGTGAGCGCGGCGGCTCTAGAAGCTGAAAAACATCACAGAGTCAGAAGCCTCCGTTTCGGTCAGCCTCCAATGCAGGGCCGAGGCGCTCCTCAACCAAAACCATCCCTACATGGTTCACGGGCTCGTACCGTCGTAGGGGTCCTTCGACTTCTCGAGAGGTTTCGCAAGCGAAACCTCTCGCTCCGCTCAGGGTGACAAAAGAGAAATTGGCCTTCCTCGTCAGCGGGCTTCCTTGCGGAAATAATCCAGTGACAGGCGCAAGCCTGTCTCGAGATCAACCTTCGGTTCCCATCCTAGCAGGGTTCTGGCTTTGGTGATGTCGGGGCAGCGTTGCTTGGGATCGTCCTGGGGAAGAGCTTCGTAGCGAATCTTGCTCTTTGAGCCGGTCACGGCCAGTACATGCTGGGCACATTCCAGAATTGTGAATTCGGTGGGATTTCCAATGTTGACCGGCAAATGTTCGTCGGCTTTGGCCAGCCGCAGGAAGCCGTCAATCTCATCGCTGACGTAGCAGAAGCTGCGGGTCTGGCTGCCGTCGCCGTACACCGTCAGATCTTCGCCGCGCAGCGCCTGCTTCATGAAGTTGGGGACCACCCGGCCGTCATTGAGCTGCATGCGTGGTCCGTAGGTGTTAAAGATTCGAGCGATGCGCGTATCCACCTGGTGATAGCGGTGATAGGCCATGGTCACGGCTTCGGTGAAGCGTTTGGCTTCGTCGTACACGGAGCGCGGCCCGATGGGATTTACGTTGCCCCAGTAAGTTTCCTTCTGAGGATGCTGCAAGGGATCGCCATAACATTCCGAGGTTGAAGAGACCAGATACTTGGCGCCGTACTTGTGCGCGATATCGAGGGCGTGAAAGGTTCCGAGCGAACCGACCTTGAGAGTGGCGATTCCGTGCGCGGCATAATCCACCGGGCTGGCGGGGCTGGCGAAGTGGAAGACAAAATTCACCGGTCCACAGTCAAAGGGCTCATTGATATCAATTTGCTGAAATTCAAAGCGGGTCTCATTGCGCAGGTGCGCGAGGTTCGAAAGCTTTCCGGTCAGGAGATTGTCGGCGACAACAACGGAGTAGCCCTCGGCCAACAGGGCATCGCACAAATGCGAGCCCAGGAAACCGGCTCCGCCAGTCACCAGGGCGCGTTGCGGGTTCATGATTTCTTGAGTTTCCTTGGCGGAGGAGTCGAAGCGGCGGCGGGAACCGCCGGTGTTCCAGCGGGGCGGCCGACGCTGTAATAAGTGAAGCCCCGCGCGGCCATTGCATCCGGATCGTAAAGATTGCGGCCATCGATCACGATGGGATATTTGAGTTGCTTGAAAATGCGGTCCAGGTCGAGAGTGGCGAACTCTTCCCACTCGGTCAAAATGAGAAGCGCATCGGCGTCGCGGGCGGCTTCGTAGGGATCATTGACGAACTCTGTGCTGGGGTTCAGGACCTCGCGCGCCCGGGCCGTCGCTGCGGGATCGTAGGCGGCGATCTGACAACCCTCCTGCAGGAGCGATTGCACCAGCAGGATGGCGGGGGATTCGCGGATGTCGTCGGTTCCTCCCTTGAAAGCCAGGCCGAGTACGCCCAGTCGTTTGCCGCGCAGGGTCCACAATGCGGTCCGGACTTTGCGCAGGAAGCGCTGGCGCTGGTCTTCGTTGATGCGCATGACCTCGTCCAGCAGCCGGAATTCGTAGCCGCATTCGCGGGCCACGGCGCGGAATGCCATCAGGTCCTTGGGAAAGCATGATCCGCCGTAGCCGATTCCGGGATTCAAGAAGCGCGGACCGATGCGGCTGTCGGTCCCGATGCCCTGGCAAACCTGCTGCACGTTCGCGCCCACCGATTCACAAATGGACGCGACTGCATTGATAAACGAAATCTTCATGGCGAGGAAGGCGTTGGAGGCGTGCTTAATCAACTCGGCGCTCTTGGCGCTGGTGACAATGAGCGGAGGAGGAATCTGGGCCCGGTCGGGGGCGGGAATCGCGTCCTTGCGCTGGTAGTAGCTGCCATCCGTCATGGGCGCGTAAATCTCGCGCAAGACGGCGGCGCAGCGTTCGCTGTCCGCGCCGATCACGATGCGGTCAGGATAGAGAAAGTCAGTGACGGCAGTGCCTTCCCGCAGAAATTCCGGGTTGGAGGCGACATCAAACGAATCCGGGGCCGCGGCATTGCGCAAAATAATTTTGCGCACCCAGTCGCTGGTGTACACCGGGACCGTACTTTTTTCCACCACCACCTTGTAGCCGTTGATGGCGCCGGAAACGCTGCGGGCCACTGACTCCACATAGGAGAGATCGGCTTCGCCCTGCTCGGTGGGCGGGGTGCCTACCGCAATGAAAATGGCTTTGCTGGACCGCACCGCCTGGTTGAGATCGTCGGAAAAAGTAAGATTGCGGTCGCGGTGTCGCTTTAACAGTTCGGGCAGGAACTTCTCGTGGATGGGGACATCGCCGGCCTTGAGCGCGGCCAGTTTGGCCTGGTCGTTATCCACCAGGACAACCTGATGGCCGAGGTCGGCGAAACAGGCGCCCGCCACCAGTCCCACGTAGCCCGAACCCACCACCGCAATGCGCATCCCAATGTTCTCCGCAAATGAAACTCAACGCCGGTCAGATGCAATACTGTAGCAGTTTTCATCCAACCAGGGCGACGACGCAGCCGACAAAGTTAGAACTATCCCAACTAAATGATACGGCCTGACGGGCAGTTTGCGGACGGAGGGGTTGTTAGTCACGAACAGGCGTACCGGCTGTCACATCTTTAGTTCGACGCTTTTGTGGCGGGAAAAACTCTTTCCTTTATGTTCCGCACCCAGCGCGATGACGGTCATCAGGATCGCGATGTTAGCGATCTCAAAGGCGGCGAGGGCCCACGGATATCCCAGCGGCCTGCGCAGAGCGTAAACGACATTGTTCACCGGGGCTGCGATGAGAATTCCCAGCTGGTAGGCGAAGCCGGGCATGAGTCCGCGGACGGCGTCGGGAGAGAGTTCATTGAGATGCGCAGGGATGATACCCCACGCGCCCTGGACCCCGGCCTGCATCACGAAAGCACCGACGGCGAGGGTCATCAGCGAGCCCCCGAAGGTCCAGGCGGGAATCATCGCCAGACACAAAAGCAGCGCCAGGATCATGCTGCGACGGCGCCCAAAACTTTCCGAGAGATGCCCGAACAGAATAGCCCCCAGGACCGCTCCCACATTGAACAGAATGACAAGATAGGCCACAACTTTCGAATCGAATCCGCGCGCCGATTTCAGGAAGTCGGGATAAAGGTCCTGCGTGCCATGAGAGAGAAACATCATGAGCGTCATCAATAGGACAAGGTAAAGAAAGATCTTCCAGTGGCCGCTGGCCGTGCGCAAAATCGCTCTCACAGTCGGGGCCCGGTGTTGTTTCCAGGCCTCCGATTCCCGCACCCGGAAACGGATGTAGAAGGCCAGCAGGGCCGGCGCGCCGCCGGCCCAGAACATGGCGCGCCATCCCCAGGCGGGCAGAATGAAGCGTGCGGCCACCGCCGCCAGCAGGTAGCCAATGGAATATCCGCTTTGCACGATTCCGGACAGAAAACCTCGCCACCTGGCGGGAGCACTCTCCATGGCGAGCGAAGCCCCGACGCCCCACTCGCCGCCCATCCCGATGCCGTAGATGGTACGCAGGATTAGAAACACGGTGTAGCTGGGGGCAAATCCGCACAGGAGTTCGATCACGGAGAAGAAGATCACATTGGCCATGAGAGGCTTGCGGCGTCCGTAGCGGTCGGCCAGCAATCCGAAGACGATGGCGCCGACCGGGCGCATGGCCAGGGTCGCAGTCATGGTCCAAACGATGGCGCCTTTGGTGACGTGGAAGTGAAGCGCCAGGGTGTCCACCAAAAAGACGACCACGAAAAAATCGAAGGCGTCCAGGGTCCATCCCAAAAAGCTGGCGGTGACCGCATGCCATTGGTCAGAGAGGGAGGGTGGAGGCGGCGATGAATTCAATGCAGTCAGCCTTTTTCCCAGCTTTGGAAGATATCTTGCCGGGGAAGTGTACACCGGCGGGCGTCGGGGGTGCGGGGGAACACTCGTGTCCGCCGCCTTTGAAGTGTGGGTTGATCTTGTTTGTAGTTTCCCTCGGCGGTTATTACGGGCCGCAAGTCTTAAATTTTTAAGTCCAAATCAACGGCGCCGGACAGGAGCGTCCGACCCACATGCCCCGTGCCCGATTTTTGCCTCATGTCCGACGGGACCAATAGAATGGATGCGGAGGATTTCTAGGACGACATTTCCCACGAAAGTGACTAAGTAAGTGCTTTGTGTTGAGTCTATTAGGCGGAGTTCATTTGTGTTGACAATGGGGTTGTTTCAGGCGAAACTCCGCTCAATCGCCATTGCAACCCGCGCGCCGCTCAGGGACACTCGCATGGTCGAACCATGTTAAAGTCTGACTCAACGCACTATCCCTCCGTTGAACCAACCCACGCCAGCGGTCCGGAATGGCCGGAACCGGATGTCGCGGAAGCTGAGGCAGGGGCAGGCGACGTCGTGGCATTCGCGGGTAAGAAAGATTTGCCCTTCGACCTTGCCGTGGATCTGCGACTGCACGAGATTCTGCAACAAGCTCGCTTGACCACTACCTCGAGCGGAGCTGTGATCGCTCTGGCCCGCGGGAACCGGATGGTGTGCCGTGCCTCTTTGGGCGACAAGGCACCGGGGGTGGGAGTTTTCCTAAACACCAGATCTGGACTTGCGGGGGCTTGTGTTCAGACCCGGGAGATGCAGCTTTGTGACGATACCCTGGTCGATCCCCGGGTCAATGCGACCGCCTGCAGCGATCTTGGAATCCGATCAATCGCGGCCCAACCCGTCCTGGATGGTGAGGAATTGTGGGGCGTGCTGGAAGTTTTTTCTCTCGTCCCCAATGCCTATAGTGATTCCGACCTGCAGGAGCTGCAGGGGCTTAGCCGCAAGGTGTTGCGCACGGTACAAGAGGCGATGTACGACGCAGCAGCGGAGTCGGCAACGGGAGAAGTCGCCGCGCCGCTTGCAACTGACTTCGTAGAACCAGAACCGGCCGGGCCCGAAACCTCGACCGAACCCGTCCAACCGGATGCAGCCATAGTTCGTCGGGACTACCGAACCGGCATTCTGACCGCCGCGGTTCTGGCAATGGCTGTGCTCCTGGGATGGATGGTCGGTCGTGTGGGCTGGAGCATGGCAGTAAACCGTGCGCCGGCGCCGGCTTCAACGACTGCGGAGGAGGCGCAAGCAATGGCGCCCGTGGTCCCCGAAGCGGCGCAGGCTACTCCCCGTCGCGACGAACCGCCAGCTTCCGCTAAGACGATTGCGGCTCGAACCCCGCCGGCCTCAGCCATGCCGGTTGAGAAGCGGAAGACTGAGCCGGCCCTGCCCGCGGGCGGGCTGGTAGTGTATGAGAAGGGCAAAGTAGTGTTTCGGATGCCGCCCGCCAAGGCCGAAGCCACGGCCACAGCTGATGTGATGGCCCCCCGATCCATTCAAAAGGCAGCGACTCGGGAAGAAGATGATCCCGCGGCGCCGGATTCTCCTTCAGCAGCGAACGACTATCTCCTGGTGCGGGTGGAGCCCGAGTATCCGGAGGCAGCCAGGCAACAGGGCATTCAGGGTCCGGTAGTGCTCAAAGTTCTGGTTGGGGCCGACGGTTTGGTTGAGAAGCTCACGCCGATCAGCGGCGATCCTCAATTGGTCCAAGCCGCGCGGGATGCGGTATGGAAGTGGCATTTCATGCCCCACCAGCGTGATGGCAAGGCGGTTGAATTCGAGACCGAGGTTACGGTGAACTTTGTGCTTCCGTAGAGCGGAGTAGCGAACCTCAGGCGCTAAAGCGCGACGCATTTTCAATCTCTTTGTAGCACGACTAAAGTGGTGCCCTTGCCAAAGTCGTGCCCTTCACAAAAACAGCGCAGGATAGGGTTCCTAATTCTGGTCATTCTGGGATGACTATCCGTAAGCCAGTTCTTTAGCTCGCTGCGCCGCTTTCACCACGGCCTTAATCAAGGTGACGCGTAGTTTCCCTTCTTCCAGTTCCATGATGCCGTCGATGGTGCAGCCTGCGGGAGTGGTCACGGCGTCTTTGAGCAGGGCGGGATGGTCCCCGGTTTCGAGCACTACAGTGGCTGCTCCCAGAGTTGTCTGGGCGGCAAGCAGTGTGGCTACATCGCGCGGCAGACCAACCTTCACGCCCGCCTCCGCGAGGGATTCCAGGATGATGTAGATGTAGGCGGGACCGCTGGCGGAGAGTCCGGTGACGGCGTCCATGTGCTTTTCGTCCACCACGACAGTTTTTCCTACTACGTTGAACAGGGTGCCGGCAGTTTCCACGTGGTGGGCATCCGCGAATTTGCCCCTGCACAGAGCGGTCATGCCGCATCCCAGCGCGCAAGGTGTATTGGGCATAGCGCGAATGACGGCAACCTCGCTGCCCAATGCCTTTTCGATGTGGCTGGTGGGTACCGATGCTGCCACGGAAATAATGAGTTGGTTGCCGGTGATGCTGGGGCGGATCTGCTCCATCACTTCCTGCACCACTTGCGGCTTCACGCATACGAAGATGATGTCGGCATTGCGCACCGCCGCCAGATTGTCGGTGCCAACCGAGATGCCCAGCTTTTCGGCGAGGGCGCGCGCCCGGTCTTCATGCTGAACCGTGGCGAAGGTCGCTTTGGGAGAGAGCAGACCTTTCTCCAGCAGCGCCTTGAGGAGAATTCCGCCCATCTTGCCTGCGCCCAGCACTGCCACTCGTTTTCCCGATAGATCGAAACCCATCGCGCTGTGTCCTCCGTGTCTTGCGTCCACCAATTGTACAGTTTCACGGGGCGGAGGCGAGGAACGGCGTGGGGCTGTTGATGGCATGGGACGGCGTGGGAACGGGTCGGAGCCTGCCCTGAGGGTTGTCGAAGGGACCCGTCCAGGCCGAGCAGAGCCCGGCTGGTTTTTGGAGGACGCTAAGGCGACGGGCGGGGACGCCCGTCCTCCATCTCCATGTTCATACCCATGGCTTGGCGTGCCATTTCGGCGATGTGGCGGCCGATGGGCAGGGAAGCTGTGGCTGCGGGCGAGGGGACGTTCCATACATGCAGCATCCTGTCCGCCTGCACAAACTGAAAATCGTCCACCATGGAACCGTCGGGGCGCACCGCCTGGGCGCGGACACCCGAACCGTCAGAGACCAGATCAGAGTTCACGATCTCCGGCACCAGTCGCTGCAGCGCTCTCACAAACGCTCGCTTGCTCAGGGAGCGATAGTATTCACTGGCGCCGTCGCGCCAGTATTTTCCCGCCATGTGCCAGAAGCCGGGATAGGTAAGAGTGCCGGCCAGGTCCCTGAGGTTGAAATCGGTGCGCTTGTAGCCTTCGCGCTTGAAGGCCAGCACCGCGTTGGGGCCGGCATCCACGCCGCCCTGAATGCGGCGGGTGAAGTGCACGCCAAGAAAGGGGAATTTGGGATCGGGTACGGGGTAGATGAGAGTGCGCACCAGGTGCGCTCTATCCGGAACCAGATCGTAGTATTCGCCGCGGAAAGGAACGATCCTGACTTCCGGCTTCTGGCCGGCCATCCGGCTGACGCGGTCGCTGTGCAGTCCGGCGCAGTTGATTACATATTTTGCGGCGAAAGTTCCGCGATTGGTCTCGACTATCATTTCCGCGCCGCGCCGGACGACGGCCCGAACTTCTGTTCCCGTGCTCACCGTGCCTCCCTGAGCGGCTAGAATCTCGGCGTATTTTTTGCTGACGGCGGCGTAGTCGGTGATGCCGGTGCCGGGCACCAGAACGCCCAGCAGGCCGGTGGAGTGCGGCTCGACTTCGCGCAGCTCTTCCCGCTGCAGCAGTCGCAGTCCGGCGAGGCCGTTGGCCTTTCCGCGATCCAGCAGGGCATTCAGGCGCAGGACCTCTTCTGCGCCAGTGGCCACGATGACTTTGCCGCAGATTTCGTGCGGCAGGTTGTGGGTACGGCAAAATTCCACCATGGCGGCCGCGCCCTCGACGCAGAACTTCGCCTTCAAGGATCCAGGCTTGTAGTAAATGCCGGAGTGGATCACGCCGCTGTTGTGTCCGCTCTGGTGGCGGGCAACACCGTCTTCCTTCTCGACCAGCAGCAGGCGCAATTGCGGCAGGGCGCGGGTGGCGTGCATCGCGGTCGAGAGACCCACGATTCCTCCGCCAATCACTACGATGTCGAAAGTTTGGTCCGGCATAGGGGCGCAGGGAAACCGGCGCCACGTTCTTTATACATGGTCGCCTGAAGCAGAGCGAAGTTACCGCGGTTATCCAGAGATGACCCGGTGTGGGGCGGACACTCCTGTCCGGCGCCTTTGACTTGGATTTGCTCAGTGG
>JBARIF010000384.1:0-3052 GCA_049799615.1 Terriglobales bacterium
CCCCTACGTAGGTCTCGCTTGGTTAGGCTGCGCCTTTGATCGCGCTCTTCAGGTAGTTCAGCACTTCTGCCGAGTGTCCTTCAGGCTTTACTTTGTGGAAGATGTGCTTGATTTTGCCGTCCGGGCCGATGATGAAAGTGGTCCGCACTACACCCATCACCTTCTTTCCGTACATGTTCTTTTCCTTGAATACGTCATAGGCTTGGCAAACTTTCTTCTCGGCATCGCCCAGCAGGGTGAAGGGCAGCTTGTACTTTTCCTCGAATTTCTTCTGCGCGGACGGGGTGTCGGGCGAGATGCCCAGCAGCACGGCGCCGGTATTCTGCATCTTTCTATAGGAGTCGCGGAACTCGCAGGCCTCAATCGTGCAGCCGGGAGTATCGGCTCGGGGATAGAAATACAGCACCACGTACTTTCCGCGAAAATCCTTGAGCGAAACTTCTTCACCATTCTGGTCGGGCAAAGTAAAGTCAGGGGCTTTATCATTGATATCGATGGCCATGGCAGTGTCTCCTAATTCGTCAAAACCTATTTTTTCAAGACTTGGTTCAAAGCTTGGTCCCACCAAGTTATATCGCACCGCACGGCGCGCCGTCATCCTGGCGGGATTGGCGTTGGCCCTGGCTCAATTGGCCTCTGCCCAGCCTGCTGCGCGGCAAAGGCCGAAGGGGCCGCGCGCGTTGGGGCTGGTGCAATTGTTGCCCAATGGCAAAGCTCGTCTGGTTCCCATAACTATTTTGTACGACGGCGAGTTCTATGATGCCAGCGCGTACAAAGCCTCTCCCGTACCCATGGCGCTGGAGAGCGGAACGGTTTACGAAGGTGTGCGCACCGGTGTCTCCCAGGGGCTGTTCACGGTCACCAGCGCCCTGCTAGGCAACAACACATGGATCGGGGACGGGACCTGGCAATCGAACGCCGCGATTGCAGCGGCGAAGGAAGCGGCCGCCAAGCGCAGGGATGTCATGTCGAAACCCGCGCCCGAGCCGGCTGAAGGTCCGCCAGTGTTAAGGCGTGCGAGCGCGAAGCCCAAGGCTGCAGAAGACGCTCCTCCCGCCGCGCCTGCAGCAGCACCAGCGCAGTCTTCTCCAGCTCCCGCAGCTTCCCCTTCGGCGGCTTCAGCCCCTCCGCCCGCGGCGGCAGACGAAGATTCAGATCGGCCTGTCCTGAAGCGGCCTGTTCCGGACGCGCCTCCTGCCGCAACTCCGCCCTCGCCCGCCGTTTCAGAAGAGTCAGATCCGGATCGGCCCGTGCTGAAGCGGGGTGCGCCGACCGCGGAAGAGTTGAAGAAGCGCAGCGCCTCGGTGGCGCCGTCAATGGCGGCCGCGAAGGACTCGCACAAGCCCGGGGCTCACACGCCCGCCCCGTCGGGCCCGGTCCAGCTCATTCCTGCCATTTCGGACGCTGCTGGTCCCGACCCACGTCCCTATGCCTACAGCCTCAAGCCTGATGAAGAGCAGAAGTTGCGCAAGAAAATGCTGGCGCTGGCGGCGGACGAGGTGGGGGCATGGGCTGCACAGCCGGAAGCAACTGGAGCGCAGCCCGCGCCCCGTGCTTCCCGGACCGCGAAGAAGGCAAAAACGCCTCAACCCAGCTTCGAAGATGTCCAGCTGCATGCATTCGATCTCTCCAACAGCAACGAGCCGATAATCGTGCTGACTGCCACGGCGCGGATGCCGGCCCGTCCCCATGCGGCCTCCGATCTGCAATACGTCATCACACTGGTAGCTCGCGATGATATGTACGGCGACCTGCACAAGGCCTTCGCCAGTGTGACAGACTCAGGGCATTTCGATGTTTTATCTCGCCTGGAACTGATAGACGCCGTGGACGCCGACGGCGACGGGCGCGGCGAGCTGCTCTTCCGCCAGGTTTCTGACGCGGGTAGCGCGTTTGTCCTGTATCGCGTGATCGGCGACCGGCTGTGGCCGCTGTTCCAGGGTACGCCAGGTCAATGATTATTGATGGAGGGAAAGGGCGTCCTCGCCCGCTTATTTCTGGGTCATCACCAGTTCGCCGTTCTCAACTTTCATGCCGCCCACGTTGTCGGGAAGCTTCAGGCGGTCTCTCTGCTCGGCGAGTTTTTTCTGTAGGGCATCGTTCACCAGTGACACGGGAACATTCAGGTCGCCAACTTTGAACTCAGTGGGATCAAAGGTGGCATAGCCATCCTTCGATCCGAGATGTCCGGCAAGTGTCACCCACACATCCTTGCCTGCAATCTGGGTGAGAAACTGTCCATGAGCGACGTCGCCGTCGAAACTCACCTGGTAGTCTTTGACCTCGGGCTGCCCCGGAGCAACGGCCGCTTCCGGAGAAGAGAGCCCGGATATCGCCTCGGATGCCGCTGCCATCGGAATCTGCCCGGCGGCCTGGGCTAGGGCCGCGCTTACTTCGTCAGAGCTGATGTGAACCTCAGCTGGCGGCTGACCCTCTTCCTTGGGTTGGTCCAACTGCTGCACCTTTTGCTGAAAAGACTGCGCATTGACCGCGGCGGTCGCTGCCGGCTGCGGCGGAGCCACCGGCGCCGGCTTCTTCAGCACCAGGAAGAGCGCAATGATCGACGTGACCAGAGTGGCCACGCTGATGATGCGGTCCAGTTTCCAATTTTTCATCGCGCACCTCGGGCTGCCATTCCCTATGTTACCGAGATGGCGTTGCAAGGTTCACATGACGGAAGGCACTGGCCGCGTGGTTACTGTGTGCATTACTGAGATTGTTTGGGACCACACCATCACAGCCTATTCCAGCTTCTTGGCTAGCAGCTCATTCACCATCTGAGGATTGGCTTGGCCCTTGGAAGCCTTCATGACCTGGCCTACGAAGAATCCCACCACCGTTTTCTTTCCCGCCCGGTACTGCTCCACCTGCCTGGGATTGGCGGCGATGATCTCATCGATGATCTTTTCCAGCGCCGAGGTGTCGCGGGACTGTTCCGGGCGGCCTTCTTCCTCATAGACAGCGGAAAAATCCTTTCCGCGCTCGAATGCGAGATCGTAGAGGTCCTTGAGCATCTTGCCCGAGATTGCGCCGCTCTCCACCAGGTCAGCCG
>JBARIF010000385.1:0-13890 GCA_049799615.1 Terriglobales bacterium
GCACGGAAGACATCGTGCACGGCGCCGGCTACGGCAAAGCCATTCTTATCCTGCTGCTGACCCCCATTCTCTGGAGCCTGCCCACAGCGTTCATGATCGGCGAGCTCTCAAGCGCCCTGCCCTTCGAAGGCGGCTATTACGCCTGGGTGCGCCGCGCCATGGGCAACTTCTGGGGATTCCAGGAAGCCTGGCTATCGCTGGTCGCCAGCATCTTCGATATGGCGATTTATCCCACTCTCTTTGTGCTCTATCTCGACCGCCTGTTTCCCTGGTTCGCGGAAGGCCATCGCGGAGTCATGGTTGGGCTGGCGGTCGTAGTTGCTTGCGCCGTGCTGAACATTGCGGGAGTTCGGGTCGTATCCACGACTTCCCTGTGGCTTTTCTTCGCCCTGTCGGCACCCTTCATTCTCATCGTCGTGATTGCCCCCTTCAAGTTCGGAGCGCTCGCCCATGCCGTAACCACGCCCACTACCTCTACCGTCGATATCCTGGGCGGCCTGATCATCTGCATGTGGAATTACATGGGCTGGGACAACGCGTCGACCATCGCGACCGAGGTCGAGCGCCCGCAGCGCACCTATCCCCGAGCCATGCTGGCTGCAGTGGTGATCGTAGCGTTGAGTTATATCGTCCCCGTGGCAGCCATGTGGATGACCGGCCTCTCGGCGAGCGCTTGGGAGACCGGTTCCTGGGCTGACATCGCCGGCATGCTGGGTGGGCCGCTGCTGCGCGTCGGACTGGCGCTGGGTGGCATGATCAGCGGCTTTGGCATGTTCAATGCCCTGGTGATGAGCTATTCGCGCCTGCCCCTGGCCATGGCGCAGGATGGCATGCTGCCGAAGGTCTTCGGCAGATTGCACCCCCGCTCGCGGGCCCCCTGGGTAACCATTCTGGTCTGTGCCACGGGATGGGCCATGTGCCTGGGACTGGGCTTTGAACGCCTGATCATCATCGATATCCTGCTGTACGGCGTCAGCCTCGGCCTCGAGTTTGTGGCGCTGATCGTTCTGCGCATCCGCGAGCCTGAGCTTCCCCGCCCCTTCCGGGTTCCGGGAGGAATGTTCGGGGCGGCGGCCGTCGGAGTGGCCCCCATGCTGCTGCTGGGCTTCTCGGTGCTCCGGGCCGAGAACGCGCGGGTGTTGGGGATGAGCGCCTTCGCCTTCGGGATCTTGCTCATCGCGGCGGGCGTAGTCGCCTATTTCTTCAATGTAGCACTTAAGCCCGCGGGCTGGAGCGCCGCGCCGGAGAAACCGGCAGCATAAGTAAAGCTTGGCCACGGAGCCACACGGATTTCACGGATGTATCTGTGAGAATCGTGCCAGTCCGTGGCCTTTGTCTTTTGGGGTAAAGTAGTAGCGATGACCAAACGGAAATCCAAGGGCGCCTACATGATCTCGTCGGTGGCGGAGATGTATGGCATTCATCCCCAGACTTTGCGCCTGTACGAACGCGAGGGCCTGCTCAAGCCGTCGCGCACTGAAGGCAATACTCGCCTGTACACCGACGAAGACTTGCAGCGTCTGGAGTTCATCCTTTCACTCGCCCGGGACTTGGGCGTCAACATCAGCGGCATCGCTATTATTCTTCAGATGCGCGAGCGCATGGAAGAAATGCAGGTCCAGATTCATGACTTCGTGAAATACATCCAGGAGGAAGTGTTGTCGCGGGCCACGGCGGCGGCCGATCCCGCCAAAGGCGCGATCGTACCGGTGCGGCGGCACCTGGTAGTACCGCCAACCAGAAAGCGATAGGCGCGGTCTGACAACTTGCAACTGACAACCGGCAACTCGTCTTATGCTTCCCTTCAAGCTCGTGTACAGCGAAGACTATTTCCTGCCCATCGGCGCTCACGTCTTTCCTGCTGAAAAATACCGCCGGATACATGGCCGGCTCATCACCGACGGGATAGCGGACCCCTCCGACTTCATCACTCCGCAGCCTGCGTCGGACCAGGACATCCTGCTGGTCCACACCCCGCAGTACGTTCAGAAGCTCAAGACTGGAACCCTTTCGGCCCGCGAAGAACTGGAGATGGAGATTCCCTACTCGCCGGAACTGGTGCGGGCTTTCTGGCTGGCAGCAGGCGGGTCGATTCTGGCAGCGCAACATGCGCTGAGTGACCGCGTGGCCATCAACATCGGCGGAGGCTTTCACCATGCTTTTCCCGATCACGGCGAGGGCTTTTGCATGATTCATGACGTAGCGGTGGCCATTCGCCGCATGCAGCGTGATGACAAGATTCGTAATGCCATGACGGTGGACTGTGACGTTCACCACGGCAATGGCACCGCCGCCATCTTCGCCGGCACGCGCACACCCAGCGAGCCGCTGCCTTCGACTTCGCCGGCCAGGCTGGACTCGGTCCCACCGGGAAAGATGCGCCACGCGCACGCCGGCGAAGTATTCACCATCTCTCTCCACCAGCACAACAATTACCCGGCGTGGAAGCCGCATTCCTCGATTGACGTGGACCTACCCGATGGCACGGGCGACGACGACTACCTGGCCTGGCTCGACAACGCGCTCAGTTCCGGTCTGCGCCAGTTCGGGCCCGAGTTGATCTGCTACATCGCTGGCGCGGACCCCTATCGCGAGGACCAGTTGGGTGGGCTCGCCCTGACCATTGAGGGATTGAAGAGGCGGGATGAGTTGGTCTTTCGCGTGGCCAAGGCGCGGAATATTCCCGTGATGGTCACTTACGCAGGCGGCTACGCGCGACAAGTCGAAGACACGGTGACGATTCACTGCAATACAGTCATAGCGGCGTTCGAGGTATTCCGTTAGAGGGTGCCCCACCCTCGTCTCTCCGTTTTTTGGAGAGACAGGGTGGGGACTTTGATTCCGAACGCCAGTCCTGTCGTTCCAAAGTGCAGAACGACAAGGACGGGGCACCCACATTCCACTGATAGAATAGTTATTGTCTATGTTTGAGAATCTTTCAGAAAAACTACAGCGCGCCTTCAAGACCTTGCGGGGTGAGGCCACCCTCAATGAAGAAAACATGCAGGAGGCGCTGCGCGCGATTCGGCTGGCGCTGCTTGAAGCTGACGTCAACTTCAAGGTCGTAAAACAACTTATCGATCACATTCAGGAGAAGGCGATTGGCCAGCAGGTGGCGACCGCGCTCTCGCCTGCCGAACAGGTTATCAAGATTCTGCGCGATGAATTGATCGAAATCCTGGGCCACGACACTGCGAAGGTCAAGTTCGCCTCGCAGCCGCCGACCGTTATTCTCATGGCTGGCCTGCAGGGCTCGGGCAAAACCACTACGTCCGGCAAGCTGGCGAGCTGGCTCAAGCAAGGCGGGCATCGTCCCCTGCTGGTTTCGGTGGACGTGTATCGTCCCGCAGCCCGCGAACAGCTGAAGGTCGTTGCCCAGGCGATCAAGGCCAACATTTACGAAGGTGAGCTTGGCGAGGCCAATACCGCTACCGTCGAGCGTCTGGCCAAGGAAGCGCGCCGCGAGGCTATCAACACCGGATCGGACGTGCTGATCGTGGACACCGCCGGCCGCCTGCACATCGACGATCAGTTGATGGACGAGATGCAGTCGCTCAAGCGACTGCTCAACCCGCAGGAAATCCTGTTCGTGGCCGACGCCATGACTGGACAGGACGCGGTCAACTCTGCCGACGAGTTCCATAAAAAGCTTTCGCTGACCGGCGTCGTCCTCACCAAAATGGATGGCGATGCCCGCGGCGGCGCCGCTCTTTCCATTCGGCAGGTGACCGGCCAGCCCATCAAGTTCATCGGCGTGGGTGAAAAGTACGACGCGCTCGAGCCCTTCCATCCCGACCGCATCGTGTCTCGTATCCTCGGCATGGGTGACATTCTCTCGCTGATCGAAAAAGCGGAACAGAATGTTGACAAAAAGAAAGCACAGGAAATGGCCAGCCGGGCACTTACCGGCGACGGCTTTTCGCTGGAAGACTTTCGCGACCAACTGCGGCAGCTGAAGAAAATGGGATCGATCCAGAGCCTGATGGGCATGCTGCCCAGCGTTGGTCCCTTCGCAGGCATACAGAAGCACGCCGACAAAGTAGACGAAAAGCAGCTCAGCCGGGTGGAAGCCATCATCAATTCGATGACCCAGCAGGAGCGTCTGCATCACGAAGTCATGAATGGCAGCCGGCGCAAACGCATCGCTCGCGGCTCCGGCACCAGCGTGCAGGAAGTCAACAACCTGCTGCGCCAGTACGCCCAGATGCGAAAGATGTTCAAGCAGATCGGCAAACCCAGCTTCGCCCGCCGAATGGCGGGAATGAAGATGCCGGGAATGTAGAGGACGGCGTCGGACTTCGGACGTCAGACCTCGGCCAATTCGAAGGCTTACCGTGAACGCAACCCTGGCCACTCTGGGTCAGACTTCGAGGTCCGAAACCCGACGTCGGAGGTCCGACTCATGAAGTGGCGATCGCTTGAAGAATCCGCTCCCAGCGCCGACACTCGGTCTCTGCGTGATATCTTCGCCGAGCGCAAAGCACTGATCGCCAAGTACGTACCCACCGAAACCCAGGCCGTTCATGCCCGCGTGATCGCGGAGCTCAAAGAGAAGCACCTGGCTGAGAACGTTCTAACCATTGGCTCCAAAGCTCCAACCTTCGAACTAAACGATCACAACGGCAGGCCGGTTTCATCCGCCGCGCCATTGAGCAGAGGCCGTCTTGTGCTCTGCTTTTTCCGCGGGCGCTGGTGCCCGTTTTGTGTAGGGCAACTGGAGGCCATGAACCTGCTCCTGCCGCAGATCGAGCGGGCGGGAGCGTCGCTGTTAGCCATCTCGCCGCAAACAGTCCAGCAGTCGTTCTTCATGGTGGACCAGCACAAGTTGCGTTTTCCGTTGCTGAGCGATGCCCGAAACCAGGTAGCCCGACAGTTTGGGCTGGTCTATCGCGTACCGGCCGACCAGCAGGCCATCTACCGCCGCGCCTTCGTCAATCTGCCCTTTGCCAATGGCGACGACAGTTGGGACCTGCCCATCCCCGCCACTTTCATTCTGGATCGCGACGGCACAATTCTTTATGCCTCCGCCGACGAAGACTATACTCAACGGCCGGAGCCAGGAGAAATCCTGGAACGGCTCAGCCGACGCGACTGAGCGCAATTCTGCCGGTATCAATTATGATTGGATATGGGTGAGCGCCCGCTTTGGAATGCTGACGACCAGCGCAACCGGCTTGACGAGCTGACCGCCGGCACCACCAATCCCATCAAGGACCTTCCTCTCCGCCGTGATGTGCGTCTGCTCGGCATTTTACTGGGCCGCGTACTGGTCGAGCAGGTGGGTGAATCCCTGCTGGGCGTGGTGGAGGAGTTGAGGCGCATCTTCATTCAGCATCGGGAGCAGCCGCGCCGTCACACGGGATCAGCGGATTTTCAGGACCCTTTGCTCGACCAGGCGCGGAACATAATCGCCCGCTTGACTATCGATGAGGCCCACCGGGTTACCAAAGCGTTCGCCATTTATTTTGAGCTCACCAACCTGGCCGAAACCAACCATCGCAAGCGACGGCGTCGTGCCGCCAAGCTGCATCCTGAGCAGCCCCCACTGGAGGGCTCATTCCGCGGCACTTTCCGGCGCATGCGGGCTGCCGGGATCGACGCTGAACAGGCGCTTGAGGTCTTGCGCAAGATAAAAGTCGTACCTGTTTTCACCGCTCATCCCACCGAAGTGGCTCGCAGGACGGTGCTGCTCAAACGCCGCCGCATCGGCAAACAACTGGAACGGTTGGACCGTCTGCCTCTGACCGAGGCCGATGCCCGCCGCTTCGAAGCGCTGATCTTTGGGGAAGTCACTTCCTTATGGCAGACCGATGAGGTGCGCCTGGAGAAGCCCCTGGTGACCGACGAGATACGCATGGGCCTCGATCATTATCCGTTTTCGCTGTTCGCCGCCCTGCCGCGGCTGTATGACGAAGTGGTCGACTCCCTGCGCGCAGTTTACGAGATCGATTTGCAGGACTCGGAGGTGCCCGACCTTCTCTTCTTCGGTTCCTGGATCGGCGGCGACCGCGACGGCAACCCGTTCGTCACGCCCAGCTCCACTCGGGAAGCTTTGCAGCGGGCACGGAATGTGATCATCGGCCATTACATCGCGGAACTGGAACGCGCCAGCGATCAGCTCAGTGCCTCCATTCGCCAAGCCAAGGTTTCAGATGCAGTGCGAACGCGGCTGGCGGATTGCGGCGCGCAGATGGGCGATGAATATGCGCGTCAGTCGCGGATTTCGAGCTCTGAACTTTATCGCCGCCTGCTCAACCTGATGGTCGTTCGTCTGCGCCATAGCCGCGAAGGGCTCGACGACTCCAGGGCATATCCGGACGCCAAGGAGTTCGAGAGCGACCTTTCGTTGATCCGCGAAAGCCTTGCGGTAAACCGCGGCCTGCGACTGGCCGAGCTGGTCATTGATCCGCTTCTGCGGCAGGTACGCGCTTTTGGATTTCATCTTTCGACTCTCGATATCCGCCAGCACGCGCGCCTGCACGCCCAGGCGCTGGCCGAGGTGGAAGCTAATGTGGACAAGACATCCGCCCCCACCCAGGACATCCTCGAAACCCTGCGCGAGATCGCCCGCTTGAAAGAGTCGTATCCCGCGTGCGCGATTCGCAGCTACATCATCAGCGGAGCGCAGACGGAAGATGACCTCTTCGCGGTAACCAAACTGGCCGCCGCCTGCGGCGTGCAAGTCGCGGCCAGCGGAGACGACCCTGGGCTGATGCCGGTGCCTCTCTTCGAGTCTATCGAGGCCCTGCGCGCTTCTGCTTCGGTGATGAAACGGATTTGGCGGGCGCCCGACTATCAGGCGCCTCTCGATTCCTGGGGACGCTGGCAGGAAGTCATGCTGGGCTATTCCGATTCCAATAAAGACGGCGGAATGCTGACCAGCATCTGGGAGCTGTACAAGGCGCATCGCGACCTCCATGACACGGCGCGCGAGTGTGACGTGAAGCTCCGCCTCTTTCACGGGCGGGGCGGCACGGTCGGACGCGGCGGCGGCCCCACTCATACTGCGATACTCGCCCAGCCCGTGGGGGATTTTTCCGGCGAGATTCGCCTCACCGAGCAGGGCGAAGTGCTCAACTGGAAGTATGCCGATCCCGTGCTGGCGGAGTGGAACCTCGAGATCATGATCGCTTCCTGCCTGGAAGCCCTTACGCGCACCCGGGGACCCGCGCCCGGGGCCGACCAGCGCTGGGCTCCGGCCATGGAGCAGATGTCTTCCGATGCCTTCGCGTTCTATCGCCGCCACATCGCTGAGAATTCCGAAGTGATCGAGTACTTCGAACAGGCCACGCCGGTGAACGAACTGGAGCACGCGCGCATCGGCTCTCGTCCTCCGCGCCGCGGCCAGGGCCGTCAACTCGACGATCTCCGCGCCATACCCTGGGTCTTTGGCTGGATGCAGAGCCGCCACGCCGTCCCCGCATGGTTCGGCGTAGGACACGCGCTGGAGCGGTTCGCGCTTCAGGACTCCGCCAATGAATCCTTGCTCTGCGAGATGATGCGCAGCTTTCCGTTATTCTCTGATCTGATTCGCAACGTGGAGCTGGCCATGTCCAAGGCTGACTTGACCATCGCCCGCCTCTATTCCGAACTTGTCCCCGACGTGGACCTGCGGGAACGGGTTTGGGCGATGCTGGTGGATGAATTTGAACGCACTCGCCGGATGGTTCTGAGCGTCACCGATCAAGGGGAACTGCTGAAAGGTAACCCGGTGCTGGCGCGCTCGATCCGCTTGCGCAACCCCTACGTGGACCCGATGAGCCTGGTGCAAGTCGAACTCCTGCGCCGCAAACGAGCTGGTGGCAGCGCCGACGGCTTGGACTACGCACTTGGGGCGACTATCAACGGCATCGCGGCAGGCTTGCACAATACCGGGTGAGGATCGATTGTCGTAGCGCCGGCGTCTCGCCGGCTGTTCCGAGGGCGTCTCGCGCTCGGCCTTTTTGAGATCCTTCAGCTGGAACTTTCTCCGGTCATCGGGTACTTCTTGTTGCAACTGCATAGGTGTTAGCAGTCCATCTTGGAAACCTCAGTGACTGTTACGAACATACGCATGACTATTTCCACGTTTGAGGATTGTCTCAGTGGCGTGGCGCGGGAGCTTCTGCGGTGTGGGCGAGACGCCCACACGACAGCCGCCGGGGACGTCGGCGCTACTTAAACCCTGCGCACGCGTCACATCAGGATGACATCGGTGGTTAACGCCCGGCAGCCGCCAATTCTCTTTCCGTGCTGGGTTCGTACTCTACGATGTATCCGGCGACGGCGCTGGCGGCGACGGTAAGCGGACTGGCCAGATACATCTGTCCGGGCCCGCTGCGGCCGGGGAAGTTGCGGTTCTGCGCGCTGATCACCACCTGTTCCGGTCGCGTGGTCACGCCCGGCCCCGCGTTGATGCAGGCGCCACAACTCGGCTCGATCACGTGCGCGCCCGCTTTCTGAAAGATCTCCAGGTAGCCTTTGCGAATACAGTAGTCGCGCGTCTCCTGGGACCCAAACTGAATATAGAATTTCACCGAATCCGACACACGCTTGCCCTGCTTCAGCGCATCGGCCAGGACGCGGGCATACATGTCCATGTCTTCGTTCTTTCCGGCCGTGCAGGTGCCGCCGTACGCAAGTTCGACCGGGACCGGTGTATGCAATTCCCGAACGTATTTTCCGTTGCCAGGATCGCCGGGAGTCGCCACCATGGGCGTGATCTCGGCGGCGTCGAGTTCGATGGTGTGGGCGTACTGGGCGCCGGGGTCGCTGTACAGGCCTTCGATTAGGGACTCGGCTTGCTTGCGGTCCATGCCGCGGCGCTCCACCAGGAAATCAACCGCTTTGCGGTCGGGCGCAACGATGCCGGTGAAGCCGCCGATTTCTGCCGCCATGTTGGTCATGGTGGCGCGTTCGTCCACGCTCAATTCTTCGATGGCTTCTCCTGCGTATTCCATGACTTTGGCCAGGGCTTTGCCGCTGCGCACGTAATCGAGGCTGAGAATTTTGAGGATGAAATCCTTAGCCGTTACATTGGGATGCTTCCTGCCGCGAATGATGATCTTCACCGATTCCGGCACTTTGACCCGCACGTCTTTCGTGATCCAGGAGTTGAAAACGTCCGTGGTGCCGATGCCAAAGGCCACGCATCCGATCGCGCCGACGTGCGGCGTGTGCGAGTCGGAGCCGATGTTGAGTTGTCCCGGCAGCGCGTAGCTCTCCAGCACGATGGAGTGGCAGATGCCTTCCGAGCCCTTGCGGTCTTTCAACTCGCCATGCAGCTTGATTCCTTGCCGGGCGGCGAAGTCTTGCTGCTTCAGTTTGAGCTGGGTGGCCAGGTCGAGCAGGCCGAGCTTCTTTTTTTCCTCGGAAATCACCTCGTCAAGAAAGGTCAGGTGGTCGCGGAAGAACAGAATGCTGGAAGGGTCGTTGACCTTGGCGTCCTTGCCCACGTAGCGTTCGAAGAAAATGGCCGCCATGGGCGTGACGTATTCGTGGCTGAAGCGGAGGTCGGCACGGGCGAAGCCGGTGTCGCCGGGTCTTACGGCAGCGGGTACATTCTTGGCGGAGCTCTGCTCCGCCGTACGGGCGGGGACACCCGCGCCAACACTGGTTTCAAGCATGTGACGGGCGAAGATTTTTTCTGCCACTGTCATGGGTCGATTCGCCGTCTGGATGGGCGGGAGGAAAACTTTCTTTTGCAGGCGGGCCACATTGAAGGGAAACAGGCCGCCGTATTCGATCACCTGCCGGGTGATTTCGTCTTCACCGGTGGTAAATTCCGTGAGCGGGATTTCCTCGCCCGCCCGAACTTTGTCGATCAGCGAAAAGTTGGTCGAGGTGAGCAGGCCCAGGTTCTGGCAGTTCTGTTTGTAAATGCGCTCAATGTTCTCGGCTATCACCAGCTGGATCCCAGCGCACATCTCGGCGTAGGGCGATTGCTCCCGGCTGGAACCTTTGCCTCGCCGCTTACCGCTGACGGCGCAAACGAAGCCGCCTTTCCTTACATCGCTTCGTCCGATGGGTAGCACGTCCCCGCATTTCAGGCCGAGGTACGGGATCTCGCCCAGGGTTTCGTCGAAGTAAAAGCAGTAATGCGCGGGCGTGATCTCGTCGGTCGAAATGTCGTCGCGCAGCTTGGGATTGCTGGCGGGATTCCTGCTGTCCCAGGGCAAGTCTTCGCCGGCGAGTTGGCGCCTGATCAGTTGCGGGTCTTCGGTGAGGAAAAGAATGCGCCCGTGCAGGCGGACTTGGTCAGGGCGTTTGTAGATCTTGCGATCGAAAAGCGAGGTAATCACATCCCTATTTTACCGCCGGGGCCTCGGTAATAGGGCGGGGAAAGTGCCACGTACCTCAGCGGCTAAACCCGTCTGGCGAGATGGCATCTAATACAGCGCTCAAAAGCGCTGCTCCACCCTGAAGCTGCGGCCTAATGGTGGCCGTGTTTGTGGTCGTACTCTTCTCCTGCAGGAATGGCTACGCTCAACCGGTTTTCCTTGGGCGCCAGCGGACAAGTGGCATAGGGCGTAACCGCGCAGGGCGGATTGTAGGCGCGATTGAAATCGAGCACCACCGTGCCGTTGGTCACGGGACTCGTCTTCAGGAACCGGCCACCGGGATAAGTATCAGTCTTGCTGGTGGAGTCGCTGAACACGAAGAACAGGCCACTTGCGGCGTCGCCGCCGAGATCGGTCAGCCTCATCTCCTGACCATTGATGTTGAAAACCGCCGTGCCCGCAATCGGAGTCGCGGAGACATCGCCCAGCACATTGGGAACCTCGACCGTCTGTTTGCCGTCGGCAGGCAGGAAGGTTGCGGTCACGCGATACGACAAGTCCAGGGGGAAGAATTGCGCGCCATGGTATTGGCGCACAGCGTCACTGTCAAGATCTTTCAGCCGGATGCCGACACGCTCGCCGCGAATAATCACATGCAGCCGCAAATTCCCCAGCTCGACCACCGTCGGATCGCCTGCCGTGTCCGGCTGAAGCTCGGCTGTGGTGGCCGGCTTCCCCGCGATGATTGCTTTAGCGTCGGGAGCGAACTTCACCGTCACAGTCTTGCCTTGCAGCGTGAATGATCCAGCGCGGGCTGGACCCTTGGGAAAAACGATGGCATTTTTCGGATCCGTGCCAAAGCTGTTCTCACCCGGCTTGAGCCAGAACAGCCCGGCCAGAGGCAGCCATTCCTGTTTGAGATCCTCCACCAGTTCGTTTTTCCATTTCTCGAATGACTGCTGGTAGGCAGGGTCAACCGCGGCCGGCTTGTCGCCCGCAGATGCCACTCGGAATGATGCCGCGACCGCGACTGCGAGCACCATGATTGCGGCTTTCCGATTCATATTTGACCTCTCCGCCACTTATGGCACCCGGCCTACCCTGGCGTTGCCTCGCCTACTTTCGATACTCCTGAACGTCGGGCAGGGGTTCCAGGCCCCGCCCCGCGAAAATTTCTCCAAATTCGTGAAGCAGCGCGGGATGTATCAAACCATTCGAGGCCAGGGTTTCACGGCTATTGAGCTGGAACGGCCCGCCCTTGAAATCCGTCACTTTGCCACCGGCTTCTTCGACAATCAGTACCCCCGCGGCTGTATCCCAGGGATTGAGGTTGAACTCCCAGAAACCGTCGAACCGTCCGCTGGCCACGCAGCACAGGTCGAGCGCCGCCGAACCTGCACGCCGTACGCCGTGGGTGCGCAAAGTGATCTGGTGATAGAAGTGAATATTCGGATTCTTGTGCCGCTTGTGGCTGGGAAAGCCGGTGGCCACCAGACATTCGGAGAGGTTCGCAATCTTCGAAACCTGGATCTTCGAAGCCTGGGTCCTCGAAACCTCGGTCCGTTGCTGACTCAGCCAGGCGCCGCTTCCCTGTTCGGCCGAGAACAGTTCGTCGCGCGTAGGGTCGTACACCACGCCGGCGATCAGCCGGTCCTTGTGCTGCAGACCCAGCGAAACGCAGAACACCGGAAACCCATGGGCGAAGTTGGTGGTGCCGTCGAGCGGGTCAACGAACCAGCGATAGTCGCTGCCGGTATCGACCAGGCCCTGTTCTTCACCGAGAATATCGTGACTCGGCCAACGCGCCTTGATGCGCTCCCGGATCAGGATTTCGGACTTGCGGTCGGCCACGGTGACCAGGTCCGCATCGCCCTTGTACTCCACCTTCACATGCTGCTGGAAATATCCCATCAGCAAAGCGCCGGCTTCGCGGGCAATCTCGGTCATCGCAGGGACAAAACTGTCGGGGTTAGTTTGAGTCATGGCCACCGGTGATCAGCCTGGGATTACAGAATGCAATTTCAGATTTTTAGACTGAAGATTTATGCCCAGTCGCCGAGATCCGAGGCACGACATTCGTGGCTCTGAAATCTGAAATCAAGAATCTACAATCGCGCGGCCCTGGCCCTACTTGCGCTTGGCGCCGTCTTCGGCGATGTACATGATCTCGTGCTTGAAGATAAACAGGTTGGGCTGGTCTTCGCGAGTCAGCCTGACCATATTCTTGTCGTAGTACTCGATCCAGCCGCGGACTACTTCACCGTCCGCCAGCTTGATGCTGACCGGCTTCTGTTTTTCTCCCAGTAACTTCAGGTATGCGGCCTCCTCCGAGGTTTGCTCGGGCGGGGCGGGCCTTCCCTTGCGGGAAGCGCCGGGCGATCCTTGTCCTTGAAAAGGCATAGCCGATATCTTACACGCTGCCAGTGTTGGTCGGACACTCATGTCCGACGCCTTTGACGTGGACTCTAAGTGTCCAAGAGGCACCGCGCAAACCCCGTCGCTAGAAAGTAAGCCTTACTCCGAACTGGAACTGGCGCGGCGCAGCCAGCGAAAACACACCCGACCCTGGACCGATGCGATTAGTCGCCCGTTCTGAAGCCACGGTGCCGTTCACCGAACCCAGCGTCCCGTTCAGCGCTCCAGTCAAACGGTTGCCGGGACCATCGAAGTTGGCGAAGTTGAAAACATTGAAGGCCGACACGCTGGGCTCCAGAACGAAGCGGTCTCCAAACTTGAAGGGGCGGGCCAGGGTCAAGTCCACGGTGCGCAGCCAGGACAGGCTTACGTTTCCTGCGGGAGCAGCAGCGATGGTCGGCGAGTCCGCACCCAGTTGCAGCAATTGGGAGCGCGAAAGCAAACCGGCATTGACCAGCGCCTGGCCGGCGGGGGTCAGCCGGTCGCCGAAATTGGAGTTATAGTTTTGGATGACCGTGTTGAGCTTGCTGGCCGTGACCGCGCGTCCAAACGCTCCAATGTTGGTTCCCGGCAGAATATCGCCGTAGGAACCAGCACCAGTCTGGCTCTGCCCGCCGAAGGAGCCGTCGCCGCTCACATCAGTACGGAAAATCTCTCCTCCTACTCCGCCACTAGAGGGAAGGAAAAGAGTCTGGGGCAAAGGCGAAGCCAGCTGCGCTATCAGGCCCAGGCGGATGCCATGGGGCAGATCCAGGACGGAGCCCAGGGAAAACTGGTGCTTGCGATCCTGCGATGCGGAGCCAAAGAACGAGGTCGGGTGATTGAAATCCGCCGCCAGGGGCAGCAGGTCCTGCTCGCCCAGCCCTCCCGCAATGTTGCTGCGGAAACTGGAGTGGGTGTAGGCAATCTGCAAAGTCCCGCCTACCACTCCACGCACCGGATTGGTCACGTGAGTACGCAGTGCGACCTGCACGCCGCTGTAGAGCGAGCGGCCGGCGGGGAAGAACATGGTGTTGCGTCCCACCAGCGGATTGATTCCGGCAAAGGCCGCGCCAGTATCCGGAGTCAAACCAAACAGGGACGCCGGAGCGCCGGCCAGAAACTGACCGCCGGAATCCAGGCCGTTGCCGGCGAAATCGGCGATGCTGGCGCCGGGCACCGCAGCCAGGTAGCAGTTGACTGCAGTCTGCGAACTGGCGCCGGCGCTCCCGGCGGG
>JBARIF010000386.1:0-1623 GCA_049799615.1 Terriglobales bacterium
CCTCTAGCTTCTTCCCCATTTTCAGGAACTTCCGAGCGTAGAGGCCCGCTACCATGTTGCGCACGGCATCGCGGGTGCCTAGTCCGAACGACATTCCGAAAGCAAGGGCCGCTCCGCCGAGGAGGAAACTCGTCACAATCCGGACCATTTCGGTGTCGATCTTGAGTTGGGCGATAGCCATCATGGCCACGACAAAAAGAATGAGTCCCGAGACCAGCCTTCCTAGAGAAGGAGCAAAGTCGATTCCGGAGCTCTCCGCAGACTGCGCTACCATCTGTCCGGCAAATTGCCCAACAGTGCTGCCAAGAATCAAAAGCAATAGTGCCGCAATAATGTTCGGCAGATAAGAGAAGAAAGATCCGATGGCATTCGAGATGGCCACCAGCCCCAATGCATCCGAAGCCGTCTTGGCGAGCAAGAAAAGTGTCAAGAAATACACGAGCCGCGGGATGAACACGTTCAGTTGCTGACGAAGACCGATCCTCTGCAGTGCCTTGTCGACGCCTGCCTTTTCCACCAGGCTATCGAATCGAACTCGCACAAGAATGAAGCGCAACACTAATTCCACCAACTTGGCCACGGCGGCCCCCACGATGACCAGCAATATGCCGACTGCAACCTTGGGCGTGGCAGCAATAACTGAGTCGAGAAGATGGCTGAACGACTGCTGCAGCTTCTCCCTCATGGTCGTCCTCCCTTCTGAGTTGCACGGGGATTGAAAAATTGGACTAGCATGTTCCAGAACTCTCCAAGAATCATCCTGGGAACGTTCCAAGAGAAGGCCGCGACCTGCGAGGCCGTTGTGCGACGGTAGATCTTTCTCCTGACAAGGTTCAGAAACGTGGAAGAAGTTTCCTGTTCCAGGTTTAGTAGGGCGGCTATTGGCTCTCCCAATTCCTGGTCATCGATGGGGAGTAAATTCGCGTTGTCAGAATCTGGGCTCATGCTGTCTCTTGTCGCTCGGCGGTTTCCGCATACTCTTGATAATGGCGCCTAAATTCTTCCCGAGCCCGCTTGATGCGCATTTTTGCGGCGGACAGATTGATCCCTAGAGCAACGGCAATCTCTTCATAGGAAAGTTCGTCCACATCGCGAAGAATCAGTGGTATTCGAAGAGTCGCTGACATGGAATCCAAGATTCTGCTTATCAACTGGCGGTCACTCATAGCCTCAGCGTCCCTGTCAGCGGTTGCGGGAACCCTCAATTCTCTGTTATCGCGTACATCATCGTCCTCGATGCTTACCAGCGTCTTGCCCTGCTCTTTCTTTAGGTAGTTCAGACAGTGATTCACCTTGATACGTTGGAGCCAGTGGCGAAAGGAAGAGCGGCCCTCAAAATTGTTCAATCCGAAGTACGCCTTCACAAAAACTTCCTGGGCGAGGTCCTCCGCATTGTTTCCGTCACGTATGATGTGGCGGCAGTCAGCCACGATCCTCTTCTGGTATTGCCGGACAAGCTGCTCGAAAGCGCGCAGATCACCTTCTGGCGATTCTCGCGCCCGCTGTAAGAGTTCGTCGTCCGATTCGGTCATGGACTTTATTGGAGTTCGTTCGGTTCGCTTACCCGGACTCTGAGCATCTCACAACTGGTTGATTTTCTCTAGTACTACTGTGTTATAAACT
>JBARIF010000387.1:0-1715 GCA_049799615.1 Terriglobales bacterium
AGCCCCTGGCGGGCGTGATGGAGTGCCTGGTCAATCTCCGACAGGCGGGCGCGGCCCTGCTCCGACTCGACCTGCAGCAGGCCGTCGCGGGTCTCACACGCGTTGCGCTCGGAGTCAAAATCCACCAGGCGGACGGCGATCTCCTGGTTCTCGGTTTCGCGCCGCAGTTTCTCCGCGGCCGAGGATTCAAGTTGCAGGCGCAGCGCTACCACTCGCTCGATCATTTCAGTAACCAGCAGTTCGATTCGCTCGAGGCCGACAGTGGCGCTGCGATGCCGTTCTTCGAGCGTGGCCACCCGGGCCAGTCGTTGCGATGCGTCCTGTGCAGCCTGGTCACGGCGCTCGCGCAGGCTGGCGAGTTGCTCCTGTCCCGCGGCCGCGAAATGTTCCCGTTCGACGCGTTGCTGCTCGGCTGCGGCAATCTGCATCCGCAGCTGGTCGAGCAGTGATCCTTTTTCCGTGCGCTCAGCGTCCAGCCAATGCAGTTCCTGCTGCGAGATCTGCAGGCGTTCGCTGGCGCGACTGAACTCCGATTCCAGTTGCTGCAGCAGGTGGCCCGATGTCATGGCCTGCTTTTCCGCTTCGCGCTTTTCGCTTTCCAGACGGTCCAGAAGGGAAGTGAGATCTTTGATCTCGCGGCCCAATGTCAGCACGCGCATTTCTTCGTGGCGCAACCCCTGCTCCAGTTCTCCCAGCTGGCGCAGCACATCGCGCAGCTCGCGCTTCATGGAGAGTGGGCCTTCGGCACGCTGCTTGCCGCCAGTGACGGTCACGTTGTGGAAGCATTCGCCGGACTGCGAGAGAAAGAACGCATCGGGATTTTCGAGAGCCAGTTCGCGGGCGAAGGTGGGATCGGGAACGATGTAGCCGTCGCGCAGTTTGGGCAGGATGACTTCCAGCGACCGGCCAAAGCCGTTGAGCACGCGGATGGCATTCTTCAATGGGACGATCGGCCGTTCGGGCTGCAAATGGTGCGCGTTTTCGTCAATCGCGAAGGAGAACTTCGCCTGCGAATCCTCGGGATGCACCAGGAAGGTCGCACGGCCATCCACGTCGGTGCGGAGAAGACGCAGGCCTTCATCCGCGGCGTCCCATGACTTGACTACGATATAGTTCAGTTCGTCGCGCAGGAAGTCTTCGACCACGCCCTCGTAGCGCGTCTCCACTTCGAGGAAATCGGCCAGCACACCGGCTGGAGCCATTCCGCCCTGCATGACGCCCGATTGAAAGAGGCGGCGCACCGACTCGGTGGAGTAGCCATGTTCGGCGATGACTGCCTCGAGCGAGCCTTTCTTGCCGATGGCGGAGGCGTACTCGGCGCGCAGGCTGTCCAGGTGATTCTTGGCTTCAGACTCTTCATGACGGCGGGCATCGAGCGCCTGCCGCGTCAGACGCAACTCCTCGGTCAATCCGGAAACGCGTTGCGACACGCTTTCAAATTCCAGTCCCAACTGGCCGCGCTGTCCTCCAAAGGCTTCCATCTGAGAATGGGCGGCGGCCATTTCAGCCTGCAAACGCTGCGCCTCACGATCGACTCCCGCCAGCCGCTCTTCTACCTGGGTGTGCTGATTGCGTAGAGCGGAGGCGGCGGCAACGGCCTCGACAATCGCGACCCGCGATTGTTCCTGCTGACGCTCCAGTTCGGCCAAAGCCTGGGCCGCCGTGCTGGCCTCGTGCTGGCTCTGGGCCAGTTCCTGTTGTGCGGCAGCCAGATC
>JBARIF010000388.1:0-2595 GCA_049799615.1 Terriglobales bacterium
GGACTTGGCAGACCACCACGCGAAACAGGTCAGGACGCTGCGTGATCATCGCGCCCATCAGCAGGCCGCCATTGGAGCCGCCCTGGATGGCCAGGTGGTCCTTGTCGGTGATCTTGTCCGAGATCAGAAATTCGGCGGCGGCAATGAAGTCGTCGAAAACATTCTGCTTCTTGTCCAGCATGCCGGCGCGGTGCCAGTCTTCGCCGAATTCCGATCCGCCGCGCAGGTTGGCCACTGCGTACACGCCGCCATGCTCCAGCCAGAGATAACGCGCGCCGGAAAAGCTGGGCGTCAGGCTTACGTTGAAGCCGCCGTAGCCGGTGAGCAGCGTCGGGTTCTTGCCATCGAGTTTGATTCCTTTCTTATGGAAGACGAACATCGGCACCCGGGTGCCGTCCTTCGAGTGGAACCAGAGCTGCTTCACTTCATACCCGGAGGGATCGATGCCGGGCGTGGCTACCTTGTCCCACAGTGACGTCTTTCGCGAAGCCAGCTCCACCTGATACACCGACGGCGGCACCGTGAACGACTGGAAGCCAAAGAAGACTTCCTTGCGGTCCCACTTCCCGCCCAGCCCTTCGATCGAGCCGATGCCGGGCAGTTCGATGTCCCCCAGCGCCTTGCCCTCGAGATCGAAAAGCTTGAGCTCGGAGCTGGCGTTTTTCTCGTACTGCGCGATGATCTTTCCGTCCACGATTCCGGCGCCCTTCAGGATGCCGTCCGACGCGGGGATGATTTCCTTCCAGTTGGCGCGGGCGGGATTGGCCGCGTCGACCACGAACAGGCGGAAGTGGGGCGCGTCCTCGTTGGTGGTGATGTAAAGCTTGCCCCGGAAGATCTCGCCGCTGTACTGGAAATCCTTGCCGCTGGTCAGTTCCACCGGTGGCGTGCCGGCTTTCAGGTCCTGAAGAAAAAGCTGGTTCTTGCCGGCTGAGCCTTCGTATGAAGTCAGCAGCAGCCAGCGATCGTCGTCGTCGGGCAGCTGCGAGACCAGGATCTCTTCCTTCTTGCGGCCCTCGCCCCAGATCAGGGGATCTTTGGCAGGATCGCTGCCGAGCTGGTGATAAAAGATGTGCAGATAGTAAACTTCGTCGCCCTCGGGCACGTCACCCTTCTTGGGATTGCGTCCGTAGTAGAAGCCGGAGTTGTCTTTCTTCCACGCGACTTGGGCGATGCGGGCCTGCGGAATGGTGTCGGGCAGCAGCTTGCCGGTGGCGGTCTCAATCACGTAGAGGGTGCTGTTTTCCGAGCCGCTGGCCGAGGTGCCATAGGCCACGTACTTGCCGTCGTCAGAGGGGAACCACCAGTCGAGAGCGACGGTGCCGTCGGCGGACATTTTATTGGCGTCCACCAGCGCCCGGTCTTTTCCGCTAAGACCCTCGCGCACCAGCAGGACCGGCTGGTTCTGCGCGCCCTCGCGCCGGGTATAAAAAAAGTAGGGCCCGCCAATCTGCGGCGTCCCGATCGTGCCAATGGAAAGAAGCTGGGTGAGCCGCTCGTGAATGCGATCGCGCCCGGGCAGCGGATCCAGCAGGCTGCGGGTGTAAGCCATCTCCTCCCGCACATACTCCTGCGAGTCCGGACTGTTGGCATCCTCCAGCCAGCGGTAAGGATCGGCGATCTTGTGGCCATGGATGGTGTCCACAACCGTATCTACCTTGGCCTTGGGAGGCCCCGCCGGCGAGGTCGTACTGGCAGCGGAGCTGTCCCCCGCCCACGCTAAGCCTGCCATCAGAGACAAACCAGCAGCAATCCAGAGCAAACGAAAACCTCCTGGCATAAACGCACCTCGCAGGACTGCAGAAAAGCAGGCCCGCCGAATAGGGTATCAAAAACCGCACCCGTCAGTTTTGAGCCAGCCGAAGTGGATGTTAATATGAATACCGACGCGTCTCCCATGGTGCGTCCCGCAACACTCCTCAGTAGCTCAATGGCAGAGCACCCGGCTGTTAACCGGGGGGTTGTAGGTTCGAGTCCTACCTGAGGAGCCATTCTTTCTTCTTTCGGAATTCCCCAAAATAATGTGGCTGATTAAGCTCTTGTTCAGGGCAGTCTGCAGGGCTGATTCATCAGATTTTCACGTTGTTGTAACCATCCCGTAACACTGTGGAAGTAAAAGTGACGTTACTCAAGTATTACGGACTTAACGGGCCCCGGCCCTTCGCGTCCAGCCTTGGTGTGTTCGTTACAACATGAAGTCAGTGTGGCGGAAACGCCTGTGGTGCTGCGGTACAAACTCATTCTGTGGGACCTCTGCAAGGGCAAGAGGGAAAAGGAGAAATGAATGAAGTCCGTTCTCAGATGGTGCGTGGTTCCGCTGTTGGCTGGAACGCTGTTGGCGCAGACCGCCACTAAACCGAAAACGCGGAAAGCCAAGCCGGCTGAACCGGCGGTGACGGCTCAGGATGTGCAGTCGCTCCGCGACGCTATCGCAGCGCAACAGCAGCAGATTGAGCAGTTACGGCAGGAAGTTCAACAAAAAGATCAAGCCTGGCAACAGGCGCAGCAGCAGTTGCAGCAGACCCAGTCTGCCGCCGTCGAGGCCCAGCAAAAAGCGGCTGCGGCCGAGAGCGCGAGCAGCGAACAGAAGGCAGC